>WRBL01000259.1 GCA_009784565.1 Streptosporangiales bacterium | reverse complement strand
CGACGGCCAGGTCATCGACGACCCCACCCACGACTGGGCGCCGCAGCACAAGTCCTGGAACAACGGGGCCATGGACTCCTGGGTCAGGACCCACGTGGAGACCAACGGCCCCGACAGCGGGACCGTGGTCATGGGGTACTACGAGCGCGAGGACATCCCCGTGCACCGGGCGCTGGCGGACGCGTTCACCGTCTGCGATCACTACTTCTGCTCGGTCATGGGGCCCACGGACCCCAACCGGCTCTACTGGATGACGGGCACCATCGACCCCGAGGGGAAGGACGGGGGCCCGCTCGTGGAGACCCCGCTGGACCCGAAGAACGGGATCTACTCCTGGCGGACCTACCCCGAGCAGCTCGAGGACGCCGGGGTCAGCTGGAAGATCTACCAGCACCAGGGGGCCGTCGGCTTCATCGACCGGCCCTTCCTGTCCGGGATGATGGCCCAGTTCAAGGCCTACCGCGACAACCCGGACTCCCGGCTGGCCGAGCGCGCGCTGCGCACGTCGTTCCCGCATGACTTCCGCTCCGACGTGGAGAACGGCACCCTGCCCTCGGTCTCCTGGCTGATCCCGTCCCTGCTGACGTGCGAGCACCCGGCGATGCCCGCGGCCGAGGGGGCGGTCGGGATCCTGCGCGTGCTCGACATCCTCGCCTCTAACCCGAAGGTCTGGGAGAAGACCGCCCTGATCGTCAGCTACGACGAGAACGGCGGGCTGTTCGATCACGTCGCGCCGCCCACGCCGCCGCCCGGCACCCCGGGCGAGTACATCACCGCGCCCCTGGACAAGGTCACCAAGTCCGAGGGCGTCGCCGGGCCGATCGGCCTGGGCTTCCGCGTGCCGTGCCTGATCATCTCCCCCTACAGCCGCGGCGGCCTGGTGGCCTCCGACGTGTTCGACCACACCTCGCAACTGCGGTTCCTGGAGCGCCGGTTCGGCGTGGAGGTGCCGAACCTGTCGGCGTGGCGGAAGGAGACCGTGGGCGACATGACGTCCGCCTTCGACTTCTCCCGCTCCGCCGACGACGCCCTGCCGCCGCTGCCGGACCCGGGGCTGTCCGGGGTGAAGACGCTCATCAGGGGCAACATCAACCTGCTGATGGCCACCCTCGACCGCGGCAAGCCCTACCCGGTGCCGCCTAACAGCATGCCGCACCAGGAGAAGACCCCGGTGCGCGGCAGGCCCAGCGGCCTGCCGGAGTCCTCAGAGCCGTCAGAGCCCGCGGGCTAGCCGGTAGTAGGCGGCGTTCGCCCGGATCTCCTGCTCGAACCCGCGCACCGTGGTGGCGTCGTCGATGGTCAGGAGCTCCACGCCGGCCATCCGGGCGAAGTCCTCGAACGCCTCCGCCCCGACCGCGGTGGACATCACCGTGTGGTGGGCGGCCCCGGCCGCGAGCCAGGACTCCGTCGAGGTCTGGAAGTCAGGGGAAGGCCGCCACACGGCCCGGCCGACCGGCAGGTTCGGCAGGGCCTCGGCCGGTTCCACCAGGTCGACCTCGTTCGCGACCAGGCGGAACCGGTCCCGCATGTCGGACAGGGCCACCACGACGCCCGGCCCGGGGTCGGCGGTGAACACCAGGCGCACCGGGTCCTCGCGCGCCCCGATGGACAGCGGGTGGATCTCGAGCCTCGGCCTTTCCGCGGTGAGGGTGGGGCAGACCTCCAGCATGTGCGCGCCGAGGATCACCTCTTCCCCGGGTGTGAGGTCGTAGGTGTAGTCCTCCATGAGCGAGGCGCCGCCGGGCAGCCCCTCCCCCATGACCTTCGCCGCGCGCACCAGCACCGCCGTCTTCCAGTCTCCCTCGGCGCCGAAGCCGTACCCGTCGGCCATCAGCCGCTGCACGGCCAGCCCGGGAAGCTGCCGCAGCCCGCCGAGGTCCTCGAAGTTGGTGGTGAACGCGCCGAACCCGCCGTCGGCCAGGAACGACCGCAGCCCGGCCTCGATCGCCGCCCCGTAGCGCAGGGACGCGTGCCGGCCGCCGCCGCGCCGCAATTCTGGCGCTATATCATACAAATCCTCATATGTTGCGATCAGCCGGGCGACGTCGCTCTCGGAGACCGTATCCACCGCCGCCGCCAGGTCATTGACGCCCCACGTGTTGACCTGCACCCCGAACACCGACTCGGCCTCGGTCTTGTCTCCCTCGGTGACCGCGACGTAGCGCATGTTGTCGCCGAACCGGGCCAGCCGCAGCGACCGCGTCGCCGCCCACCCGGCCGCCGCCCGGGTCCACGTCCCGATCCGCCGCGTCACCCGCGGGTCGGACACGTGCCCGGAAACGGTCTTGCGCCGGACCCCGAGCCGGGTCAGGATGTAGCCGAACTCCCGGTCTCCGTGCGCGGCCTGATTCAGGTTCATGAAGTCCATGTCGATGGACGACCACGGCAGCCCGGCGTTGGCCTGAGTGTGCAGGTGCAGCAGCGGCTTGTCCAGGACGTTGAGCCCGCCGATCCACATCTTGGCCGGGCTGAACGTGTGCATCCACGCGATGACGCCGATGACGGCGTCATCGGCGTTGGCTTCCATGATCGTGCGGCGGATCGAGCCGGGCTCGGTCAGAACCGGTTTCCACACCACCCTCACCGGAACGGATCGGGCCGACCCCAGCGCCTCCGCGATTTCCCGGGACTGGCGGGCTACTGTCCGCAGGGCCTCGTCTCCGTACAGGGACTGGCTGCCGGTGAGGAACCAGACCTCACGGTTCTCGAGCGACGCGGTCCCGGGCATCAGTTCTTCCTCTGTGTCTGTTCGCGCTGGCCGTAGACGTTCTGGTAGCGGTCGTACAGGCGTCCGGCGGTGTCCGGCTCGATGGGGACCGGGGCGCCGCCCTGACGGGCGATATGCACGGTGCGGGCCGCGTCCTCGCACATGACGGCCGCCTTGACCGCGGCGCCGGCGTCCTTGCCGATGGTGAACACGCCGTGGTTCTTCATCAGGACGGCCCGGGACCGGTGCCCGGTCAGCGTGGAGACGATCCCCCGGCCGATCGTGTCGTCGCCGATGACGGCGAACGGCCCGACCGGGATCTCGCCGCCGAACTCGTCCGCCATGCCGGTGATGACGCAGGGGACCGGCTCGCCGCGGGCCGCCCAGGCGGTCGCGTACGTGGAGTGGGTATGCACCACTCCCCCGATCTCGGGCATGTGCCGGTACACGTAGGCGTGGGCGGCGGTGTCGCTGGACGGGGAGTACTCCGATCCCTCCGCGCCGGGGACCACGGTGCCGTCGAGGTCGCACACGACCATGTTCTCCGGCGCCAGGTCGTCGTAGCCGACGCCGCTGGGCTTGATGACGAACAGGTCCTCGCCCGGCACCCGGCCGGAGATGTTCCCGGCCGTCCAGACGACGAGCCCGTAGCGGACCAGGTCGGCGTGGAGCCGGGCGACGTCGGCCCGGACCCGGGCGATGGCTTCGGCGGTCGTCATGAGAGGACCTCCTTCCGGAGGGTGTTCAGGCGGTGCATCACGTCGTTGCCGTCGCGGCCGAAGTAGTCGTGGAGCCGTTCGTACTCGGCGTACAGCCGGTCGTAGACGCCGGCGGCCGCCGGGTCGGGCCGGTAGGTGACCGCTCCCCGGCCGCCCATCGCGGCGGCGGCCGCTCCCACGTCCGGGTAGGCGCCGGCGGCGACCGCGGCGTGGATGGCCGAACCGAGCGCCGGGGCCTGCTCGCTGGCCACGGTGGCGACCGGCATCCGCAGCACGTCCGCGTAGACCTGCATGAGGAACTCGTTCTTCAGCAGTCCGCCCGCCGCGACGAACTCGGTGACCGCGGCTCCGCTGGCGTTGAAGGTCTCGACGATCTTCCGGGTGCCGAAGGCGGTCGCCTCGATCAGCGCCCGGTACACGTCGTCGGCCGTCGTGGCCAGGGTCATCCCGACGATGGTCCCCGACAGGGCGTGGTCGACCAGGACGGAGCGGTTCCCGGACTGCCAGTCCAGGGCGACCAGTCCGTGGGCGCCCGGCTTCTGGGCGGCGGCGCGGGCGGTCAGCTCCTCGTGGGACTGTCCCGGGGCGAAGCGGTCCGCGAACCAGGCGAAGATGTCGCCGACCCCGGACTGGCCCGCCTCGTAGCCGTACAGGCCGGCCACGATGCCGCCGTCGACGACGCCGCACATGCCGGGGACGTGAACCCGTTCCGGAGCGCTCATGACGTGGCAGGTGGAGGTGCCCATGATCGCGAGCATCTGGCCGGGCCCCGTGGCCTGGGCGGCGGGCGCGGTGACGTGGGCGTCGACGTTGCCGGTCGCGACGGCGATGCCGGGGTTCAGCCCGGTCCATTCCGCGGCCTGGCTGGTGAGGGTGCCCGCCCGGTCGCCCAGGTTCGCGATGGGGCCCTTGAGCTTGTCGTCGGCGAAGTCCTCGAAGCCGGGGTTCAGGGCCTTGAGGAAGTCGCGGCCCGGGTAGCGCCCGTCCTGGTAGATGCCCTTGTACCCGGCGGTGCAGGCGTTGCGGACGTGGGTCCCGGTGAGCTGCTCGACGATCCAGTCCGCGGCTTCGGTGAAGCGGTCCATCCGGTGGTAGATCTCCGGGTCCTCTTCGAGCAGCTGCAGCCCCTTGGCGAACTCCCACTCCGAGGAGATCAGCCCGCCGTACCGGTTCAGCCACGGCTCCTTCCGCTGCCGGGCGAGCTCGTTGATCCGGTCCGCGTGCGGCTGGGCGGCGTGGTGCTTCCACAGCTTCACCTGCGCGTGCGGGCGGCCGGCGAACTCGGGGAGTTCGCACAGCGGCGTGCCGTCGGCGGTGACGGGAAGGACCGTGCAGGCGGTGAAGTCGGTGCCGATCCCGATGATGCTCCCCGCGCCGACTCCTGTTGCTGTTATCAGCTCGGGGATCGCGTGCCTGAGGACGCCGACGTAGTCGGAGGGCACCTGCAGCGCCCAGTCCGGCGCCAGTTCCCGCCCGTTCAGTTCCCGGTCGATGACCCCGTGCGGGTACTCGAAGGTCGCCGCGCCGATCTCCGCGCCGTCGCCGGCCCGCACCAGGACGGCCCGGCCGGAGAGGGTCCCGAAATCAACGCCGATGACGTACCGCTCGCCGTCGCCCATGAAGCCCCTTCGCCTCGTACGACACGTCTTTCACTCCTGATGTGACCGGTCACATCAGTGCTTTCACTATCGCACCAGGACACACCGGCGTCAACCGCCGCGATGCGGGGATAGACGGGACCCGGCTCGCCCCGAGCGCGGCCATGATCATTTTCCCGTGGACCGCAGAGGCGCTATTTGCACCACGGAGGACCACGCGAGTCCCCGCTCGCGCAGAAAACCGGGGATTACAGGCTGAGATCGCGGACCGAGTCGCGGATGATCAGGCGGGGGGCGACTTCCTCGACCGCGGCCGGGACGGAACGAGGGGCGGCCGCGGTGTCGATGGCGTCGGCGAGAGTGGCGACGCAGCGGCGGCCGATGGAGGCGAAATCCTGCCTGACGGTGGTCAGGGGCGGCCAGAAGTGCGCGGACTCGGGGATGTCGTCGAAGCCGGCCACGCTCACGTCGCGGGGGACGTCCAGCCCGGCCTCGCGCAGCGCGTGGACCAGGCCCAGGGCCATCTGGTCGTTGGCGGAGAAGACGGCGGTGAATCCCGGGCCGGCGACCGGGGAGACGGCACGGGACGCCACGGCGCGGGACAGCAGAGCGCGGGACAGCAGAGCGCGGCCGACGGCGTAGCCCGAGTCCGCGGTCCAGTCGCCGGACTCCGGCGGCAGCGGATCGAGGCCCGCCGAGATGAGCTCCGCCTCGTAGGCGCGGTGCCGGGACTGGGCGTCGTTCCAGTCCGGCGGGCCGGCCAGGTGCAGGATCCGGCGATGGCCCCGGGACAGCAGGTGCCGCATCACCATCGCGACGCCGGCCTGCTGGTCCACCGACACCACCGGGATGCCGCCGGCGTCACGCTGCTCGCCCTGGGCGGCGACGATCGGCACGGTCAGCGGCAGCGACGCCAGGTGCGACAGCACCGCCGTGCGCGGGGCGACGATGACGATGCCTTCCACGTCCTGGTCGAGGAGATCCTCGACCGCGGCGGTGATCGCGGCCGGGGACACCGACGCCAGGTGGGCGACGGTCGCGTAGAAGCCGCGGGCCCGGGCGGCGTCCTCGACGGCGCTGACGCTGCTGGCCGGCCCGTAATGGGACCCGACCGCCGCGGCGAGGACGCCGATGGTCTCCGACCGGCGGGTCGACAGCATGCGGGCGGCCCGGCTGGGCCGGAACCGCAGTTCGCTCATGGCCGCCACGACGCGGGACTTCGTGTCCTCGCGCACGCTCGGATGGCCGTTCAGGACGCGCGAGACCGTCTGGTGAGAGACCCCGGCCAGCCGTGCCACGTCGCGGATGCTCGCCGGCTTCGTTCGCTGCACCCACTGAGCATGGCACAGCGGACGCCACCGCCGCCGAAGGCGTCGTCGAACCATGGTTACGAGGTGCCGAAGCACCCGGTTATCTCCGCCGGCCTGGACGCCGTCTTGACAGGAACCGGCGAAAGGAGTGTCTTGATTTTCAGGGGAGCGCGTATCCGTTCTGCTGTGGGTGGGTTTGCATGAGTAGTGGTGGCCGAAGACATTTCCGCATGGCCGCGGCGGGCGCCGCCGTTCTGCTGACGGCGCTGGGCGTTCCGCAACTGGCGGCCCGCGCCACGGCGGGCACGAGCGCGGGAGCAGCCGCGGCCGCGAGCGCGAAACCCGCGAAGGCCGCCGCCGGCCCGGCGGCGGCCCCGGAGCCTCAGCAGCCGAACGGCACCGACGCGTCCTGCCCGGCGGCCGGCCCCGCCGCCGGCAACGCCAGCGTGGGCGCCCCCGCCCAGGCCCGGGCCATCGGCGGCAGCGGATCCGCGACCGTCGTCTGGTGCCCGCCCCAGTCCGGCGCCAGCCAGGTCACCGGTTACACGGTGACGGCGAACCCCGGCGGCAAGCAGGTCACCGCGACCGCCGGAAACGACTGGGCGATCGTCGACGGACTGGACGACGGAACGTCCTACACGTTCACCGTCACGGCCGACACGAGCGGCGGCGCGGGCACGAAGCCGGACACCACGGCCGCCGTTACCCCCGCGGCGATCCCGGGGCCGAAGGACGTCCTCACCGGAGCGCCGGAGACCGACTCCTACGACGGATCCTCCATGATCATCGGCGGCCAGCGGATCTACATCACGGCCGTCGAGTTCGACCCGTGGCGCACGCCCAGCCCCAGCCTGTGGCTGGATGACCTGCAGAAGGCGAAGGCGGAGGGGTACGACGCCGTCACCGTCTACTTCGACTGGGACTACAACTCGCCGTCCCCCGGCGCCTACGACTTCAGCGGAGTCCGGGACTACAACGAGTTCCTGAACCTGGCCCAGCAGGCCGGGCTGTACGTGATCGCCCGGCCCGGACCGTACATCAACGCCGAGACCGACGGCGGCGGCATCCCGGGCTGGGTCCTGCCGGTCCCCAACGGCTACCGCAGCGATGTCGAACCCTACGAAAGCGCCGCGAAACAGTGGTTCAGCGAGATCGACCCGGTCATCGCCGCCCACCAGGTCACCCGGGGCGGGAACGTGATCGCCTACCAGGTCGAGAACGAGTACGGCGGCCAGGGCGCCAGCGCCGACGACTACATGGCCGCCCTGGAGCAGCAGGCCAAGTCCGACGGGATCAACGTCCCCTTCACGTTCAATCAGTGCTGCGGCTCCCAGACCTACACGAGCGGCACCGGCAAGGTCGACATCAGCGGCACCGACAACTACCCGCTCGGCTTCAACTGCGCCGACCCGAGCCACTTCGGCAACCCGCAGTCCGGCTATCCGGTCTACTCCGGCGAGCCGGTCTACCTGCCCGAATACCAGGGCGGCTCGTTCGACGGCTGGGGCGGCTCCGGCTACGACAACTGCTACACCATGACCGGGCCCGATTTCGAGAACGTCTTCTACAAGGACAACATCGCCCAGGGCTCGACCATGCAGAGCTACTACATGGGCGTCGGCGGCACCAACTGGGGCTGGCTCCCGGACCCGCAGGTGTACTCGTCCTATGACTACGGGTCGGCCATCCGCGAGACCGGCGAGATCGGCACGCCCCAGGACCCGAACGCGATCGACGGTTCCAAGTACGGCGAGAACAAGCTGATCAACGACTTCGAGACGTCCGTCGCGCCGCTGGCCCAGACCCAGTCCGCCGCGGCCCCGAAGGCCGACAACCCCGCCATCACCACGATCGAGCGCGACAATCCCGGCAACCGTACCGGGTTCGTCTACGTGCGCCAGTCGAACGCGTCCTCTACCTCCGACGCCACCACGCACCTGGCCCTGACCGCGGACGGGCAGACGTTCTCCCAGGTCCCGCAGCAGGGCACGCTCACGCTGAAGGGCCGGGACTCGAAGATGCTGGTCACCGGCTACCACTTCGGAACCAACGGCGGCCAGGACCTGGTCTACTCGACGTCCGAGCTGATGACGCAGGAGACGATCGGCACCACCGACACCGCGCTGCTCTACGGCCCGCAGGGCACCGACGGCGAGACCGTGCTCCACTACGCCAGCCAGCCGGCCGTGAAGACCACCGAAGGCACCGTGACCAGCACCTGGGACAGCGCCAGCCACGACCTCCGGCTCGACTACACCCACGACGGGCTGGCCGCGGTGGAGATCAGCGGCGGCGGCGCCCCGCCGCTGCGCCTGCTGCTGGCCGACACGTCCACGGCCGAGAACTTCTGGCCCGAGACCACCAGCGCCGGGCCGGTCCTGGTCGAGGGCGGTTACCTGGTCCGCACCGCCACCGCGGCGAACGGGACGCTGGAACTGGCCGGCGACACCTCCAAGGCCGGGAACATCAGTGTCTGGGGCGGACCGAAGATCCGTTCGGTGGAATGGAACGGCCAGCCGCTGGCCACGTCCGCCGGGCCGGACGGCGAGCTCACCGGGTCCGTGGCCGGGCCCGCGCCGGTCAGCCTGCCCGCGCTCGCGAACTGGAAGTTCGCCAGCGAGACCCCCGAGGCGCAGCCCGGGTTCGACGACAGCGGCTGGACCCTGGCCGACCACCCCGGCAGACTGGACGCGACCGGTTACGGGTACGACCACGGGTTCACCTGGTACCGGGGACACTTCTCGGGCTCGGCGTCCGGGGTGACGCTGACCGCGGACGGGATCGCGCCGACCGGCGCCTACTCGGTCTGGCTCAACGGCGCGTTCCTCGGCTCGGGTTCGGCGGCGGGCGCCCAGACGCGCACATTCACGTTCCCGCCGGGCGCGGTCGGCAAGAGCGGCAACGTCATCGCCGTCCTGG
>WRBL01000258.1 GCA_009784565.1 Streptosporangiales bacterium | reverse complement strand
GGAACCCGGCGAGACGTTTTGATCGTTATCTTGGTATATGCGGCTTACATTCGGTAGTGCTGGAAAGTGCCCGTGGAGGCCCGGTGGACGTAGGGGCGGACAGCACGCTCTTCCGTTCGTATGACGCGGAAGAGTTCCTGGAGACACCGAGCTGGCGGCATCTGCGCACGATCATCGCGACCGGCAACGGTGGCGTGTACGGGCTTTACGGCCCGCGCGGTTCGGGGAAGTCCTGGCTCATGCACCGGGCGATCACGGAGGCCAGCCGCGCTGGCGGGACCGGGCTCTGGTTTCCCTGCCCCAGCGGGTATGAGCCGACCGCGTTTCTCTCGATGCTGGCGAGCACCCTGGCCAGTCAGGTTGAGGCCCGCGCCCGTAGTCTCCCGGGCCTGCTCGCGTCCGGGAAGCCCGCGGAGCTGCGGGCGGGCCGCCGGAAGATCCGAGGCCTGGCCCGGCAGGCCGCCGGGCTGCGAGAGCAGGCGCGGTTCGCCACCACCTCGCTGAAACGGTCGAGTCAGGCGTCCCTGTCGGCGTCGTACCACGGGACGGCCGGGATCAGCCGGAGCCGGGAGAGGGACCTCGCGGAGCGGGACCCGACGGTGGCGTCGCTGGTTTTCGACTTCCGGAGGTTCGCTGCGAGTGCCGCAGAGGTGTTCAGGCCCCTGGTCATCGCGATCGACGAACTGGACAAGATCGACGCCCCCGGTACGGTCCGGGCCCTGCTGCGCGACATCAAGGGGATCTTCGAGATTCCCGACGTGTACTTCCTCGTCTCGGTCAGCGACGAAGCCGCGGCGGCCCTGCGCCTCGGCGCGCTGCGGGGCCGGGATGAGTTCAACAGCTCCTTCTACACGATGCTCGAGATGGACCCGATGACGCCGTCCGATGCCTCCAGGCTGGCGGGCAAGCGCGGATCCCCGCTCACCGGCGAGCAAGCCCGGCTGCTCTGCTTGCTGTCCGCCGGAAACTGGCGAGAAGGGGTCCGGCTCGCGGAGGAATGGCGAACCTCCGGCGAAGCGGACGTCTCCGTTCTGGCCCGGCAGTGCCTGGCGAAGGAGGCGGCGGCGCTGCTGCGGGAGATCGTGAGAGCCGGCGGGCTGGCCGACGATCCGGGCGATGCCGTGGGCACGGTACTCGCCGCCGCGTGGAAGGCGCTTCCGGCGGACTCGTTCACGGCCGGGGGACCGTTCGACGAACTGAGCCGGTACGTGATCCGGGACCACTGGGACCTGCTGAGTTCCCGGCACTGGCCGGACAGCCCCGCGGAGGCCTGGCGGCGCTACCTGATCCGGCTGTTCGTCGCCGGCCGCGTGGCCGCCGGGAATGCCCTGCCGGACCCCCGCGAGGTGGCTGACCTGCGTGACGTGCTGGTCCAGGCGGGCCTGTCCGCCGAGGTCGCCCGGCTAATGCTGCAGGACCGGTTTGGCCGCGAGCTCGACGGCCCCTATTCGCGCCCGCCAGGATGAGCGGAATTTGCTAATGCCAGATTCGTTACTGTCACGTAGAATTTACCTGAGGGGGTCAGAGAGGCGGTTCGTGTGCCCATAGAAGGCGGCGGGGAGATCGGCAGGCAGATGATGCCCGGCAGGGATTTCGACATCGGAATGCGCCTGGTTGACATGGCGGGATTCTCGCTGACTGACCTCGCGGGCATGGATGATTTGGCCGTAGCCGACATTCTTGGCGGATTGACAGGCCGGGGACGCTGCGGGATTGGCGCAGAAGAACGTTATGTAGCGCAGCAAGGCGGAGTCGGGAGATGCGCCAGATGATTCGCTTTCGCCGTTAGGCGCGAGCATGGCACTTGCCCGAGAGGAAGTCCAGCGGCTCCGCCTCGCGGAAACGGGGAAGTACCGGGCCCTCCTGGCGGGCATCATGCGATTGGCGCGCAGCGGCGTCCCGGCTCGCGGCCGTGCCCTGAAGGACGCCTACCTGCTTCTCGCGCGGATTGAGCAGGACGCGCCGCGGACCGTCGCGGAACTGGTCGAGGCCCCCCAGTTCGGCGCCTGGGCCAACGACGTCCTGCATCAGTTGCGCACGCCTGACGAAGCCGGCGGCAGGGGAACGCTGGAGGGAGACCTGGGACGCCTGTCTCTCTTCGCGGCGTCGGCCGCCATCAAGAACGCGTACCCGCTGGACATGGAGGTGCCGCTGACAGACGGGACCGTGTCGTTTCCCGCCCTCGGAACCCTGAGACTCGATGCCGGGCCCGGACGGCGCTGGGCCCGCGTCCGGCAGGACTGCGCCGCCTACCGTGTCCAGGCCGGGGAATCCGGCGCGCCGCTTCCCGGGGCCTTGACGCGGACCCGGTACTGGAGCCCCGTGCCCCGCGTCACGGTGACCGAACGCGGACTCGTGCTGGACGTGCTGCTGGACGGCCAGGACCCCTTCCTGGACCGCTACGGCGCTCCCCGGTCCCAGGTCGGCGGCGCGGAGCTGGACCGCTGGCGGCGCCTGCTGGGCGAGGCATGGACATTGCTCGCCGGACGCCATCCTGAGCTGGCGACCCTGGTCGCGGACACGGTCCGGACAGTAGTTCCGCTGGCCTCTCCCGCCGCCGTCAGCGGCCCGGCGAGCGCGACCGAGGAAACCTCGTTCGGCGCGATCGCGCTGGCGATGCCCTCCGACAGCCTGGAGATGGCCGAGTCGCTCGTCCACGAGTCCCACCACGCGATCGTAGGCGCGCTCACCGACCTCGAACCGCTCATCAGCCCAGGCGACCAGGAGTTCCTGGGCCACGCGCCGTGGCGCGAGGACCCGCGCCCGCCGCATGCCCTGCTCCACGGCGTCTACGCCCATCACGCCATGGGCCGCTTCTGGCGCGCCCAGTGCCAGGAAGGGGCGCCGGCCGACCGCCAGCGCGCACGGGTGCGGTTCGGTCGCCTGCGCCGGATGCTCGCCGACGCCATCCCCGTTCTCCTCAACTCGGGGCAGCTGACCGAGGCGGGCCTGGACGTGCTGACGCCTATCGCGGCCGAAGTCGCCGAATGGCAGGCCGAGTCCCTCCAGGAACCAGGTCAGTAGGCCATCGGCTCGATGTCGGGACTGATCCGTCCCCGCTGCCGGGCCTTCTGGACCTGGGGATGTTCCGGGGTCAGCTGCTCGTCGGCCTCGAAGGAGGCAAGCGTCGTCGCCGCCAGTTCGCCGGCGGCCTGCCCGTCACCGGTCGCCCGGAGGTCGAGTGCCAGGTTCGCGGCCGCTGAGAGGGTAGCCGGGTGGGTCTCACCGCGGCGGTCGCGGCTCTTGGCGAGCAGTTCCTCTCCGAGTTCCCGTGCCCGCTGTGCTTCGCCCGTGGCGGCCAGGTCGCTGGCCAGGTTGGTCATCACCACCAGCCCGTCCGGGTGGTCGTAGGAGTACCTGGCCCGGAAACTCGCCAGCGTGGCCTGGTTCATGTCCAGCGCGGCGGCCGGGAAGTCACGCACCCGGAGGACGATCGCGAGGTTCGCCTTCGCGTGCAGTGTTCTGGGGTCCTCCGGGCCGAGGGCCCGGGTCCACGCCTCCACCGTGGCCTCGCCGAGTTCCTGGGCGGCGGTGAGGTCCTCGGTCATCCGGCGGTCGCAGATCAGGTTCGTCGCCATGGAGAGCGTGCCGAAGTGCTCTGGCCCGGCATAGGCGACGTACCGCCGGTAGGTGTCCTCCGCCACCTGCCGGGCCTCCTCGTAGTAGCCCGCGCGGCGCAGCGAGACCGCCAGCGAGTTGTAGGCGTTCAGGCGGAAGAAGTTCCAGGGGACGTCCCGCGCCTCGTACGTGGCGGTCAGTTCCCGGCTGGCCTGCAGCGCGTCCTCGTACCGGCCTGCCTGGCGCAGGTCACGGCTGACGCCGAACTGGGAGGAGAGCACCGACCTGTCAGCCCTGCCATAGCGCTGGAGCCGCTCTTGCAGCACCAGGGTGTCCAGGTCGAGGGCCTCCTGATACCGGCCCGTGCACCGCATGTCGATCGCGAAGTTGTTGCGGACGGCCAGCGACGCCCCCCGGTCGGGACCGAAGGCATCGTCGTACTGCCCGACCAGGACCCGGTCATGCTCGTAGGCCTCGTCGTACTGGCCCAGGGCCCGGAGGTCTTCGCCGACGCCGCGAGCGCAGTTCAGGTACAGGTACGTCTCGTCGTCCGGGCCAGGGCCGTCGCTGAGCCGCTGGAGCGCGTCGGTGTCCAGCGCGTAGGCCTCCTCGATCCGGCCGACGGCCCGCAGGCACCAGGCGATCTCGACGGACAGGGCCAGGGTCGTGACATCGTCGGGCCGGTTCTTCCACAGTGCCAGCGCGGGCTCGCCGATGGCGAGCGCCTCGTGGTCCCCGCCGCGCAGCCGCAGGCGGAGAACCTGGTTGACGATCAGGCCGCGGAGCCGCTCATTGTCGGACTCCAGCGCGCCAGTCGGGATCAGGTGCGGGACGGACCGTTCGTAGGCCGCGTCGTTCTCCTCGCGGGTGGGGGAGTCCGGGCCGCTCGCGGCGAGCAGCGTGTAGACCGCCTCGCGCAGCGTCCGGGCCAGACCGGGGTTGTCCTTCTCGATTCGCGCCTTGGTCACTGCCTGGACCACCCGGTGCATCACCACGACGTTCCGCTGGCCGTAGACGGTGATCAGGGAGAACCGGGCGAGTTCCCGCTGAGCGCGTTTGAGGTCGGCCCGCGCCCGCAGGGCCCGCGCAAGCGGCTCGGGCAGCGGCGGATCGAACGTCACGCCGCCGGGCAGCAGGATTTCATCCGCGACCGGCTCCGCCGCGAAGAACGCCAGCAGCTGGAAGAGCTCGCGTGCCTCCGGTGACAGCTGGTTCTGGGTGACACTCCACGTGGTGGAGACCACGCGGCTGGTCGCGTACATATCGGCATCCTGCGCGAACAGTTCATGGGCGTTCCGCCGGAAGGCGTCGATGTACTCGGTGGCCGGACTGCCCATCTGGTGAAGGTAGGCGGCGGCGTGCTCGGCGGCCAGGGGCAAGTCCCCCAGCACGGAGGCGAGGCGGTCTACCTCGGCTTGGTCGGCCGCCGCCAGCTGCGGAACCCGTTCCCGGAGAAACTGGACAGTTGCCGGGCGCGGGAACTCCTTGACCTCGATGCCATCGGTGTTGAGCACCGTATGCCACTCGCTGACCCGGGAGGTGACCACGACATGGCCGTTCCGCGGGACATAGCGGGTCAGTTGCTCGGGCTGGCGCACGTCGTCGAAGATGATGAGCCACCGCTGGTACGGGGTACCGGACTGCAGCGCGTCGAGGACTACGTTCAGCGAGCGGTCCCGGTCGGCCGGGCTGACACTGGGCAGCTGGAGACGGGTTCCCAGCGCCACCAGGGAGGACTGGATGTTGTCCTCCTGGTCGGAGCGGACCCACCACACGACTTCGTACTCGTTGCCGAAGCGGTGGGCGTACTCGGCGGCGATCTGGGTCTTTCCCACGCCGCCCATCCCGAACAGGGCCGCGGGCGGATGCCGGAGGACCGCCGCCCCGCTGGCGGTGAGCTCGTCGTGCAGTCGCTCGAGTTCGGCCTCACGGCCGGTGAAGTGAGGGTTCCGGTACGGAACGTCTCCCCAGACATGCGTCTGGAACCCGGTCGCCAGGGGGAAACTGCCGGAGTCCCCGGAGGTCGTCATCTGGGTCCCGCTCCTCGGTTGTGTTGTTCCGGCGTCAGTGTCTGATTTACGCATATCGATTGAATGGAGAGGCAAGAGCAGAAAAACACGTTATTCCGCCTGGCTCCCTGCGATTCTAGCCGCTTGACGGGCATCACAATAGCAATGGCAGGCGGAGGCTGTTTCCCCAGCGCATAGAGCCTGTCGGCCGACGGTGGCGCAGCTAGATGCCAGGTCGCCACAGGGGCGGCGCGGGCGTATCATAGTGATTAGTACCCACATTACAAGAACCCGCTAGAACGGAAATTCTAATTTGCTTCCCCGATACACTACCGGAGTAGATTGTGGGCGCCGGTAGCGGTTCTTGCGGATATCCCGGCGGCCGTGGTCGCTGCATTTTCGCTGGTTATCGCGATGAGGATGCCAGGTTGTCTCCCGGCCGCCAATCGCCATGCCGATCGTGTATCGTCGTGGCGTGCCGAGACTCAAGGGCGGGTCGATGAATACCGCACCCGGCCTGGAAAGCATGGCCCAGGACCGCGCAGCAGCGGAGGACTGGCTCGGGGTCGCGCTGGTCCGGGAGCGCCAGGCCCAGGAGGCGGTGAGGCAGGGCGATCTCCAGGAAGCCGCCACCCGGTTCCGGGAGGCGCTGTCCCTGTTCGTGATGCTGGATGACGGCTATCGCACCGGACACGCACTTGCCGACCTCGCGGAAGTGCGGCTTGCCCAGGGCGACTACCTGGCGGCGGCCGAGCTCAGCGGGCAGGCCATTGACCGGATTCCGGGTGACCCCCGGTCGCTCACCACCCTCGGCTACGCCGAGTGGCGGGCGGGATCCCCCTCTGACGCCGAAGTGACCTTCAGCCGGGCGCTGCACTGGGCGCCGGCCGCGGCTCCCGCCCTCGCGGGAAGGGGGCAGGTCCGAGCCCAGCTCGGCAATTTCACGGACGCCCTCGACGACCTGGATCGCGTGCGCGCCGATGATCTCCCGGCCGGCGAACTGCTGCCCGCGGACCGCGCCGACGTACTCGCCGCGCGAGCGCTTGCGCTCGCCGGACTCGGCCGGGCGGCCGAAGCCCGGGACGAACTGGCCCGTTCCACCAAGCTTGACCCAGACCGAAGGCAGACCCTTGTCCACGCGGACCGGATTGCCGCGCTGACCGCGAGACCGCAGAGTGCCCGGTGACGACCCGGGCCGCGGCCCTGCCCCTTCACCGGCATCCGCTGGCGTGAATCACCGGTCCCCGTCGTAACGGGCGACGCCGACCAGCGACCAGTAGTTCTCCGGGTCGGCGGGGACGTCACCGGGGGAGTCGGGACGCCACTGAGGGGCCCAGACCAGGCCCGGGGGCAGGAGGGTGAAACCGGCGCACAGCCGCTCGATCTCCGCCCGGCTCCGGACCTTGGACTGGTTGCTGACGCGGTGGTTGTACACCTTCTGGTACGACCCGATGACCTTCTCCCGACCGTCCATGCAGGCGTGCCCGATGACCAGGTAGCTTCCGGGCGCGAGCGCGTCCCGCAGGGTGGCGACGACCGCGGCGGCCTGGTCGTCGTCGGGGACGAAGTGCAGGACGGCGGACAGGACGAGGCCGACCGGCTGGCTGAAGTCGAGGAGCAGCTGCGCACTGGGGTCGGCGAGGATCTTCTCCGGCTCGCGAAGGTCGGCCTCGATGGCGGCGGCGTCCGGGTTGCCGGAGAGGATGAACCGGCTGTGCGCGACGGCGATCTCGTCGTTGTCGACGTAGACCACATGCGATCCGGGCGCGATTTCCTGCGCGACCTGGTGGACGTTCTGGTTGGAGGGGATGCCGGACCCGATGTCCAGGAACTGCCGGATGCCCGCCTCGGCGGTCAGGTAGCGGACGGCGCGGATGAGGAAGGCCCGGTAGGCGCGCGTAGCGGTGCGGATGTTGGGATCCACCGCCATCGCGGCGCGGGCGACGTCCCGGTCGGCCTGGAAGTTGTGGTCGCCTCCGAGCCAGTAGTCGTAGACCCGGGCGCTGCTCGCCTTGGTGGTGTCGACCTCGTCCGGTACCCAGCCTGGGTCTGTGCTCATCGGCTCTCCGTCCCCGTGTTCGTTTTGAACTCAGGGTAGTTTCAGTTCCGCTGCCCGTGTGGACTTGACGCAATGCGGTCGCTTAAGGTTTTCTATGCCCGCTCTGTGCAAGGTGAGGCGCGACGGCCCAGGGAACCGGGACGGTGCCCGGGCCAGGAAACCGAGGCGCACGTGACTGATCACCCCCGTGCCGTTCCCTCCGCGGCCGTCACGGGACTGAGGCTGCACGGAAGCCTGGACCTCGCCGAGATCGCGGACATCGCCCTGGACGCCGCGGTCCCGGGCCTGGCCGACGCGGCGTCGGTGTTCGCCCTCGACCGCCTGCTCCGCGGAGCCGAGCCCCGGAAGGCCAGCCCCAGCGACAGCGTCACGGTCCGGCGGCTCGGCACCTGCATCGGCTTCGAGAGCGAGCAGGCCGCGCAGAAGATCTTTCCCGTCGGGGCCGTCATCGTCATGGCCGCGGACTCGCCGTACGCCCGGTGCTTCCGCGGCGCGCCGCTGGTCTTCGCGGAACCGGGCACCGCGGGGCTGAATCCCTCCGGTCACGGGAGCGAGGAGATCATGGCCCGGTGCTCCTCGGTCCTGGCCGTGCCGGCGGTCTCGAAGGGCCAGTTCTACGGGTTCGTGGCCTTCGCCCGGACGGCCGGCTCCGCGCCCTTCAGCGACGCCGACACCAAGCTCGCCACCGAACTCGCGGCCGGCGTCGGCGCGGGCATCGCCAACAGCGTGGCCATGCAGAGGCAGCGCTCCATCGCCGACACGCTCCAGCGCGCCCTCGTGACCGCGGCGCCCGGGGTCCCCCCGGGGATCGAGGCCGCCGCGCGCTGCTTCCCGGCCCAGGGACAGGTCGTCGGGGGAGACTGGTACGACCTGCTCGAGCTGCCCGGCGGCCGCAGCGGGATCATCGTCGGAGACGTCATGGGCCACGGCCCCGAGGCCGGCGCGATGATGGCCCACCTGCGCTCCGCCGCGCACGGAATCGCGCTGACGGACCCGGAGCCCGCGGAACTCCTGCGGCACCTGGACCAGACCGCCGGGCTGCTGTCGGACCCCGTCCTGGCCACCTGCCTGTACGCGGTCATCGACCCCGCCGGCCGCTCCTGCACCCTGGCCACGGCCGGGCACCTGCCTCCCGTGCTGGCCGGGCCGGACGGCACCACCCGCGTCCCGGACCTGCACCCCGGCCAGTCGCTCGGCCTCGGACTGGGATCCTACGGCCAGGCGCGCGTCGCGTTCGCTCCCGGCACCGTCCTCGCGCTGTATACCGACGGCCTGGTCGAGACCCGCACCCGTTCCTTCGACGAGGGCATCCTCGCCCTGCGGGCTGCCCTGTCCCGCCAGGACGGCCACCTGGAAATGGCCTGCGACACCGTGATCGCCGAGCTGGCCCAGCTCCACGAAGACGACGTCACCCTCGTCCTCGCCCGCTGCCCGTAAAGCTCCGGCCGCTCACCGCGTTCCGTCGTACCGGGCGACGCCGACCAGCCCCCAGAAGCTCTCGGGATCAGCGGGGACGTCGTCGGGCGGATCCGGGCGCCACTCCGGGATCCAGACCAGCCCTGGGTCGAGAAGCGTAAAGCCGTCGAACAGCCGCTCAATCTGGGCCCGGGTCCGCGGGTGAGACTGCGCGCCG
>WRBL01000257.1 GCA_009784565.1 Streptosporangiales bacterium | reverse complement strand
GGCGAGGAGGGCCGCACCATCCGGCAACCGGAAGGTATCGGTGTGGAAGGAGAAATGGCGCCCGGCGGCATCGGCTCCTTCCGGGCGGGAGGGCAGCACGTCGATGAAGCCGCATTCGAGGCCGGCGTCGCCGGGGACCGCCTGCCCTCCCAGCGCGGCGGCGAGCAACTGGGCGCCCAGGCAGATACCGAGGACGGGAACGCCGGCCCGGTGCGCGGCGGACAGGAAGCCGATTTCGTCGGCCAGGTACGGGTGCCGTGCGACGTCGTACGCGCTCTGCGGGCCGCCCAGCACGACCGTGCCCGCGTAGCCGTCGTCCCCGGACGGCAGCCGGTCGCCGAGCATCGGCCGCACCACCCGCGGCACGAGTCCGTTCGCCCGGGCAGCTGCCTCGAGCCTCCCGGGCAGCGGGGCGGAAGTGTGCGCGATCATGAGGACGGCGGCGGTCACGGCTGGGTCCTCGGCTCGATCGGGGTCGTCCAGGGCGCCCAGTGGTCCACGCCGGCCAGCGCGGCGAGGAGCTCTCCCGCGCGGGCCCGGTCGACGGCGACCCAGCCTTCGTCCGGGTGAACGCCGTAGAGCGCGAAGTCCCACACGCGCAGCCGCTTGACCTGCCGTACGACGGGTCGCATGGACCTGACCTCGCGTTCCAGACGGTCCAGCCGCAGGCGCAGGAGTTCGTTGTCGCGCTCCAGCTGGGCGACGTGGTCGGCGAGAGGGCGGCGTGCCATTGCTCAGAACACCAGGGTGAGGTTCTCGTGATACTGCTCGGAGTCGAGCAAGCTGGCCCGCTTGACCTTGATCTGCCAGCCCTGCCCGGTCTTGACCAGGGTGTGGGCGTACCAGCCCGCGTACAACTTCGTGATTCCGGCCCGGAATTCGTGGATCGTGAAGTTGGACCGGACGAGCCGCGTGACTGGGTCACGATCGAAGACGTCGACGTTCCCGATCACCCGGCGCGTGCGGGAGGCGGGGATCTGACTGTAGGCCAGGCCGGTGCGCAGCCAGTAGACCCGGTCGGTGAGCCGCCGACGGTCATCGAACGCGTGGGAGACCTCGGTCCTCGGCTCGCCGCCACCCGCCGCGACCGGTACCCAGTACAGGCAGTCGTCGGTGAACAGGTCGAGCCAGTGGTTGAACCGCCCGTCATCGATCAGGCGCGCCTCGCGGGTCAGGAAGATCGTGGCCTCATAGAGCGCGGCGGGACCGGGCTCCGGCCAGTCCTCGTCGAATAGCGAGCGGGTCTGGTCCAGCTCGGCGTAGTAGTCCTCGTCAATGTGGTACGACCACGACGAGGCATCCGCGTACCGCTCCGGGACCTTCACGCCGGCTCTCCTTCCATTAGCCGCATCCACTGCTCGTAGTAGTGACGCATGTGCAGTTCGTCCGTCACGGCCGTCTTCACGCTGCCGTTCTCGGTGGTCTCCTGCCAGCCGGTGCCGAGCCCCCGGCTCATCATGATCCACTCGTGCTCGGCGATGGCGAGGCCGCGCTGGACTTCCTCGAAGTTGGCCTGGTCGTCGGGCTCGCCGAAGGCCGGAAAGTCTTCCTGCGTGCGCATCCGGATGGTGTTCACCTCGGGCGGGACGCCCCCGATCGCGGTGGCGTGCCAGGTGAGCTGCGTGCGATCCACGGCCAAGGGCCGGACCACCTGGATCTGGTTGCCGATGATGAGGAGATTCGGGAAGATCGACAAGTTGATCTGCGAGCCCACGCACAAGTCCAGCAGCCTGTCCGCGTCGCCCGGGTACTGACGCCGGATCAGTTCCTCGAATCTCTCCCGGCCCGGTTGCGGCCGCTGGTTGGCCCAGAAGCTGCCGGGACCGTCGTATGCCGGGCGCTGGTCGATGACGCTGTGGCCGTGGCCGAGCGCGTAGAGCTTCATCGGCCCCTCGTCGGGGGTCTTGCCGAAGTACGACATGTCCTTGGCATCGCCCATCCGCGCTGCCATCTCCAGGAGCGACCGGTGGGAGAAAGCCGGATGGTAGCCGTCGCCGGCGTTGTCGTAGGCGAGCTTCCAGTTCCCCCGGTATCCCATCTGGAACGCGGCGCTGCGGACCAGTACCTCGCTGTCCGGCGCCCGGTCGATCCAGTAGTCCAGCCATTCCAGCGCCGGGCCCAGCCATTCCTCCAAGGGCATGGCGTCGTCGTTCAGCGTGCCGAAGATGAATCCCCGGTGGGCCGCGATCCGGTTGACCTGGCGCAGGCCGAGCCGGGACCGGTCGAAGCCGGGGCCGTACCCGGCGGGCCAGGGCACGCCCACCAGTTCGCCGGTGTTGCGGAACGTCCAGCCGTGGTACGGGCACTGGAAGCTCCGGGCCGTGCCCGACTCGTCGCGGCATACGGTGGCACCGCGGTGGGCGCACCGGTTGAAGATCCCGCGGATCACTCCGTCGCGGTCCCGGGTGAGGATCAGCGGGCGCAAGCCCATGGTGACCGATAGGTAGGAGTCGGGTTCCGGAAGCTGGCTCTCGTGAGCCAGGTACACCCACGACCGGCCGCCGAAGACCTTGACGAGCTCCTCGGCGAACACGGCCGGATCCGTGTAAAGACTACGGTGCACCCTGTCGTCGAGGACCCGGTCGCTCCACTGGCCCCGGGCCAGCGCGGCGGTCCCGGGAGAACCTCCGTCAGCGGATTTCTGGCTGGTCATCTCAGCGGCCTCCAACTCACTCATCCGGGCCGGCCACATGCCTCACTCAAACAGATGGATCCATTGGAGGGAAATACGAATGTCGTCGTCATTGATCACGAGAGCCAATGAATAACGGCGGCTCCAGCTCAGGCTCCCGGCGCCAGCTCGACGCGCGCACGGTGACCTCGGCCGACCTCCACGACCGCTACTTCGCCGGCCGCCGCGATGGCCTCAGCCCTGTCGGCGGCGAAGACCTCGTGATCGCCACGGTCGGTGAGCGGTGATCCGCAGGCCTAGTCACGGGCCGCCCGGGGCCCGCGCCCCGGGGGCGGGATGATCCGGGTCTCGTACGGGGAGCCGTCGGCGTCGGCGGAAGCCATGCGGTCGTAGGCGTCGAGGACCAGGGCTCCCGGTTCGCCGGGGAAGGACTCCACGATGAAGGCCGCCTCGACGCGGTCCTCGATCCCGTAGAGACGGAAGAAGAACGCGTCCAGTTCCGCGCGGAGTTCCGCGCGGCGGTCGTCGTCCCACGCGAACGGGTTTCCGTCGTCGTCCAGGTCCCGGGCCAGCGGCGCCAGGTCCTCGTCCGTATACACGAGCTCGAGGACCCGCGGCACGAGGAACGGCAGGTGCGGCTCCAGCATCCGCGGGGTCGGTACCGGAAGCTGCTTCCAGGCCTCCGGCCGGATCTTCGGGTGGGCGCCGAGCTTCTGGCGGGCTACGAAGTCGAAGACGAGGGAGCTCTGGGCGGCGACCAGGCCCGCGACGAACGGGGGGACGGAGCGGGGCATCATCAGCGGGAACGACTCCGTGACCGCGGTCCGCGGCAGGAACGCCGCGACAACGGCCCGCTCGTCCTCGTCCCGGGCGGTCCGGCACCAGCCGCACAGCCAGCCCCACCGCCACCCGAGCTCCTCTAGGCGCTCGGCGACCGGCGAGGGATCGGCGAGCCAGTACCGGGGCGGGCCGTGCTGATGATCGAAGGCCTTGATCATCGTGGCTTCGTATACGGGGAGGAGCCCGGGGCCAGGGGCGTCTTCGTCCCCGTCCTCCGGTTCCTCAGGGGCGCGGAAAAGCGCGGAGTCGCTTCTGAGCCGGAAGAAGGGCGGCGCCAGCCGCAGCTTCCACGGGTTCCCGTCCGCTCGTGTCTCATCCTGCAGCACCGGTACGCGACCGTAGAGCTCCGTGACGAGCGCGGCCTCCCGGCGGCCGCTGAACGCCGGCGGCGACCCCGTGTTCGGGTTGATCAGGGCGATCTCGTCCGCCGTCAGCGTGTACGCGCGGCCGGGATCCTCGCGCAGCTCACCGGGATCCCGCAGCGCGAACGCGTAGCGGGCCGCGCCGGCCGGCGATTCGTCTCCGGTAAGCGTGAGGAGACTGGACTGATCCTCGAACCCGTACAGCGACGCCAGCCTCCCGCGCCGGGTCAGGCTCCCGAACAGGTGCCGGCCGCCGGGACCGGTCGCGAGGGCGGCCGGGACGACGCAGCCGGCCCGGCCCCGGGGCGCGACGATCGTCGCCAGGCGCTCGGCGAACAGATGGTCCGCGCGCAGCGCCGTGACACCGGGTTCGCCCAGTCCCTCCGCGCAGTCCGGATACGCCCCGGACCCCCGGGCGAAACTGAACGCGGCCCGGTCCTCGTGCCGGTCAACCGTGTCCCGCGGCGGGTCCGTGACCACGCAGCTGAAACCGCCGCGCCGGAAGACGTCCGGGAACTCCAGGTGCCAGTGGAAGAACCGGTACTCGTCCCGCAGCCGCTCGATCTCCTTCAGGGTCTCCGGGAGAACGCCGGCCGGTCCCCGTTCCCGCAGGTCCCGGAAGGAACGGTCGACGATCGCGGGCGGCGAGTCCGGCCGCTTCACCCAGACGAACGCCGCGCACCAGGCGTCGGCGACGAGGCGTTTGAGGCGCCCGGCCTGTCCTGGCCGGGTGTCGCTGAACAGGGTGCGCTGCCCCGGCGCGGGCTTGACGTTGGCGCGCCGCAGCGACCGGGCGAACTTCGGGTCGTCCCCGTCGGCCGGCTTGAACGCCGAGTCGGGGATGCCCGCGTCGATCAGGGCGGGGACCGTGCCGATGAGGCTGTTGCCCGGCCGGATGCGATCATCGAGGGCGGCCCCCGGCGCGCCGCAGTCGTGCCGCAGGCGCTCCTTCGTCCGTTCGACCGCCGCGTCGCTGAGGTCCACGCCGTACAGGCAGTTCTCCGTGACGTCCCGCAGCGCCCGCCGTACCGCGTCGGCCGAGGGTTCCGGAGTGTGCTCCCGGGCCGCCGCGACCCGCTTCGCGATCCGCCCGGCCGCCGCGGCCAGTATCCGGCCGTCGCCGCAGGCGGGGTCGCAGACCGTCACTTTCAGGAGGGCCTTCTCGGGGTTCCGGGACGTACCCGCCGCGTCGAGAACCGGATCGAGGGTGGTCTCCAGGAGACAGTCCACCCGGCCATCGCTGATGCCGCCTTCGACCGGGTCGAAGTCAGATTCGCACATCAGGCCCCTCCAGCCGGATCTCTGTCCCGCGCCGATTTTAGGACGAACGGAGCGAAGATGCTGTCCGGGTACCTCGGGGAGTCGCTGATACGTTCAGCACTGTGAACACATTCCGGCAGCCCGGCACCGTCCTGACCGACCACGTCGTCGAGGTGCCGCTGGACCATTCACGGCCAGACGGGGAGCGGATCGAGGTCTTCGCCCGCGAGGTCGTCGCCGCGGACAAGGCCGACGCCGACCTGCCGTGGCTGCTGTTCCTGCAGGGCGGTCCGGGGTTCCCCGCGCAGCGGCCGGTCGGGCGGCAGGCGTGGCTGGCCCGGGCCCTGCGCGAGTACCGGGTGCTGCTGCTGGACCAGCGCGGCACCGGCCGCTCGTCGCGGATCACGGCCCGGTCCCTCGCCGCCCGCGGCGACGCGAGAGCGCAGGCCGATTACCTCGCGCTGTTCCGCGCCGACAGCATCGTGCGCGACGCAGAGCTGATCCGCGGGCGGCTGGCCGGCGGCGAGCCCTGGAGCGTGCTCGGCCAGAGCTTCGGCGGCTTCTGCGCGCTCACCTATCTGTCGTTCGCCCCGCACGGCCTGCGGGAGGCGTTCCTCACCGGCGGACTGCCCGGCCTGTCCGCGCACGCCGAGGACGTGTACCGGACCACCTATCCGATCGTCGCCGAACGCAACGCCGCCCACTACGAGCGCTACCCTGGCGACGTCGCGCTTGTCCGCCGGATCGCGGAGCGGCTGGCCACCAGGAAGGAACGGCTGCCGGACGGATCGCCGCTCACCGTGGAGGCGTTCCAGGCGATCGGCGGGCTGCTCGGCCAGTCCGACGGCAGCCACCAGCTCCACTACCTGGTGGAGAACGCGTTCGACGCCGACGGCGCGCTCGCGGACGAGTTCCTGCACGCCATGGCGCCCCGGGTGAGCTTCGCCGGCGGGCCGCTGTACTGCGTCCTGCACGAAGCCTGCTACGGGCAGGGCCGCGCCACCGGCTGGGCGGCCCACCGGGTCCGGGACGAGTTCCCCGCCTTCGACGGCCGCGCCGCGCTCGAGTCCGGAGACCCGGTGTACTTCACCGGCGAGATGACGTATCCCTGGATGGTGACCCGGGACCCGCTGCTGGCCCCGCTGCGGGAGACCGCGGAACTCGTGGCCGCCCGCGAGGACTGGCCGCCGCTGTACGACCCGGCCCGGCTGGCGGCCAACGAGGTACCCGCCGCCGCGGCGGTCTACTACCACGACATGTACGTGCCGCGGCTCCTGTCGGAGCCCACCGTCGCCGCGGTCAAGGGCCTGCGGGCGTGGGTCACCAGCGAATACGAGCACGACGGCCTGCGGGTCAGCGGCGGCCGGATCCTGGACCGCCTGATCGCCACGGTCAAGGGCGAGGTGTAAGAGCCCGGCGCTCGGGCCGCCGCTGCCGCTTAGCTCACCGGCCGCCGGCCGGCCGGGTGGCGACCCGGAGGGCGACGGTCGCGTCCTGCAGCCGGTGCCGCTGGGCGACCAGCTCGGCCGCGGATTGCGCGAGCGAGGACCACGGCTCCCGCGCCGGATCGATCCGGGAGGAGAGCTCCTTCTGCCAGCCCGACTGCTCCACGCCCTCGGGCGGGTCCAGCAGCTGGACCGGGCTGGGCGCCGAGCCGGGGGCCTGCCGGTAGAACTGCAGGGAGGCGGTGTCCAGGTCGTCGCTGACCAGGACCGCCACGCCCGCCTGATAGACGTTCGGGTCGGACGTGTCGACCACCCAGCCGCCGGTGTTCACGACGTCCACCGGCGCGGGGAACCCGGCCAGGGACTCCCGCCTGACGAATGGCTTGTGGGTGTGCCCGTAGACGAACGAGAGATTCTCCGGGACCTCGCCCCATTCCTGCCGGAGCTGATTGCGCACGGGCCCTTCCAGGTACTCACGGAGCCCGGTCTCCCCGTCGGCCGACAGCGCGGCGTCGGGCGTGGAGCGCTCGCTGCGGGCGACGCGGTTGGCCTCGTGCTTGAAGATCGCGTTCAGGGCCTTTTCCTCCGCCTGGTGCAGCAAGCCGTGGCCCTTGCCCTTGGCGAGCATCGCCGAGACCAGGTTCGCGACCAGGGCGTCGATGTCGGTGGGGCTGGTGAGGTCGGCGTAGATCAGGCCCATGTCCGTGCCGACCTGACCGGACCGGCCGAGCGTGGACCAGAAGAAGTCGATCCAGGCGAAGTTCTCTTCCTCGAGGGCGGCGATGTCCGTGGGCGGCTTGCTGCGCTGACCGGGGTAGAGGACGTCCCGCAGGCGTGACATCAGGGAGTAGATGGACTCGGTGAAGTGCCCGTGGCTGATGACGAGCGAGCGGCGCCCGTCGGGGCTGCGCAGCGCCAGGTTCGGGTAGGCGACCCGGACGTTGATGGCGCTGCCGCCCGCCTGGCTCCGGGACAGGGCGGTGAGCAGCGCGGAACTGGCCTCGGGGCGTTCGGCGGAGTGCTCCAGGCCGGTCGTGTGCCAGGGAGCGACCAGGGTCGCGTCCGGGGCCTGGCTGGCCACGTATGCCGTGTACTGGCTTTCCCGGGTGACTTCCCACTGGTGGTGGTCGTGGTTGCCGGGCACGTAGTGGATGAGCGGCTCGAACACCGGCTCGTCGCCGAACGCGATGTGCGCGAAGAGCCGGTAGACGGTGGAGCACACTTCATCGATCGAGAGCGCGAGGTCGAGCACGTCGCCGGCGAGAATCAGCGTCGGCGGCCGGTCCTGGTCCTTGGTGAGCTCGCGGATCCCGTCGACCAGTCCGCTCAGCACCGGACTGGGCCGCTGCGCGTCGGTACCGAACCCGGTGCTGGCCGGGGAGGAAGGACCCTCGGTCAGCGAGGTCAGGACGCTGTTCTCGGCCCCGAAGTGCAAGTCGGACAGGATCACGTACCGGATATCGGACAAGTCAGCCCCGTTCCATCGCGCTGCGGACACGCGAATCCAGCAGCGGTGCCATCAGATCGCGGCTCCCTATCCAACTGCATTTCCGGGCACTGAGTCCGGGATATCGATGAACTGTCGGGTATGTCCGACCTCTCCGCGGGGCCTAGAGCACTGCCACCAGGATGATGACCAGGGCGGGCAGGGCGATGAAGACACTGATGAGGTACGCGGCGACAACCCACTTGCGGTCGGCCGCGATGCGGGCGAAGGTCTCGGCGCCGAGCAGCGGTACCGGCCGCAGGAGCGGGATCACGTAGATCACGATGATCGACAGGATGTTGTAGAGCAGGTGCACGAAGGCGGACTGAAGGCCGATCTTCGCGTCCGGGCCGTCGACCGCGAACGCCGCCAGGACCACGGTGAGCGTGGTGCCGAGGTTGGCGCCGACGGTGACCGGATAGACCTGCGCCGGCGTCAGGATGCCCGCCCCGGCGAACGGGACCAGCACCGAGTTGGTGATGGTCGAGGACTGGGTCAGGACCGTCACGCCCAGTCCGGACACCATGGCGAGGTAGGCGTTGCGGCCGACCGCCCGGGTCAGCAGGTCGCGGGCCCGGCCGACCATGAGCAGCTTCAGCAGCTTGCCGAGGTAGTGAACGGCGGCCAGGATCAGCACGGCCCCGGCCACGATGGTGATCAGGGGGCCCAGGACGCTGGCGAGATTCGACGTCGCCGCGTCCACCGTGTTCACGACCGGCCGGGTCAGTACCCGGATGACGTTGAAGCGGGCCGGGTCCGGCAGCCATCCGGTGCCGTACAGGGTGTTCGTGAGGGAGCCGCTCAGGTGCTCCAGCGGGTGCCAGGCCAGCTCGACGGGGAAGAAGATCAGCAGCGCGAGCAGGTTGTAGAAATCGTGGATCGTGGAGGCGCCCAGCGCCCGGCGGAACTCGGCCCGGGTGCCGATGTAGGTGAGGGCGACCAGGGTGGTCGTGACCGTCGTGCCGACGTTCGCGCCGAGAATGATGGGGATGGCGCCGCGGATGGGCAGCGCGCCCGACCCCACGGCGGTGACGGCGATGGCGGTCGTCGTGGTCGAGGACTGGATCAGCACCGTGCCCAGCACGCCCACGCACAGCCCGACCCAGACGTTGCCGGCGAAGGCGAACATGCTGTGCGCCGCGTCGCCGCCCAGCCCGGCGAAACCATGGCTGATGATGCCCACCGCGCAGATCAGCAGGTAGATAAGCCCAGCGGTGCCGCACCAGCCGAGGAACCTGGCCCAGCCGGGAAGCTGGACGCCCCCGGAACCGCTGTCCGGCTCCCCGTTCGATGGGTCATCATTCATGCGCTCAACGTTACGGATGGTGC
>WRBL01000256.1 GCA_009784565.1 Streptosporangiales bacterium | reverse complement strand
GTCCGGCCTGGGGTCGTCCGGCCTGGGCAAGGGCTGGCTGAAGGGAAGCCCGACGTCCGCGCGTCCCTCGCGGGGCATGCCGGGCTCCGGCCCGGGCAAGGGCTGGCTGAAGGCGCCGAGGCCGCCGGCCGGCAAGGCTCCCCGGGCGGGCAGCGGTCCGGGCAAGGGCTGGCTCCGGCCCGCGCGGCCGGTTAAGGCGCCGCGGCGCAGTTCGCCCGGAAGGGGCTGGCTCAAGGGCAGTCAGGGCGCTCTCGGCCGGCGCACGTATCAGTCACGGGCGACGCCGTCCTTCCGGCGCCGCCGCGGAATCCGGTTGGGAGGTCGCAGATGATCCCGGCGTCACGCCGTCGGCTGGTCATTCTCTATGTCATCGTCTTCGCGATGGTGATCACGCTGGGCGGGCGCCTGTACTACCTGCAGGTGATGAGCGGCGGTCAGTACAAGGCCCAGGCCATGGCCAACCAGACCCGCGACATCGTGGTCCCGGCGGTCCGGGGCTCCATCACCGATGACGAGGGCAGCAAGCTGGTGACGAACCAGACGTCGCTGGTGGCCTCCGTCAACATGATGACGCTGTCCCAGACCACCGCCGACGACGGCGCCGCGGTCCTGAAGCGGCTGGCCCCGATGCTCGGCATGCCGTACAAGACGCTCAAGGCCAAGACCACGCTGTGCACCAAGGGGGTCAAGCCCCCGTGCTGGGCGGGCTCGCCCTACCAGCCGATCCCGGTGAGCCAGAAGGTCAGCGACCAGACCGCGCTGCAGATCATGGAGCAGCCCAGGCAGTTCCCCGGGGTCACCGCGCAGGTCCAGCCGGTCGTCACCTACCCGATGCCGAACGGGGCCGACCCGGCGCAGACGCTCGGCTACCTGCAGCCCATCACCCAGGCCGAGATGGCCAAGCTGCACCTGCAGGAGACGGGATACTCCGGCGACGACCTGGTCGGCCAGTCCGGCCTGGAACAGCAGTACAACTCCGAGCTGACCGGGCAGGCGGGCAAGCAGACGGTCTCGGTGAACGCCGGCGGCGACGTGACGGGCACGGTCAGGGAGACTCCTGCGGTTAACGGGGACACACTGGTCACCAGCCTGAACTCCAAGCTCCAGGGCGACGTGCAGAACGTCCTGAACGGAGCCGTCGCCAAGGCCCGGTCCCAGGGGAACAACACCAACCAGGCCGCCGCGGTGGTGGAGACCACGGGCGGCCGGATCGTGGCCATGGCCAGCTACCCCGACTACAACCCGAACATCTGGACCAAGGGCATCTCCCAGAACGAGTTCAACTACCTGTTCGGTACCTCGTCGGGCGGGCCGGCCACGAACTGGGCGACGGCGGGCCAGTACTACCCGGGCTCGACGTTCAAGATCACCTCGACCGCCGCCGCCGTGCAGGACGGGTACCCCCTGCACGGCCTGTACGACTGCCCGTCCAACACCAGCATCGACGGACAGAACTTCAACAACGACGGCGAGCCGCCGCAGGGCCAGATCTCGTTCTCCCAGGCCCTGGTGATCTCGTGCGACACCGTCTACTACAACCTCGCCTACCAGATGTGGCAGAAGGACGACAACAAGGCGGACTTCCAGGCCAACCCGAAGGCGCCGGTCCAGAAGATGCAGCAGATGGAACTGGCCTGGGGCTTCGGCAAGTCGACCGGCATTGACCTTCCGGAACAGTCCACCGGTGACGTTCCGACCCGGCAGTGGCTGTACAACTACTGGAAGGACAACGCCAGCACCGGGCAGAACTGGTGCAAGAACGGCAGGCAGAACGGCTCCTACGTCCAGCGGATCGAATGGCAGGACTGCAAGAGCGGGTTCACCTGGGAACCGGGCCAGGCGGCGATCGCGGCGATCGGGCAGGGCTATGTCAGCTCGACCCCGATCCAGCTGGCGAACGCGTACGCGGCCCTGGCCAACGGCGGAACCCTGTACTCGCCGAGGGTCGGCGAGGCCCTGGTCTCCCCGGCGGGCAAGGTCGTCCGGCAGCTCAAGCCGCCGGTCATCCGGCACCTGCCGGTCGGGTCCAACACGCTGGCCTACATCCGGTCGGCCCTGGCCGGAGTGATCAGCAACCCGCAGGGCACCGGCAACAAGGCGTTCGGCGGATTCCCGCTGAACAAGGTGTGCGTGGCGGGCAAGACCGGTACGTCGCAGAGCTTCGGGCAGAACGCCAGCTCCGTGTTCGCGTCGTTCGCCCCGTGCCAGGACCCGAAGTACGTGGTCCTGGTCATGATCCCGCACGCCGGCTACGGCGCCGACTCCGCGGCGCCGGCCGTGCGGCAGATCTGGGACTACATCTACGGGCTGGAGAAGCACCCCGGGGCACTGCCCGGCGGCCAGGCCCCGTCGAAGCTGCCGACCATCAACCGGGCGAACGGATGAGCGGGGGAGTGGCGGAATGAGCGTGGGAATCCCGCCCCGCGGATTCGCGGGGCCCCGGGCCGGGGCGTTCATGCCGCGCCGCCGGTCCCTGCTGGCCCGCGGCCTGGACCGGGGCGGCCTGTTCCGGTCCTGGGACTGGCTGCTGATCGGCGCCACGCTGGCGCTGACCGGGCTGGGCATCATCCTCGTGTGGGCGGCGACGCAGGCCCAGCTGCTGGAGGCCGGGCAGAACCCGCACGCCTACCTCAACAAGGCGATCATCTGGTCGGTGCTCGGCGTCGTCCTGATGTTCGCGACGGCCAGCGTGGACTGGCGGCAGTTCCGGCGCTGGACGCCGCTGATCTACACGGTCTCGCTGCTCCTGCTGCTGGCGGTGCTCGTGGCCGGAAGCTCGGTCAATGGCGCGAAGGCGTGGATCAACCTGCCCGGCGGCTTCCAGGTAGAGCCGTCGGAGTTCGCCAAGCTCGCCGTCGTGCTCGCCACGGCGGCCCTGCTGTCCCGCAAGCGGGACATCGGCGTGGCGGACACCGGCCGCGCCTCGCTGAAGGACATCGGCTGGGCCGTGCTGGCCGCGGCGCCGCTGATCCTGCTGGTGCAGCAGGAGCCGGCGCTCGGCGTCATGCTGGTGCTGGTCTTCACGCTGGGCGCGATGATCGTGCTGTCCGGGCTCCGTCTGTACTGGATCGGAGCGCTGGCCGCGGCGGCCGCGATCGGCCTGTACGGCGTGATCAACCTGCACATCCTGAAGAGCTACCAGATCACCCGGTTCACGGCGTTCCTGCACCCGAACCAGAACCTGTCCGGCACCGGCTACAACGGCCTGCAGGCGAAGATCGCCGTCGGCTCGGGCGGGCTGTTCGGCCAGGGGCTGTTCCACGGGCAGTTCACCGGCGGGAACTTCGTGCCGTCGGTGCAGACTGACTTCATCTTCACCGTGGCGGGGGAGGAACTCGGCTTCGTCGGCTGCGCGGTGCTGGTCGCCCTCCTGGCGTTCGTGGTGTGGCGGGCGATCGCGGCCGCGCAGCGGGCCGACGACATGTTCGGCATGCTGGTGGCCTCCGGGGTCGCGGTCTGGTTCGCCTTCCAGACGTTCGTGAACGTCGGCATGACCGTCGGCATCATGCCCATCACCGGTCTCCCGCTTCCCTTCATCTCCTACGGCGGCTCCGCGATCTTCGCCGACATGATCGCCGTGGGCCTCCTGCTGTCGGTCCGCCGTCACCGGAGCCTGTTCACCTAGCCCCCGCCCCCGCCCATCCGCCCCGCCCCGCCCCGCCCCGGCGCTCGGCGGCGCCGGCGGCCCCGGCGCTCGGGCGAGGGGGCTGAACGTCACGTTGGTCCCCTTCTATGGGGGTGAACGTGACGTTCAGCCCGGTGGGGTGGGCTGGGGTGAAGGCGGTGCGCTGGGGAGTAGCGACGATCCGTTCGGGATGATAGGTATTCTCGGAGTTATGCCTGTCGAGTCGGTCTACCCACAGCTGGAAGCCCTGCTGCCGCTTATCCGGAAGCCCGTGCAGTATGTCGGGGGCGAGGTCAATGCCACCGTCAAGGAGTGGGATGAGACCGACGTCCGCTGGGCACTGCTGTACCCGGACGCCTACGAGGTCGGGCAGCCCAACCAGGGGATCGCGATTCTCTACGAGGTGCTGAACGAGCAGGCCGGAGTGCTGGCCGAGCGCACCTACAGCGTCTGGCCCGACCTGGAGCAGCTGATGCGGGAGCGCCAGGTCCCGCAGTTCACGGTCGACACGCACCGCCCGGTCGGCGCGTTCGACGTCCTCGGCGTCAGCTTCTCCACCGAACTCGGCTACACCAACCTGCTGACCGCGCTGGACCTGTCCGGCCTGTCGCTGCTGTCGAAGGACCGGGCCGAGGACGCGCCGCTGGTCATCGGCGGCGGCCACTCCGCGTTCAACCCCGAGCCGGTCGCCGATTTCCTCGACGCCGTCGTGCTGGGCGACGGGGAAGAAGCCGTCCTGCGGATCACCTCGCTCGTCCGCTCCTGGAAGCAGGAAGGCCGGCCCGGCGGGCGCGACGGGCTGCTGCTGTCGCTGGCCGCCACCGGGTCGGTCTACGTGCCCCGGTTCTACGACGTGTCCTACCTGCCGGACGGGCGGATCGCGCGGGTCGTTCCGAACCGTCCCGGCGTCCCGGGAGCGGTGAGCAAGTACACCCTGATGGACCTCGACGCCTGGCCGTACCCGAAGTCGCCGGTGGTGCCGGTCGCCGAGACGGTCCACGAGCGCTACAGCGTGGAGATCTTCCGCGGCTGCACCCGGGGCTGCCGGTTCTGCCAGGCCGGGATGATCACGCGGCCCGTGCGGGAACGGTCGATCACCACCATCGGCAAGATGGTGGACGGCGGCGTCAAGTCGACCGGCTTCAACGAGGTCGGGCTGCTGTCGCTGTCGTCCGCCGACCACAGCGAGATCGACAACGTCGCCGTCGACCTGGCCGACTGCTACGAGGGGACCAACACCGGGCTGTCGCTGCCGTCCACCCGGGTCGACGCGTTCAACGTGACCCTGGCCGACGAACTGTCCCGCAACGGGCGGCGCTCCGGGCTGACGTTCGCCCCCGAAGGCGGCTCGGAGCGGATGCGGGCGGTCATCAACAAGATGGTCACCGAGGAAGACCTGATCCGCACGGTGACGACCGCGTACGCGTCCGGCTGGCGGCAGGTCAAGCTCTACTTCATGTGCGGGCTTCCCACCGAGGAAGACGAGGACGTGCTGGCCATCGCCGACCTGGCCAAGAAGGTGATCGCCGCCGGGCGCCAGGCATCGGGACGGAAGGACATCCGCTGCACGGTGTCGATCGGCGGGTTCGTGCCCAAGCCGCACACGCCGTTCCAGTGGGCCGCGCAGTGCCCGCCCGGGACCGTGGACGCGCGGCTGAAGGCGCTCGGGTCCGCGCTTCGCTCCGACCGCGCCTACGGGAAGGCGATCGGCTTCCGCTACCACGACGGGACTCCCTCGGTGATCGAGGGACTGCTCTCGCGGGGCGACCGGCGGGTCGGCCAGGCCATCCTGGCCGCCTGGCGGGACGGGGCGCGGTTCGACGGGTGGTCGGAGTATTTCTCGTTCGAGCGCTGGGAGCGGGCCTGCGAGACGGCACTAGCCGACTGGCCGGTCAGTTTGGATTGGTACACTACGCGAGAGCGCGACTACGGCGAGGTGCTGCCGTGGGATCACCTGGACTCGGGCCTGGACCGGGACTGGCTCTGGCAGGACTGGCGTTCGGCGGTTGCTCCCGAAGGGGGCGCCGAAGTCGAAGACTGCCGGTGGTCTGCCTGTTATGAGTGTGGAGTGTGCCCCTCAATGGGTACAGAGATCCAGACGGGTCCGACGGGTGACCGGCTGGACGGAAGGCGTTTGCTTCCTGTGCTGCCAGCGTTGCAGCACAGCGGCGGCCAGTCGTAGTCCGGAGTGGGTGGAGAGCAGGCATGAGCAAACCGGTGCCGCCTGGCGACGCGCCGTCGCCAGCTGTTCAGCATATGCTCGTCCGGTATGCTAAACGCGGAAAGATGCGTTTTGCCAGCCACAGAGATGTGGCGCGTGTCTTCGAGCGGGGCGTGCGGCGGGCTGATGTGCCCATCGCGCATTCCGCCGGATTCACGCCGCACCCGAAGATCTCCTACGCGGGAGGCGCTCAGACCGGCGTCGCGAGCGAGGCGGAATACCTCAGCCTCGCTCTGACCAGCCGGCGAGAGGCAGCGGACGTGCGAGACCGGCTGAACGCCGCGCTGCCTGATGGGATAGACGTGATCGCTGTCACTGAGGACGCTGGAGGGGTTCCGGCGAGCCGGCTTATCGCGTCTGAGTGGCAAGTGATTCTTCCCGGGCTGACGCGTCAGGATGTGGCCCCCGCGGTAGACCAGTTTCTTAGCCTTGACCACGCTCCTGTGGAGCGACTGACCAACAAGGGCGTACGGCGCATGGACGCCCGCGCTGCCGTCATCACGCTGGAAGCGCGTGATGACTCAGGCCGCGGAGCGCACCTGGAGATGGTGCTCCACCACACCGTCCCCGCCGTCCGGCCCGACGACGTACTCACCGCCTTGCGCGATGTATCCGACTTGGCCCCGACCGCGCCGCCCCTCATGAAGAGGCTCGCGCAAGGGGTGTTCGGCGAATCCGGGATGGTCCAGCCGTGACCGTTCCCTGGATCAGCACTGCACACAAGGCTGGGCGCGGCGCCTGCCGTCTCACGCGTGACCGATTCCCGCGCGACGGCTCCGTCCGCTGCCCAGCTGGACGAACACTACGAGCTTCCGAGCGGCGCGAGTCCCCGCTACGCGACCCATCGCTGCGCGCGGCCGCGCCCGGAAGCCTGACTGGAGATTGCCCGTATGCTCGACAGCGAGCGCAGCAGCCACGAAACAGACGATAACCAGGCCAGGGGCCAGGCTCAGGAGAACGGCGGTGCCGCTGACAGTGGTGCGCCCGCCGGAGTTCCGGGCGTGCTCTTCCAGGCTCCGCAGGTTACGTTCCAGCCGCCGGCGGCTCCCGCCGCGCCGGATTCGGGGTCCTCATCGACCGACCAGGAGAAGTCGCCGGAGTCCGGCGGAGGCCGGGGCGGCCGGGGATCGCGCGGATCCCGGGGCGGGTCCGCGTCCAAGAGCGACGGCGGGTCCGGCAAGACCGGTGACTCCGGCAAGGCCGCGGACTCCGGCAAGACCGGTGACAGCGGCTCCGCGAAGGCCGGCGACGGCGAGTCGCCGAAGAACGCGTCCGCGAAGAGCGGCCCGGCGAAGGGCGGCGACGCCGAGGCGTCCGCCGACGAGTCCGGCAGCCGCGGCGGGGACGACTCCGGGCCGGACGGCAGCGGCGACAGCGACGAATCCAGCGGCGGAGGCCGTCGCCGGCGCCGCCGGAACGGCCGCGGGCGCGGCCGTTCGGGCGATGGCGAGTCCGTCGACGCCGAGAGCGCGGTCAACGCCGCCGACGGTGACTCCGAGGGCAGTTCGGCCTCGGGCAAGGGTGACGAGGACGCCGACGACGCCGACGAGTCCACGTCGGCGAGCCGCCGGCGGCGCCGCAAGCGCCGCCGCGGAGGATCCGGCGACGACGTGACCGCGCCGGACGACCCGCCGGACACCGTCGTGCATGTCCGCGAGCAGCGGAACCCGGCCGACGACGTCCGGGCGATCAAGGGATCCACCCGGCTGGAGGCCAAGAAGCAGCGCCGCCGCGAGGGCCGCGAATCCGGCCGGCGCCGGCCGCCGGTGATCACCGAGTCCGAGTTCCTGGCCCGCCGCGAGTCCGTCGAACGGCAGATGGTGGTCCGCCAGCGCGGCGACCGCACGCAGATCGCGGTGCTGGAGGACGACGTCCTCGTCGAGCACTACGTGAACCGGACCACGCACCAGTCCTACGTGGGCAACGTGTACCTGGGCAAGGTGCAGAACGTGCTTCCCTCGATGGAGGCGGCGTTCGTCGACATCGGCAAGGGCCGCAACGCCGTGCTCTACGCCGGCGAGGTCAACTTCGATGCCTCCGGCCTGGAGGGGCAGCCCAAGCGCATCGAGTCCGCGCTGAAGCCGGGCCAGTCGGTGGTCGTGCAGGTCACCAAGGACCCGGTGGGGCACAAGGGTGCCCGGCTCACCTCCCAGATCAGCCTGCCCGGCCGTTACCTCGTGTACGTGCCCGGGGCGTCGATGACCGGCATCAGCCGCAAGCTGCCCGACAACGAGCGGACCCGCCTCAAGCACATCCTGAAGAAGGTCATGCCCGAGAACGCCGGCGTGATCGTGCGGACCGCGGCCGAGGGCGCGGCCGAGGCCGAGCTCGACCGCGACGTGACCCGGCTGGCCGCGCAGTGGGAGAGCATCGAGAAGAAGGCCAAGACCGCCTCGGCGCCCGCCCTGCTCTACGGCGAGCCCGACCTGACCGTCCGGGTCGTGCGCGACGTCTTCAACGAGGACTTCAGCAAGCTCACCGTGTCCGGCGACGAGGGCTGGGACACCATCGACGAGTACGTCCGGTACGTCGCCCCGCACCTGGCCGACCGCCTGATCCGCTGGGAGGACGACGAGGCGGAATCCCGGCACGCGCCGGAAGACGTGTTCGCGGCCTACCGGGTCGACGAGCAGCTGGCCAAGGCCCTGGAACGCAAGGTGTGGCTGCCCAGCGGAGGCTCGCTGGTCATCGACCGCACCGAGGCGATGACCGTCGTCGACGTCAACACCGGCAAGTTCACCGGGCAGGGCGGGAACCTCGAGGAGACGGTCACCCGCAACAACCTGGAAGCCGCCGAGGAGATCGTCCGGCAGCTCCGGTTGCGGGACGTCGGCGGCATCGTGGTCATCGACTTCATCGACATGGTCCTGGAGTCCAACCGGGAACTGGTGCTCCGCCGCCTGCTGGAATGCCTGGCCCGCGACCGGACCAAGCACCAGGTCGCCGAGGTGACCTCGCTGGGCCTGGTGCAGATGACCCGCAAGCGGGTCGGCGCCGGGCTGCTGGAGGCGTTCTCGCAGCCGTGCGAGTGCTGCAACGGCCGGGGCCTGCACCTCACCCTGGAGCCCGCCGAGCCGACCCACCGCTCGTCGGCCGGGCACAGTGGCGGCTCCGGCGGTTCCCGTCGTTCCGGGCGCGGCTCGGGCGGCGGCACGGACACCGAGGACCGGCCGGAGCGCGAGCGCGGCGGCCGGCGGGGCAAGCGGGGCGAGCGGGGCGCGAACGCGGCCGCCGTGACCGAGACCGCTACCGCCACGCTGCCGGAAGCCGAGTCGCCGGAGACCCCCTCCGAGGTCTCCGAGGCGCCGGAGAAGGCGGCCGCCGTCGCCGAGGCCCCGTCGTCTTCGGACGCCCCGTCTTCGAAGGCTGCGTCTTCGGAAGACATGGCGCCGGAGGCCGGCGCGACCGCGCCCGCGCCGTCGGCGGTGAAGGAGGCTCCGGCGCGCAAGCGGCCTTCGGTCGCGGCCTGGGCCGTGTCGACCTCGTCCGAGGAGCACGCACCGGTGACCGTGACGGTTCCCG
>WRBL01000255.1 GCA_009784565.1 Streptosporangiales bacterium | reverse complement strand
CGGTCTTCTGGTGCATGAGGGCGCCGAGCGCCGCCACCCACGGCACGGACTCGTCGCGGATGTTCCACACCAGCGCCAGGGTCCCGCCGGGGGCCAGGATCCGGGCGGCCTCCGGCACCGCGAGCGCGGGGTCGAACCAGTGCCAGGCCTGGGCGGCGACGACCGCGTCCACGCTCCCGTCGTCCAGCGGGATGTTCTCGGCGGACCCGGCGAGGACTCGCGCGCCGGGAACCGCGTCGGCGAGCTGCGACCGCATCTGGGCTGAGGGTTCCACCGCGGTGACCGTGAAGCCCGCGTCGACGAGCGACCGGGTGAGCTTCCCGGTCCCGGCACCCAGGTCAAGGACGCGCTTAGCTCGCGGGGGCACTAGCCACGCGACCGCCGCTTCCGGGTAGTCGGGCCGTCCGCGCTGGTAGGCACCGGCCGCTTCCCCGAACGACGCGGCCTGCGCCGCGGAAGACCAGCGCCGGGCGGCGCCCTGCCGGGTCATGCCGCACGCCCGGCCGATCTCCTCCCAGCTCGCGTCCGGCCGCCGCCGCAGTTCGCCGATGGTCTCCGCCCGGAGCTTCTCCATCGTGGCGATGGTGTCCGTCAGGTCCCGGAGGCCGTCCAGCCCGCCCGTCCCCGCGACCCGCCGGGCTGTCTCCTCCGCGCGACCGCTCATGGGGGCAACATATGTTGCGCCATCTCAAGCTGTCAACAACTGTTGCCTCCTTGCCGTTCGCGGGCTTGTCACGCTCCTTCCGGTAGGCCGGTCATAACGGCGCTCTCCCGCCACAGCAGGTCCCGGACGTCATCGCGACGGGCCAGGTCCGACGGGTCGGGGAAGGTGATCTCGCCCTTGACCAGGGAGACGTACACGCGCCCGTCCGGCGGGCTGACCCGGCCCAGGGCGACGGCCGCCAGCGCCTCGCCCGCGCGCTCCGGCGTGCCCATGGCGAACGCCGGACGGAAACGCCCGGCCACGCGGAACACCGAGTGCGTCAGGATCGTGGTCGCCGCGCGCACGACGGGGGAGTCGCGCACCACCAGCGACGTCCCGCCGGTGAGGCCCGGATTGAACGCGACCACCGCGATCCGCCGGGCCCTGACCTCCTCCAGCGCGGCGAAGGACCGCGCGGTCAGCAGGTTGCAGAGCTTGGAAGCCGAGTAGGCGCGGAATCCAGAGCCGGGACCGCCCCGGCCCGGGCGCGCGAGCGCCCGGGGATCCAGGGCCCGGGGGCCGAAGGGAACGATGGCCGGGTCGTGCGTGTCGCTCGTGGTGATCACCAGGCGGCCGCCGTCGGCGATCCGGGGCAGCAGAAGCCGGGCCAGGAGGTAGTGGGCGAGGTGGTTGACCGCGAACGTCAGCTCGTACCCGTCCGCGCTGCGTCGGCCAGCCGGGTGTGTCTGCAGGCCCGCGTTGAGGACTAGCAGGTCGATGCGGTCGTCGCCGGTCTCCCGTGTCACGGCCGCGGCGAACTCGCGGACGCTGTCGAGGGACGCGAGGTCGAGGGGCAGGACGTCGGCGCCCGGCACTGTCCGGCCCTCGCCCCGGACGCCGGCGATCACCCGGGTGCCGGGTTCTGCGGTCATACGGCGGAGGGCGTGCGCGCCGAGGCCGGCGGTGCCGCCGGTCATGACGACGGTGCGCCGGGGACTGGTGTCGCTCATCGGTTCCCCGTCAGGCCAGGTCGGCAAGGTCGGCCGGGGTGAGCTCGACGGTCCGGGCGGCCATGTTCTCTTCCAGGTGCCGCACGGAGCCGGTCCCGGGGATGGCCACGGTGACCGGCGAGTACGCCAGCAGCCAGGCCAGGGCCGTCTGCGGGACCGTCGCGCCGTGCCGGGCCGCGACCGCGGCGAGGCGGTCGCCGGACAGGTCGTGGCGGCCGCCGCCGAGCGGGAAGAACGGGACGAACGCGATGCCGTCGGCCGCGCAGGCGTCCAGGACGGCGGCGTCGTCGCGGCTGGCGACGTGGAAGTTGTTCTGCACGGCCGTCACCGGGGCGATCGCCCGGGCCTCGGCCAGCTGGCGGGCGTCGACATTGCTGACCCCGAGGTGGCGGATCAGGCCCTCTTCGCGCAGGGCGGCCAGCGCCTCGAAACGCTCGGCGAGGGACTCCCCGTGCGGGACGCCCATCACGCCGATGCGCAGGTACACCAGGTCCAGGCGGTCGACGCCCAGTTCCTTCAGGTTCGCCTCGACCGCCGGGCGCAGGTCGGCGACGGTGCCCTGATGGGGGATCCCGCCGGGAGTGAACAGCGGCCCGACCTTGGTGGCGATGACGAGGCCGTCCGGGTACGGATGCAGGGCCTCGCGGATCAGCGTGTTGGCCCGGATCCCGCCGTCGGGGCTGCGGTAGAAATCGGCGGTGTCGATGTGGTTGACGCCGAGCTCGACGGCGCGGCGCAGAACCGTCCGCCCGGTGCCGGGGTCGCGGGTCGACTCGGCCGAGTGTCCCCCGGAGGGGAGGCGCATCGCGCCGAAGCCGAGCCGGTCGATGACGAGGTCGCCGCCGAGGCGGATATCGCGTGTCATGGCCCCAGCTTGCGTGTCCCGGGCGTCTCGCGGCAAACGGTGGCAGCTTGCTGCCACCTGGCAGAATAGAAGCGTGGCCGAGATTACGACTCTCCGGGGCGACGCGCAGTTCCTCGCCTTCATGGAACCGGTGGCGCGGTCGATCCGGGAGGAGTTCTCCTGTGCCGCCCGCGAGCTGAGCACGTGGCCCAGCATGGCCGCCAGCGAGACGGTGCGGTCCTGGATGCGGTCCCCGGAGATCGGCCGGCACCGGACGTGGAAGCTGGTCAGCGCGGCCGCGCTCGTCAGCGAGGACAGCCGTGAGCATCTGCTGGACCTGGCCGGCCGGGGTGCCGAGGTGCGGATCGCAGCCACGCCGCTTCCGCAGGAAACGATCATCGTGGACCGGCGGATCGCGATTCTCCCGGTCCCGGACGCCCTGGGCCGCCGGGACTACACGGTGACGACCGCGCCGGCGGTCATCGGGGGAGTCCTCGCCCTGTTCGAGGCCGCGTGGGAAACGTCCGCCGGCCTCGCGGCCTTCCTCCGCCCGGACCAGCCGCAGATCGACGTCGAGGGCCGGTCGATCCTCCGGGCGCTGGGCTCGGGTCTCAGCGACGAGGCGGCCGCCGGGCAGCTGGGCATGTCGCTGCGGACCTACCGCCGCCGGGTCGCCGGGCTGCTCGACGCCCTCGATGCGGGCTCCCGGTTCCAGGCAGGCCTCCGCGCCGGCGAACTCGGCCTCACCCGCTGATCTGGGGAAGCCGGCCAGCCTGGCAGAGCCGGGCGGTCCCTTACGACACCTTCAGGCTGATGTCCCCGATCGCGAACGCGATCACCTCGTTCAGTGGGCTGTCGGAGCCCATCGCCGACACGTCCGCGAACCGGTGCTGGGACAGCGCGCCGCGGGCCGACGTCTCGGCGATAGCGTGCAGTTCCTCCATCGCCGGAACGTTGCCGAGCCGGCTTCCCGCCGACTCCCACAGGCTGTCGGCCGCGCCCAGCAGCCAGGCGGTCCGCATGTGCCGCCCGGCCCGGGCGGCCAGCCAGCCCAGCATCTCCAGCGCGTAGGCGATCCCGGTGCGGTCCCCGAACTCCTGGTAGACGCGCAGCGCCTCGCAGGTGCTCGCCTCGCAGTCCGCCTCCAGGCCGGGCTGGTGGAACTGGGCGAAGGCCATCGCGGCGTACAGGTAGCCGCGGACCCAGCCGCTCGCGGCGGAGCTGGTGCGCAGCGACTTCTCGCAGCGCCGGACGGCCTGCTGCGGGCTGCCCGCGAGCGTCTCCAGCGACGCCAGCTCCGCCTGGAGCCGCAGCCCTCCGGGGTCGTCGCCGAGGCGCCGCAGCAGGTGGTAGGCCTCGGTCCCGGCGGCGGCCGCCTCCTCGTAGTACTCGGCGAACGTCAGGGCCTGGGTGAGATGCAGGTTCCCCATCGCGACGACCGGCTGGTCGCCGAGCGCCGCGGCGATCCGGATGCCCTCCCGGATGTCGGCGACCCCCTGGTGGGCCTCCCCGGCCGTGGCGGACAGGTGGCCGCGGACGATCAGCGCCTGGGCCAGTTCGCGGGTCGGGTAGGGGCAGCTCTCGACGGTCCGGCCGAGCCAGTACCGCCCCTCGTGCAGCTGCCCGTCGGCCCGCCAGAAGTCCGACAGGGCGACGGCGAGACTGGCGGCGCCCGCGCCCTGGGCGGGGTCGGCGGTCCCGTCGCTTGACGCGTACTCCAGGGCGGCCCGGATGTCGGAGTAGTTGGCCCGCAGCTGGCGGAGCATGGCCGCCCCGTCCCGGCTCAGGAACTGGGCGGCGAACCGCCGGGACATGGCCTGGTAGCAGTCGAAGTGACGGCGGCGGAACCGGTCCTCCTGCCCGCTGGCCGCGAGCTTTTCCGCGCCGAGTTCCCGGCAGCCGTCGGCCAGCCGGTACCGGGTGCCGCGCGGCGACTGGTGCACGATCACGACCGACTTGGCGGCCAGCCCGGTGACGCCGCCCATCACGCCGCCGCCCGGGTCGAGGTCCGGGTCGCCGCATACCGCCTCGGCGGCGTCGATGTCGAACAGGCCGGAGAATACCGACAGCCTCTGCCACAGCGCCTGCTCGGTCGGCGTGCACTGGACGTACAGGGTGTCCACGTCGGCGCTGTAGAGGTTCTCCCGCTGCTCGGGCACCGACGGGGCCCGGGACGGGGCCGGGACGGCGGCATCCGGCGCCGCGGAATCCGGCTCGGAAGCGGGAGACTGCTCGGAACCGGAAGACGGCTCGGAAGCGGAAGACGGGGCGGGAGCGGGCACAGGCGACGACGGGACGGGCAGCGGCGCGATCTCCAGGCACCGCTCGCCGGTGACGCCGAGCGGCTGCCCGCTGGTCGCGATCACGGCCACGCCCGCGGTGTCCCGCATGACGCAGGAGGCGAAGTCCGCGCACGGGCCGAGCAGGCGGTCGCAGGAGTCCAGAACGATCAGGAGTTCCTGGTGCAGCAGGTAGGTGATGACCTCCTGCGGCTCGATCTCGCCGAGACCGAGGGCGGCCGCGATGGCGGCGGGGAACCGCGCCGGGTCGGTGACTCCGGACAGGTCGACCAGGCAGGCCCCGTCCCGGAACCGGTCCGCGGCCGCCGCCGCGCCGCGCCGCGCCAGCCGGGTCTTGCCCGCCCCGGCCGGGCCGGTGACGGTGGCCAGGCGCCCGGTCTCCAGCAGCCGGGCCAGCCCGGCGAGCTCCTCGACCCGGCCGACGAACCCGCCCGGTTCCGGCGGCAGCGCGTACGGTTCCGGTTGCCGGTCGACGTACGTGTGCGCGGCGGTCGGCAGCCCCGAATCCACCTGAGTAAGGGCCGAGGCGGGGAACCCGGCGTCGGGCGTGATGTTCAGCGCCGCCCGGACCGCCCGCTGGATCCGCTCGTCGGTCTGGCCGTCGTCCAGCACGTCGCCGAAGTGCTTCGCCGACCCGGGGGCCTCCCGCAGGGCCCGCGCGACCGCCGCCGCCTGATCGCCCTGCAGCAGCCCGAGCCAGCTGGCGATCTGCCGCCGCGGCCGGTCCCGGTCCCACTCCTGGTCCCAGGCGAGGACCGCGCGCGTGGCCTCCTCCAGCAGCTCGAGGTCCTTGGCCTCGCCCGCCCGGGCCTGGATCCAGTGCAGCCACGTGATGATCCGCTCCGACTGCTCCGTGTCGGCATCGGACGCGGGACCGGACCCGGAGTCCGACCCGGACCCGGAGCCGAAAGCGGCCGAGCGGGCCCGGTCGCCCATCGCGCCCAGGATCTCAAGGGTGTCGTGCCGCCCGGCGTCCACCGCGGCCACGACCGACCCGTGGGTCATCGCGGGCAGCGTCTCGGCGTACAGGCGCCGGTCGTCGGGGTACCGGGCCGCGAGCGCGAACAGTTCCGCCGCGGCGGACTCGTCCCCGTCCCAGGCGGCCTCCGACAGCCGCCAGGAGATCTCGCTGATGTCGGGCCGCTTGTAGTCCAGTTCCTCCGCGATCAGCCTCAGCAGCGCGTCGACCGTCGCCGGGCGCCGGGCCGGGTCCCGCTGGGTGGCGGTCCGGACGACCTGCCGCCACGGCCCGTCCGGCGGGATCAGCGGGGTGTTCGCCTGGGGCATCCGCCCGGTCGTCGCCCAGCCGATGATCTGCCCGATGCCGAAGATGTCGGCCTGGGGCCCGACGTGATGCGGGTTAGCCGACAGTTCCGGGGCGCCGAAGCCGATCGTGCCGAACGCGGCGCCCATCCGGGTACGGCCCGGCTCGGTGGTCGTCCCGAGGGGACGGCGCACCAGCCCCCAGTCCGCGACCGTCCAGGTCCCGCCGAGCCGCAGCAGGTTCGCCGGCTTGATGTCGCGGTGCAGCCAGCCGATCTCGTGGGCGTGCCGCAGGCCCTCGCACATCGCCGTGACCAGCGACCGCAGCTCCCCGGTGTCGCGCAGCGACGGCTGCGCGGTCGCGGCGCTCTCCTCCGCGAACGGCATCACGAACCAGTCGTAGCGGGGCCCGTAGTCCAGCACCGGCATCACGTGCGGGTTCCCGCCGAGCGCCTGCGCGGCCTCGATCTCGCGCCGCATCCGCGCCACCGTGTGCGGGGCGCGGCGGCGCAGCCGCTTGAACGCGACCCGCAGCCCGGTCTGCCGGTGCCGGGCCCCGTACACCTCGGCCTGCCCGCCCCGGTCGATGGGCCGGACGTCCAGCTCGTAGTCCTTCTCCTGCCCGCGCGCCGCCAGCCGCACCGTGTCCCAGCGGGCGCGCGACAGCGACGTGTCCGGCAGCACCATCTGCGCGGGCACCTGGGTCCGGGCCTCCGGCGGCCGCAGGCCGGGCAACCGCATCAGCACCGGCCACGCCCGCGTCCCGGCCGAGGAGTACGTGCTGCCGTAGGAACTGTAGGAGAAGGGGCCGTCCGCGGACTCGGGCCGCCCCGACACGTCGCCGAGCAGGTACCCGGTGCCCTCGGAGTCCGTGCACAGCCCGTCGGCCCCGTTCAGCGCCAGCTCGGCGGCCGGCTCGGTCCTCCGGGCCCGCAGGTCGGTCCGGTACAAGGTGACCCGCGCCCCCGGCCCCAGCGCGTCGGCCTCGATCGCCGCGGTCACCACGGTGCCCGGATCGGACACGGCCAGCTGGGACGGGTCCGCCCACGGGGACTCGATCCAGTCGTCCTCGGTGACCCGGGTGCTGCGCGCCAGGTCGATCACGGCGGCGCCGCCCGGCGCGGCGAGGAAGAACCGCAGCCCGCCCAGCCACGCCGCGGCCCGCACGTCCCCGGCGCACTCCAGCCCGTACCGGTGCTGGTCCCCGGGCCGCTCGCCCAGCCGGGTCAGCGCGAGAGTCCCGTCGCCGGGAATCTCCGACCCCTGCCCGCTGAGCACCCACGGCTCGCCGCCAGGCCCGGCCAGCAGCCGCGGGCTGCCGTCGAACTCCCCGGCGACCGCCTCGATCCCGTCCTCGGCGATGCGGGCGACCCCCCGGCCGCAGACCGCCAGCAGCGACCCGTCCGGCCGCACCAGCGGCTCGTTCACGCAGCCCGGAAGCCGCGTCAGCCACGACGCCGTGCCCCGGGCCGCGTCCAGCTCGATCAGGCCGACCCGCGTCACCATCGCCAGCCGCCCGGGCCCCAGCGCGGCGATCCCCGACGGCCGTGCCCACGGGCCCTCCCCGGTCAGCGCCACGTGCGCGTCGATGCCCGCCGACGGCTCGGCGATCTCCCACGGCGGCTGCACCTGGTCCGGTGTCGCCATCAGCGGGGCGGGCGTGTCGTCGTCGGGGTCCTCTTCCAGGAGCCGCGCCAGCGGCTCGTACGGGGACTGGCGGAAAACCGCGGCGTTGATGCTGGCGTCCAGCAGGTCGGTCAGCGGGACGAGCCCGCACAGGACGGCCTCCAGATGCGCGCGGTCCCACAGGATGGTCCCGCCGTCGGTCCCCGCGGTGTCGAGGGCCCCCTGCCCCTCGAAACCGGAAACCGACACGACGACCACGCACGGCCCGCGCGCGATGTCCCGCACCTCGCGAACCGCGTCCTCTCCGGCGGGCGGCTCGTTCTCCGACGGCTGCACCAGGCCGATCACGCAGGGTCGCCCCGAGTACTCGAACGTCACCGCGATGATGGCGTCATCGTGATGGACCGCCGCGCGGACGGACTCGCGCCGCAGCGACCTGACGATAAGGTCGCCGATCTGCCGCGCGCGCTTGCGCGGCGACGGCTCCTCGCGCCCCCCGCCGTACTCGGCGAGCAGCCCGTCCCCGTCCGAGCTGACACCCGGTCCAACCACTACGACGCCCCCAAACGAACCCCTACCGTCCGACGGACGCGTGCGCGCGCCTCCTCCGGGTCCGCCGCCCTGAGGCCGGCCGCCTCCGTGACCCGGGTGCCGCGCTGGCAAAATCCATCACTCGTCCGTACGGAACGGGAGTCTAGTTGTCCCGGTATGCGAACCGGAAGAGAGGTGCCGCGATTCGGTAATCAGATACGTAGGTAGGTAATTTGCGCAACTATGGCGGTCCTTCGCCCGCACCGCCGGGCTGGCCAGGCGAAACACCCAGTCTCCATCACAATCCGAACGGGTCTTCGCTTCTCCTTCATCACCCGCCTCCCTGCCCGCTGGAATTCCGGGGCAGGGGGGTTATCGTTGCGCTGTGGCCCCATCACCCGCGCCTCCGCGGAAACAGCTTCCCCGGGGCAAGCACGCGCTCGCCCCCGACGAGGTGCGGAAGATCCACCGGAGACGGCTGTGCCTGGCCCTGACCGAAGCGATGGCGGCCAACGGGTACGCGGCCACGTCGGTCGCGGACGTCCTCCAGCACGCGGGCGTCTCCCGGCGCTCGTTCTACGAACTGTTCGACGGCAAGCTCGACTGCTTCCTCGCCGCGTTCAGCGACGCGGGCAAGGTCCTCCGCAAGCGCATGCTCGTCGAAGGCGGCGTGCGGTCCCCCGAGAAGCTCGCCACCGTCACCGACCCGATGGCCCTGCTGGAGATCGGCATCACCGCCTACCTCCGGGTGCTGGCTGACGAACTGCCCTTCGCGAAGCTGTTCCTCGTCGAGTCGTTCGCCGCGGGCCCGGCCGCCATCGAACGCCGGGGCCAGGTCCAGGACTCCATCGTCGACCTGCTCGCCACGCTGACCGGAGTGCGGGGCCCGCGAGGCCGGTACGCGTGCGTCATGTTCGTCGCGGCGGTCGCCTTCCGGGTAACCCCGCTGGTCGCCGCCGGAGACCGGGACGCCATCACCGGACTCGGCCCCGGCCTCATCGAATACGCCCGCGATCAGTGGAAATCCGGCGCCTTCGAAGAGCCGCCGACGGAGTTACCCTCCGCTGATGCTCGCCCCGGTGATCTCCCCGTTGTCGACGGTGTAGCTGCCCGAGTAGGTCTTGGTCGACCCGTCGGTCTGGTCGGCGCTGATGCCGACGTACACCTTGTCCCCG
>WRBL01000254.1 GCA_009784565.1 Streptosporangiales bacterium | reverse complement strand
CGGGGAGTGCTCATGCTCCGAACCGTCCGCATTGGGGCTGATGAGGTTCAATGAGTAAGAAACTGCTGACAGATCGTATAACGGGCGGGTCGCCCCTGGCGTGAAGGACACGCCGGCTAGGCGACGGCGATCGCGGGCCTCGGCTCCTGGAGGAAGTCCAGGACGTAGCGGGCGACCACGTCCGGGTGCTCCAGGTGGAGGAAGTGGCCGGCGCGGCGCAGCAGGGCCGACCGGGACCCTTCCGGAAGCCGCTGCGACGCGAGCGGGAACAGCCGGGGGTCGAGGCAGCCGTCCTGGTCCCCGTGCAGGTACAGCAGCGGGATCAGCGGCGGCTCCATCGCGGCGCGGGCACCCGCGCCCCGCAGCGCGCGGTAGTAAGACAGGACCGCCCTCGCGTGCGCGCGGCTGGGGACCGACTCGGCGAGCCGGGCCAGTTCCCGGGCCGGGTTGTACCCGGGCGACCACTCGCGCCAGAGCCTGGCGGCCAGCCAGTCGAAGGACGACTCCGCCAGGCCCGGCACCTGGTTGAAGCCGACGTACCAGGACCGGAACGGCTGCCGCGACATGGCCGACAGCCACGGCTTCAGGGCCTTGCGGCCGGGGCTGACGAGGGACAGCGGCGGCACGGCCAGCGTGGCGACATGCCCGTAGGGGTTCGCCGGGTCGCCGGCGAGGGCCGACGCGGCGATCCCGCCCCAGTCGTGCCCGATCAGGGCCGTCCGCGCGTCGCCGTTCAGCGCCTCGTGGAGCGCGGTGGCGTCGCCGGCGAGGGCGCGGACGGAATAGTCGCCGTCGGAGGGGATGCCGGACGGGGCGTAGCCCCGCATGAACGGTGCGGCGACGCGGTACCCGCCGCGGGCCAGCAGCAGTGCGACGCGCCGCCAGGTCCACGCGGTGTCCGGAAAGCCGTGCAGGGCCACGACGAGGGGGCCGTCCTCGGGGCCCCACTCCAGCACGCGCACACGGTGGGTGCGCAGTTCGACGTCAAATTGACGTGGCTCGATTCCAGTCACAAGCCGTGATCCTAAGGGAGCCGAGAGGTTGATTTCGACGCAGATAAGGCACCGTGATTTCGCCCCTTTCCCTTGTGTGACCTTCGGTAATCGCGGCGGATGCCGCCTCGCCGGCGTACCGCTGTGCGATGCTGAAACGCCGGCGGCGACGTGCCCGAAATGACCCATTGTGACCGAGGCTGGCGGGTGTGATACGGGTCTCGATGATTGGCCGGCAATCACCATCCGCGTAATTACCCGGAAACCGGGTGCAATCTTCGGCGCGGCGCGCTAATGAGGTAACTATGGCAACGCACAAGATCTTCGACGCCGCGTACCCTCCCGGGTCGGTACCGTCCGGGTGCTCGGGAGTGATGGGATACATCGGCGGCGCGAGCGCGTACCGCGTGTGGACCCGGGCCGACTGGGCGCCGTTTCACGGCATCCGCCAGTTCCCCATCTGGGTCCCGGACGTCAGCGGCTCGTCGACCGCGGCGGAGGCCGGCCGGGCGGCGGTGGCCACGGCGAACGGGCTGGGCTGGAAATCCTCCGGCGGGTCGCGGGTGATCGTCTGCGACCTGGAGACGACCGAGGACGCCTCCTGGTACAAGGCGTTCGCGGCGGCCGTCAACAACGGCGGCTACTACTGCGTGGCCTACGGGTCGGCGTCGACCGTGACCGCCAACGGCGCGAGCAACGTCATGGTGGCCCAGTACGACGGGGTAGCGGACGTGCCCGCCGGGACGGTCGGCAAGCAGTACCAGGCGAACGTGTCCTACGGCTCCACTCAGGTTGACTACAGCGTGATCAGCGACTGGATGTTCAACCGCGGCGGCCAGGGCCCGCGGCGGTAGCCAGGCCCGCGTACCGGGCCGCGGTCGCCTCGGGGAGGGTCCAGCGGTCGCGGATCAGGAGGGCCGCGTCGGGCAGGATGAAGCCGGCGTCGCGCCAGGCGACCGCGGTGTCCAGGGAGATGCCCGCCTCGGCGGCGTCGACCGCGTCCGACGGCGCGAAATACGCCCTCGTCCACTCCCGCACGTCGGCGGGGGACAGGCCGAGGGTGTCCGCGCGCACCGCGTCGCACACCCGGAGGCCTTCCAGGGCCCAGGCGCGGGCCGCGGCCGGGCCGAGCCCGTGCTTGCGGGCCCAGTCGGCCTCGACCGGGGTGAATGGCGCCCAGGCGGCGCCGTCGGCGTCAGCCACCGGACGGTGACGGCGCCGGCGCGGCCTCGCACTCGCGCCAGGCGCGCTGATGTTCCTCCCGCACCCCGGCGGGCTGCCCGGCCAGGAACGGGAACGGCCGCGGCCCGTTTTCCGGTACCGCGCGAGGGATGATCGGCAGGTGGACCCGGTGATTGGCGGCGGGGTCGCGGATTAGCGCCATCGGATCCCGTCCCGCCTGGATGGCGTCCAGGTCGTCGAGGAACCGCTTGCGCAGGAGGATAACCCCGCGGTCGCTCTCGCCGAGGTGCTCCAGCGACCGGTCGGCGACGGAGCCCTGCCCCGCCCAGGCGACGAAGTCCTGGTTCATGATGTGGCTGGTGATCCACCGGCCGGTCTCCGGGTCCTTCACCGGGGCGTCCCAGGACGGGATGACCTCCTGCCGGAACGGGGCGTCGCCGGGAAGCTCGTCGAGGAACCAGCCGACGCTGAGGGTGCTGGTGTCATCGATCGGCACCCGCCACTCGAAGTGCCCGGTATAGAGGGCGTTCGGCCACAGGCAGCAGCGGCCGGTGGTCCACAGCTCGTCCTGCTCGGTGGTGTCCTCGCGGACCCTCCGGTACAGGAAGCCGTAGTCGAACTCGTCGAAGCCGAGCCGGCGGTGCTGGGGCGCGCGGGGGCCGTCCTCGCCGCGCAGCACCTTCCCCCAGTTGTCGTGCAGCCACTCGAAGTGGACCGGGTCGATCGAGTTCTCCTGGCACTGAAGCCAGTTGCACGGCACCTCCGAGAACACGACCTGCTTGAACCCGCGGTCGTGAAACCGTTCCCAGTCCGGCAGTTCCGGCGCCGGGTCCGGACCGAGGTAGGCCCACAGCAGCCCGGCGAGCTCGCGTACCGGATAGGCCTTGATGCGGACCTTGTCCTTGAAGTTGCCTTCCGGGTGCCGGGTCTCCTCGAACGGCTGGTGCAGGCACGCGCCGTCCCGGTCGAACAGCCAGCCGTGGTAGTTGCAGCGCAGTCCGCGCTCCTCGACGAACCCGTAGGACATGTCGGCCCGGCGGTGCGGGCAGTGACGGTCCACGAGACCGTAGTCGCCGCCGGAGTCCCGGTAGAGCGTCAGGTCCTCGCCGAGGATCCGGACCGGCTTGACGGTCTTCCCCCCGCTCGGGACGAACTCGGCGGCGCCCGCGACGGGATGCCAGTAGCGCCGCAGCAGCTCTCCCATCGGCGTCCCGGGCCCGGTCTGGCACAGGATCCGGTTGCGCTCTTCACTGAGCACGGCTGACCTCCTCAGTATCTACGTCCATCAACGTCCTGCGTGCGGCGTCCGCCGGCAAGAGCCCTGGACGATTGAGGCGGTTATGGCGACATTCCGGCATGGACGGTACTGATCGCCGCGGGGTTTCGTATGGGTGACGACCTGTCGCCGGGCGCGGGGAAAAGAGCGCGCTGCCAGGGCCTGCGCGGACGAAGCGCCGTGCCGCCTGGCGAAACGCTCTCTGGACGGGCGAAACCCCGGCGATTTATCGTCTCCGGCATCTGTTAGGCGGCAAGAACAGAGAGCGATGAACACCGTCGTTCATCGGAAAGCGGTAGCTATGACAGCACAAGCGGCTTCCTCGGAGCCAGCGCCGAAGGTCGGCCCGGGCCCGTCCGCGGGAGGCGGCGCGGACGCGGTGACCATGTCCCGGGCCGTGACCGTCACCGTGTTCGGCGTCATCGCCACGACGATGGCGGCGTTCGACTCGGTCTCGCGGAACCTGGCCCTGCCGTTCATCATCAAGGAATTCCACATCTCCGTCGGCACGGCCAGCAACCTGGTCGCGCTCGGATTCGTCGTCACCTTCCTCGGCAACCAGGTCATCGGCCCGCTCATGGACCGGATCGGCCGTAAGCGCGCCTACCAGCTGACCCTGCTCGCGGCCGGCGTCACCAGCGGCGTCACCGCGTTCATCACCAGCACCTGGCAGTTCGGCGTCATCGCCGCCCTGTCCGGCACCTGCCTGGTCGTCATGGCGCCGGCCGGGGTCGTGGTCGCGGAGGAGAGCCCGGTCCGGGCCCGGCCCATCCTGATGGCGCTGGTCCAGGGCTCCTTCTCCGCCGGGTCGCTGATCGTGGGCGTCGTCGGCGACGCCGTCCTGCCCGGCGGTCACTGGCGGATGCTCTTTCTCATCGGTTTCTGCCCGCTGGTCATGCTCATCGTGAGCCAGTTCCTGCTGCGGGAGCCGCGGCGGTCCGCCGAGGCCCTGCGGGTCCGGAAGGGCGGCGCCGCCGCCGAGAACCTCACATTCGCCGTCGACGTCGAGAAGGCCCGGCACGCCGCGTGGAAACAGCTGTTCGCCCCCGACATCCGGCGCCAGACGATCATCCTCTGCGTCGGCGGGTTCCTCATCAACTTCGCGCCCGTCTTCATCCTGGCCCTGTCGGCGACCTACTTCACCCTGTACGACCACATCGCGATCGGGACGATCTCCCTCGGCCTGACGGTCGAGGGCGCCTGCGCCATCGTCGGCGCGGTCGTCGTGGGCCTGCTGAGCCGCTGGTTCCGCGCCCGGAACCTGCTGTCGGTGATCTCGCTGCTCGGCGGGGTCGCCCTGGCGCTGCTCGGCCTGCGCGCCGGGACCGCCCAGTTCCTGGTCCTCATGGCCGTGTACGGCCTCGTCGGCCAGGGCGTGCTCGGGGTCTGGGGCCGCTACATCGCCGAGTCGTTCCCGACCCGGCTGCGCGGTACCGGCACCGGGTTCGTCCTGTCGTTCTACTTCCTGTCCAGCGTTCCCGCGCCGATCCTGTTCGGCGCCCTGATGGGCGGCGGCCACTACGCGGTCACCGCGATCGCCGCGGGAGCGTTCGCCTTCGTCGGCGGCATCGTGTTCTTCTTCGGGGACGCGCACGCTGTCGGCGCCGAACTAGAGGAACTGGCGGTCTGAGCCAATGGCAGACATCGTCCTGGGAGTCGGAACCTCCCACACCCCGCAGATCAGCTCCGGCTGGGAACTGTGGACCGACCACGCCAAGCGCGACCAGGGGTCACCGCTCCTGGGCGCCGACGGGGAGTTCCACACCTTCGCCGACCTGGAACGCGCGGACGACGAGAAGCTCCGCGCCGAGCTGGCCCCGGCCGTGTGGGAGAGCAAGCAGGCCCGCATCGAGAAGGGCGTCACGACGCTGCGCGAGCGGATCGCCGCGGCCCGCCTCGACGTCCTCGTCGTCATCGGCGACGACCAGAAGGAGATCTTCGACGAGGAGGCCGTGCCCAGCATCGGCCTGTTCGGCGGGGACGAGCTCTGGGACTACCCGCCGTCCGGCGAGCACCTGGAGCGCATGAGCAAGTTCCCCGGCCTGGCCGCAGCCCAGTGGGCCCGCCACGGCGACGAGCCCACCCCGCACCGGATCCACGCGGACCTGACCCGGCACCTCGCCGGGGAACTGACCGCCGCCGACTTCGACCTCACCATGGCGTCGATACAGCGGGACAAGCACACGCTGGGGCACGCGTTCACGTTCCCGCGCTACCGCCTCGGCCTGTCCGCCGCCGTCCCGATCGTGCCGGTCTTCCTCAACACCTACTACCAGCCCAACGTCCCGTCGCCGCGACGGTGCTACGCGCTCGGCCAGGCCATCGCCGACGGCATCCGCTCCTTCGGCGAGGACCTGCGGGTCGGCGTCCTGGCCAGCGGCGGGCTCAGCCACTTCGTGGTCCTGGAGGACTGGGACCGGAAGATCCTGGACTACATGGCCGCGGACGACGGCGAGGCGCTCGGCGCCATCCCGCGCCGCTACTTCCGGTCCGGAACTTCAGAGGTCCTCAACTGGATCGCCGTCGCCGGCGCCCTCAAGGGCGCCCCGATGACGGTCGTGGACTACGTCCCCGGCTACCGCTCCATGGCCGGAACCGGCACCGGCATGGGTTTCGTCCTGTGGGAGCCCGCGGCGGCGCCCGCGGCAGTCTAGGAGAGAGAGCATGTCCCGAATCAAGATGATCACCGAGCGCGCCGACGTCGAAGAGGCACGCCAGGGGGAGATCGATACCATCCTGGAAACCCTCGGCCACCTCGGAGGCCCGTTCTCCGTGCTGATGCACAGCCCGGGGCTGGCCCAGAAGGTCATGGAGGCCGGGGCCCACGTCCGCCTGCGGTCCACCCTGGAGAAGTGGCAGCGCGAGCTGGCCATCCTCGTGGTCGCGGCCGGGAAGGCCAGCGACTTCGAGTGGGCGAGCCACGTCCAGCTGGCCCGCAAGGCCGGCCTGGGCGAGAAGGCGATCGACGCGGTCCGGAACGGGGACGACCCGTCCGGGGCCGGCCTCGGCGAGGACGAGGCCGACATCGTGGCCTATGTCCGCCAGCTCGTCGCCGAGAACCGGGTCGACCGGCCGGTCTATGACCGGCTCGTGGCCCGGCACGACGAACGGTGGCTGGTCGAGCTGACCGCCACCGTCGGCCAGTACTCCTACATCGCGTGCATCCTCGGCGCGTTCGACGTCCAGCCGCCCGCCGACCGCGAGCGTATCGGCCAGTGACACCGGGCCGGCCCGCCGCGACCCTGGACATCGTCATCGCCGGAGCCGGCATCGGCGGCGCCGCCGCGGCCCTCGCGCTCCGCCGCGCCGGTCACGCCGTGACCGTGCTGGAGCGGGCGACGGAACTCGCCCCGGTCGGCGCCGGCATCCAGATGGCTCCCAACGCCACCCGGATCCTCGCCCGCTGGGGCGCCGCCAGCGCCCTCGCGCCCAGCGCGATCGTCCCTCAGCGGGTCATCCGCCGGTCCTGGGACGACGGCCGGGTCCTGGGGGAACGGCCGCTGGGCGACGCGGTTCAGGCCAGGTACGGCGCGCCGTTCTGGCACGTGCACCGGGCCGACCTGCACGCGGCGCTGGTAGCGGCGGCCACCAGCCCGGACGGGCCGGGACGCCCCGCCGCCTTCCGCCTCGGCACCGAGGCCGTCGGCGTGGAGGACGGCGGGACCGCGGTCGTCACCGGCGAAGGCGGCCGCTACGAGGGCGACCTGGTCGTCGTCGCCGACGGCGTGCATTCCCGGCTGCGCCGCCGGCTCCTCGGGGACACGGAGGCGGCCAGCGGCCGGGCCCGGCCCCGCGGCGTCGCCTACCGGGCGGTCATCGGCGCCGACGGGCTCGGCGCCGACGCGGAGCTAGCGTCCGTCACCGGCCCGGAGCCGGCCCTCACCGAGTGGCTGAGCCCCGGCGTCCACGCCATTCACTACTTCGTCAGCGGCGGGCGCCTGCTGAACATGGCGGTCCTGCGCTACAGCACCGAGGACGACCCCGGGCCCGAGTCCTGGCTCCGGGAAAGCGACACCGAGGAGTTCCTCGGCCTGATCGACGGCTGGGACCGGCGGCTGACCGCCCTGGCCCGGAAGGCGGACCGGGTGTTCTGCACCGGAGTGTACGAACGGCCGCCGGCGGAGAACTGGATCCGGGGCCGGGCCTGCCTGCTCGGCGACGCGGCCCACCCGATGATGCCGACCCAGGCCCAGGGCGCCGCCCAGTCCATCGAGGACGCCTGGTTCCTCGGCCGGGTCCTGGTCGGCGCCGGGCGAGACGGGGTCGACGCGGCCCTGGCGGCCTACCAGGCCGAACGGCTGCCCCGGACCGCCGCCGTGCAGCGGCTGTCGTCGGTCGACCGCGGCAAGAACCTCGGCCAGCCCGGCGGCGGTGCGCGCGAGCCGTTCGACGCCGGCCCCGGAACCGACGACAAGCCCGCCGACTTCGGCCCGTACGAGTGGCTGTGGCCCTACGGCATGAACGAGCCGCTTGACGAGGTGAATACAGGAGCGTATTCATGAGTGTATTCACCATGCGGTGAAGTCGTCGGATGGTCGTTCGGGAGGTAACCGGTGCCAACGGAGCCAGCGGTTTCGCTCGCCGAGCAGGCCATCGCCGCCATCCGCGAGATGGTGCGCGACGGCGTGCTCCTGCCGGGCCAGCCGGTCCGGCAGGCCGCCGTCGCCGGGGACCTGGGCATCAGCCGGGTCCCGGTCCGCGAGGCGCTGAAGAACCTCCAGGCCGAGGGCCTCGTGGAGGCCTCTCCCAGCGGCGGGTTCGTGGTGGCGCGGCTGTCCGCCGACGAGCTCAGCCAGATCTACCTGATGCGCCGGCTCCTGGAGACCGAGATGCTGCGCCGCGTCCCGCTCCCCGTGGACGACGACGAGATCGCCGCGCTCACCGACCTCAACCAGCGCCTGGCGGCCGCGGCCGCCCGGCCCTCGTCCCGGGAATGGAAGCAGCTCAACCGGGACCTGCACTTCCGCATGTTCGGGCTGGCCGGCCTGGAGCACGTCCTGGCCGAGACCGCCCGCCTGTGGGACAAGACCGAGCCCTACCGCTCCGTCTACAGCGCCGGGCACGAGACCCGGCTCCGCATCCTCGACGAGCACGTCAAGATCATCGACGCTCTGCGCCGGGGAGACACCGACGAACTGATCGCCCAGATGGACGGCCACCGCGGCACCAGCGAACGCTCCGTGGTCTCCGTCCTGACCTCTCCCCGCTAGCCCCGCATCCCCCGGAAAGCCCCTCGTCCCTCCCCCCGGTAACGGAGGCGCATCGCCATGCCCGCAGCTGATCCCCGGCCCCTCCAGCAGGCCCCGCCGGCCCCCGCCCGCACCACCGGCTACATCACCTTCGTCATCCTGCTCGCCTTCGCGGCCTGGGCGCTGGTGTCGATGGACAACGTCATGCTCGGCCTCGCCGTCCCCGCGCTCGCGCCCGCGATGCACCTGTCCCTGCCGACCATGGAATACCTGGTCGGCGTGTTCGCCTTCGTCACCTTCGCCGCCCCGGTCCTGGCCGGCCGGGTCATCGACCGGAGGGGCCGCCGCCTGAACTTCCAGGTCTCCCTGGTCGGAACGGGCGTGTTCGGCGGCCTCACCGCGCTGGTCTCCGGCGCCTGGCAGTTCATCGTCGTCCGGCTGCTGGTCGCGACGTCCTACGGGCTGACCGAGCCGGTCATCAATACCCTCGTCGCGGAGGAGGCCCCGCGCCGTCACCGCGGCGTGCTGATGGGATTCGTGCAGGCAGGGTACCCCCTGGGCGCCGCGGTCGCGGGCACGGTCGCGAGCATCCTCCTGCCCGGGCCCGGCTGGCGGCCCCTGTTCCTGGTCGCGTTCGCCCCGCTCGTCCTCGTCCTGGTGGCCGGGCTGTTCCTCAAGGACTCCTCCCGGTTCCAGCAGGTGAAGGACGCGGCGTCCCGCAAGGACATCGAGCACCGGCCCAGCTGGCGGCAGCTGTTCACGCGCGAGCAGCGGCGGCAGACCCTGGTGACGAGCCTG
>WRBL01000253.1 GCA_009784565.1 Streptosporangiales bacterium | reverse complement strand
GCATGCTGCTGCTCGGCGAGAAGATCAAAGGCACCGAGGCGGCGGACTGGGGTCTCATCCACGCGTGCGTCCCCGACGATTCCCTCGACGATGAGTCCGAACGGATCGCCGCTACCCTCTCGGGCCAGGCGACCGTCGCCGTGGGACTGGCCAAGTGGCTCATGCACGCTGGCCGCGAGGCCCCGCTGGAGGCGACGCTGCGCAACGAGGCGTTCGCGATGGAACTGTCCTCGCGCAGCGAGGACTTCCGCGAGGGCATGAAGGCGTTCGCGGCCAGGCGCGACCCGAAGTTCACCGGCCGATGAGCTACGCCGGACTCGCCGTCGAGCGAGAGGGCCCGGTCGGCTGGCTGATCTTCGACCGGCCGAAGGTCGGGAACGCCATGGACGCGGCCATGCTGGCGGACCTGCCGAAGGCCTGGCGCGAACTGGACGAAGACCCTTCCGTCCGGGTCATCGTCAACACCGGGAACGGCCCGTCGTTCCAGACCGGCCTGGACGTGCGGCAACTGGCCAAGGACAAAGACGCGCTGCGTGAGCAGTCCCGCCGCACCAAGCGGGCCGAACTCCTGATCACCGCCTGGCACAACAAGGTCGCCACGCCGGTCATCGCCGCCGTCAACGGGACCTGCGCAGGCGGCGGCCTGCACTTCGTCGCCGACGCCGACATCGTGATCGCCGCCTCCGACGCCGTGTTCTGCGACCCGCACGTGTCGGTCGGGCAGGTCAGCGCGTTCGAGCTGATCGGCCTGGCCCGCCGGGCCGCGTTCGAGCCGACGGCGCGGATGGGGCTCATCGGCCGGCACGAGAAGCTTCCGGCCGAACGGGCCCGTCAGCTCGGCATCGTCAGCGAGGTGGTGCCGCCCGCCGAACTGCGGGACACGGCCCGGTCACTGGCCGGCAAGATCGCCCTGAACCCGCCGGACGAGGTCCGGCACATCAAGCAGTTGCTGTGGCGCGCCCTGGAGGACCCCGCGTGAGTGACACCTCGTACAAGACCCTGAAGCTCGAGCGGCGCGGCCCGGTGGGCTGGCTGCTGTTCAACCGCCCGGAAGCGCTGAACGCGATGAACGCGGCCATGCGGGAGGAACTCGCCGGTGCCTGGCTGGAACTGGACAACGACCCGGACGTGCGGGTCATCGTGCATACCGGCGAGGGCCGGGCGTTCCAGACCGGCGTCGACGTGGCCGAGCTGGCCAGCGACGGCGTCGGCATGGAGCGGTACCGGGAGTCGATGGAGAACTGGGACCTGCACTTCACCGCCTGGCACCAGAAGGTCGCCAAGCCGGTGATCACCGCGGTCAACGGGATCTGCGCGGGCGGCGGCTTCCACTGGGTCGCCGACGCCGACGTGGTCATCGCCGCGGACGACGCCCAGTTCTTCGACCCGCACGTGTCCGTCGGCCAGGTCGTGGCGCCGGAGGCGATCGGGCTGCTGCGCAAGATGCCGTTCGAGGCCGTCATGCGGATGGCCCTGGTCGGACGGCACGAGCGGATGCCCGCGTCCCGCGCCCGCGAACTGGGCATGATCAGCGAGGTCGTCCCGGCGGCGGAGCTCCGGACCCGGGCCCAGGAACTGGCCGAGACGATCGCGAAGAACTCCCCGGCCGCGATGGCCGCGACCAAGCGCGCCCTGTGGGGCGCCCTGGAATCCGGCCTGACCGAGGCCTGCCGTCAGGGCGCGAAGGAAGTGGTCAGCGTGTGGGGCCATCCCGACCAGGACGAGGGGCCGCGCGCCTGGGCCGAGAAGCGGGAACCGAAGTGGGCCGAGCCGGCGAAGCACGACGGGGCCGCCCGGTGAGCGCCGCGGGGTCATTCAACGGGCCGCCGACCGTCCCCGCCGCCGTCCGGCGGGCCGCGTCGCTGTGGCCGGACGCGGAAGCGATCGTGGACGGCGACCAGCGGGTCACCTTCGCCGAGCTCGCGACCGAGATGACACGGGCCGCCCGGGCGTTCGCCGCCAGCGGGGTGAGACCGGGGGACCGCGTCGCGGTCTGGGCACCGAACTCGCTGTCGTGGATCATCGCGTCGTTCGGCATCTACGCGGCCGGAGCGGTCATGGTGCCGATCAACACCCGGTTCAAGGGAGCCGAGGCCGCGCACGTGCTGCGCACGTCCGGTGCCCGGATGCTGCTGACCGTCACCGACTTCCTCGGCGCCGACTACGCCGGGATGCTGTCGGCCGACGACGCTGCGCTTCGCGAGGAACTCGAGATCGTCGTCCTGTCCGGCGACCCCGGTGACGGAGTGTCGTGGTCTTCGTTTCTTGCGCGGGCCGCCGGGGGCGGGCCCCTCGACGCCGAGACCGCCCTCGGACCGGACGACAGCAGCGACATCATCTTCACCTCGGGCACCACCGGCACGCCGAAGGGCGCGATGCTCACCCACGGGGCCAGCACCCGCACCTACGTGGCCTGGGCCGAGACGGTCGGCCTGCGGGAAGGCGACCGGTACGCGTGCGTCTACCCGTTCTTCCACACCGCCGGGCTGAAGTCCGGGATCCTGGCGTCGGTCCTGGTCGGCGCCACCCTGGTGCCGTGCCCGGTGTTCGAGGTCGACACGGTCATGGCCCTGGTGGCGAAAGAACGGATCACGATGCTCCCCGGGCCGCCGGCGCTGTACCAGTCGCTCCTGAACGCCGACCTGTCCGGCTACGACTCGTCGTCGCTGCGGCTGGCGGTTACCGGGGCCGCGTCCGTGCCGGTGGACCTGGTGCGGCGGATCCGCACCGACCTCGGCTTCGAGTCCGTCGTCACCGGGTACGGCCTGACCGAGACCACCGGCACCGTGTCGATGTGCCGCCACGACGACCCGGTCGAGGTGATCGCGAACACCTGCGGCCGTCCCATTCCCGGCGTGTCCGTCCGGGTGGTCGATTCCTCCGGGGCCGACGCCCCGCCCGGGGAGCCGGGGGAGGTCTGGGCGAAGGGCTACAACGTGATGAGCGGGTACTTCAGCAACCCGGAGGCCACCGCCGAGGCGATAACCCCCGACGGCTGGCTGCGAACCGGCGACGTCGGCGTCCTCGACTCCGCCGGCAACCTGAAGATCACCGACCGGATCAAGGACATGTTCATCGTCGGCGGGTTCAACGCCTACCCGGCCGAGATCGAGAACCTCCTCTCCCGGCACCCCGCCGTCGCTCAGGTGGCCGTGGTCGGGGTGCCCGACGAGCGCCTGGGGGAGGTCGGCTACGCCTACGTGATCCCCCGGGCGGACACCGCCGTCCCGTCGGCGGACGAGCTGATCGCCTGGTGCCGGAACGAGATGGCCAACTTCAAGGTGCCCCGCCACGTGTCGTTCGTGGAGGCGCTCCCGCTGAATCCGAGCGGGAAGGTCCTGAAGTTCGAGCTTCGCGACCGGGCCCGGAAGGCTGTCGCGAGGTGAGCGCGGCACCGGGACCGCTGTCCGGCGTCCGGGTGACGGAGTTGTCCCGGGGCCAGGCGGCCCGGATGGCGGGCCTGCTCCTGGCCGGCCTCGGCGCGGACGTTACGCGGGTGGCCGCTCCGGGGTCCGCGCCGGAGGACCTGGCCTGGGACCGGGGCAAGCGGTTCGCGGCCTCCGCCCCGGAGGCCGGCGTGCTCCTCTCCGACGGCCCGCGCGCGGAACTGGACGCCGTTTCCGCGCGCGTCCGGGTGTGGCTGCCCCCGCACACCGCGTCCGGGCGCTTCGCGGACCTCCCCGACGACCCGGTGCTGCGTACCGCGCTGGGCGGCTTCGCCGCGTACCATCCCTCGCACTCAGGCGCCCCGGTGGCGTCGGCGGTGCCCACGTTCACCGCGGTGCACGGCGCTCTCGGCGCGGCCGCGGCCGCCGCCGGCCTGGTCGGGGGCGGCGGCACGGTCACGGTGACCGGACTGCACGCGATGGCCGCCTGCCTGGCCTCGATGGCGATTACCGGGCTGGACGTTGACGAGGTCGCGTCCACCGGCTGGCTCCCCGGGCCGGCGAACTTCCGCACCTACCAGGCGGGGGACGGGCGCTGGCTGCACCTGGCCGCGCTCAGCCCGGACTTCTTCTTCCGCGCCCTGGACGCCCTGGACCGCATGGAGATCATGGCGCTGCCGGGGATCGACGGCGAGTTCACCAGCCTCCTGGTCCCCGCCACCGGTGCCGCCGCCGGGACGGAACTGGAGAAGACGTTCGCCGGGCGCCCGTGCGATGAGTGGATCGCCGTACTCCGCGAGGCCGGGGTCCCCGCCGCCCCGGTCTGGACCCGGGACGAGTGGCTGGCCAGCACCTACCACGACGCCCCGGTCACCATCGACCACCCGGACCTGGGGCCGGTTACGACGCCGGACGTCCCGGTCCGCCTGACAGCCCTGCCCGTACCCGGGAACCCCGCCTCGGCCGCCGCGCCGGCCCCTGCCTCCGGCGGGACCGGCGGGCCCCTGTCCGGCCTGAAGGTCATCGACCTGAGCACGTTCCTGGCCGCCCCGTTCGCCGCCGCGATCCTGGCCGACCACGGCGCGGAGGTCGTGAAGGCCGAGCGCCCTTCCGGCGACCCGTACCACGTGTTCACCGCGTCGTACGCCGTGGTGAACCAGGCCAAGACCATCACGGAGACCGACCTGCGCGACCCCGCCGGCCGCCAGGCCTTCCTGGACCAGCTCGCCGGGGCGGATGTTCTGATCGACAACACGTCCGCCGCCGCGATGGACCGCCTCGGCCTGGGCGACGAGACGATCGCGGCGGCCAGCCCCGCACTGGTCCGGTGCTCGGTGAGCGCGTTCGGCCGCGAAGGGGAGCACGCGTCCCTGCCCGGCTTCGACCCGGTCCTGCAGTCCCTGAGCGGCCTGGCCGCCGCCCAGGGCGGCACCGTCTCGGACACCGACGGCGTCCCCGCCGCCACGAGTGCCCCGATGCACGACGTCGGCACCAGCGCCCTGGCGGCGTTCGGCATCCTCGCCGGGCTGTACGCGCGATCCCGCGACGGCCGTGGCCGGCACGTGACCGCCTCCCTGGCCGCTACCGCCGGGTTCCTCCAGCAGTCCGAGATGACCACGTACGACGGCCGCCCGCCCGCCCCGGAAGGCGGCCGCGACTACCCCGGCCCGACGGCCGCGCACCGCCTGCACGCGACCTCCGACGGCTGGATCGCCGTCGCCGCGACCACGGAAGAGCAGGTCGCGGCCCTGCTGTCGGCCGCCGGCGCGGCGTCCCCGGACGCGCTGGCCGCCGCGTTCGCCGCCCGGCCGGCGGCGCACTGGCTGGGCGAGCTGGCCGCCGCCGGCGTCCCCGCCTGCCCCGTCATCGCCCGTGACCGCGCCCTCTGGGATCCGGCGCTCGGCGCCGACTGCACCCACGTCATCCGCGACCCCTCCATCGGCCGCCTCCGCGTCGCCCGCGGCTACGCCGACTGGGACTGACCCCTCACGCGGGCCCGGCGTGATAGGACCATGGCATGACGCAGGTGCGGAACCCGTTCTTCGCCCGGTACTTCGCGCGCTTCGGCGGGCGGAACGAGGAACAGGGAAATCGTGAGTACCGGATCGAGCTGCTGGCGGGGCTGTCCGGCCGGGTGCTGGAGATCGGCCCGGGCAGCGGGCTGAATTTTCCGCACTACCCGTCCTCGGTGAGCGAGGTGGTGGCCGCCGAACCGGAGCCGTACCTGCGGGCGAGGGCGGAGATCGCGGCGGCGGACGCCCCGGTCCCGGTCCGGGTCGTGGAGGGAACGGCGACGAGCCTGCCCGCGGGGGACGGAGAGTTCGACGCGGTGGTCTTCTCCGGCCTGCTCTGCTCGGTGGACGATGTCCCGGCCGCGCTCGCGGAGTTCAGCCGGGTCCTGCGGCCGGGCGGGCGGGTGCGGTTCTACGAGCACGTGCTGAGCCGCGATCCCTGGTTCGCCGCCTACCAGCGTGCCGTCGACGTGGTGCATCCGCGGCTCATGGGCGGCTGCCACGTGACCCGCCAGACCCGGGACGCCATCGCCCGGGTCTTCATCGTCGACAAGTGCCGCGGCTTCCGTTTCCCGCTCTCGGCCGCCCTGGCCCCGGCCTCCGTCCGCATCCTCGGCAGCGCCCGGAAGGCCGGCGAGACGTCCTAGTCGTCGGGGCCGAGGAGTTTCAGGGCGCCGACCGGGCATTCCGCGACCGCGTCGCGGACCTTCTTGTCGTCCTCGGGGACCGGGCCGATGATCTTCACGACGCCCTCGTCGCCGACCTCGAACACGTCCGGCGCCGTGTACTCGCACGCCCCGGTGCCCATGCAGGTGTCCTCGTCAACCTCTACTCGCCATGCCATGAGCATCACCTTACAACTGGCTCTTGAACCCTCGGAACTCAGATGTTATATCGTATATATGGTTTCTGAAAGGCCTTCAATAATCGGGGCCGGGCCCGGGACCCGGGGCCGGTGACCCGGCGTCCCGTCGGCCGGCCGAGGCTCCTCACCAGGGAGAAAATTATCGGCACGGCCGCGGCGCTGCCGCCCGGCGAGCTGACCATGACCAGGGTCGCCGAGGCGCTCCACGTCAGCGTCGGCACGCTTTACCAGTACGTCGCCGACCGGGACGAACTGGTCCGTCTCGTCACGGCCGAACGGCTGCGGGCCCTGCCCGTCCCGCCGGACACCGGCCAGCCCTGGGACGAGTACCTGCGCGACTACGTCGACGGCCTCACCGCCACCCTGTCCAAGGACGCGACGGTCCTCATCCACGCGCTCAGCGTCGAGTCCACGCTCGAACCCGAGATGCGGCTCACCGAGGCCTTCTACCAGGCGCTCACCCGGCGGGGCTTCAGCCTCGGCGAGGCGATCGCCATCCACGTCCAGGTCTCCGTCATCGCCATGGGCACCGCGATGGGAGTCAGCCGGGAACGGCTGTCGGCGGCGGGCCCGGACGGGCTGACCCGGGCGCTCGACGAGGCCGGCGACGATGACCTGCCCCTCGTCCGCCAGGCCGCGTCGGCCTGGGACAACCGGAGCGGCGGCGTCCACCGCGCGCTCACCGAAGCACTGATCGACAGCATCTCCCGCCGCCACGAGGAAGTGAGCTGATGGCCAGTCCCCGAGTCGAGATCGACTTCGACGTCTACAACCCCTTCGACCCCGAGTTCGTCAAAGACCCCTTCGAGCATTTCGCCCGGCTGACCCGCGACTACCCGGTCGCGTTCCACAAGGGCATCAACGGCTGGCTCGTCACCACCCACGAGCTGGCCGCCGAGGTCCTCAAGAGCCCCAGGTTCAGCAGCCGTTTCAAGGACTGGAACGACGCGCCGCCGGAGAAACCCCGGGAGGAGTGGACGATCTACGAGAAAGTCATGGACCGCTCCCTCCTGGCCGTCGAGCCGAAGGACCACATGCGCCTGCGCCGACTCACGGCCCCGGCGTTCTCCCGCAAGGTGATGGACCAGATCGAGGTGAAGATCGCCGAGACCATCACGCAGATCTTCGACGAGATCGACAACCCGGCCGAGTTCAACGCCGCGGCCGACATCGCGGCCAAGGTCCCGATCCGGTCGATCGCCCGGATGGTGGGCGTGCCGCCGAAGGACGACACCCTCTTCGAGCACGGACTCGGCTGGAACATGGTCCGCGCGGCCAACCCGCTCCACGCCGATCAGCGGGACCAGCTCATCGCCGACGCGATTCCCGCGCTGGAATACCTGCAGAACATGATCGCCGAGCGCCGCGCCCGGAAAGACCCGGGCGATGACTTCATCGGCACCCTGATCTCCACCACCGAGGACGGGGAGGGCCTCGACGACTTCGACATCCTCTCGGTCGTCGTGGCGCTGGTCGTGGCGGGCGCGGACACCGCGGTCGACCTGCACACCACCGCCCTCCACGCGCTGCTGACCCACCCGGAGCAGCACCGGCTGCTGCGGCAACGGCCGGAGCTGACGGAGGACGCGATCATCGAGGTCCTGCGCTGGTCGGGCTTCGGGAAGTTCGGCGGCATCCCGCGCTTCCCCTACGCCGACACCGAGTTCGGCGGGCAGGTCCTAGGCAAGGGCGAGTTCGTGATGCCGATCCTGTCGGCCGCGTTCCTGGACCCGGCCAAGTGGCCGGAGCCGCGCACGTTCGACATCACCCGCAACCACGCCGGCAACCTCATCTTCGGGGCCGGCCCGCACCTGTGCATCGGCCTCAACCTGGTGAAGGCGCAGGGCAAGCTCATGATCACCGAGTTCGACCGCCGCTTCGGCGACACCGCCGGGATCGTCGGCGACATCGGCTACGACCCCGCCCACTTCAACGCCCGCCGCATGACCACCCTCACGGTCCGCACCACCCCCGGCAAGGAGACCCATGTCTAGCATCGACGGCAAAGTCGCCGTTATCACCGGCAGCGGCGGCCCGCGCAGCATCGGCCGCGCCACCGCCAGGCTCTTCGCGGCCAACGGCGCGAAGGTCGTCCTCGCCGACATCAATTCCGGGACCCTCGACCAGACCGTCAAGGACCTGGCGGACGAGGGCCTGGACGTCTTCGGCGTCCAGGCGGACGTGGCGGACTACGAGTCGGTCAAGGCCCTGGCCGACGCCGCCTGGGAGCACTACGGCCGGGTGGACATCGCCTTCCTCAACGCCGGGATCGGCGGGGTCGGGACGCTGCTGGACGACGCCCTGGACGAGTGGCGGCGCGTGGTCGACATCAACTTCTTCGGCGTCCTGCACGGCATCAAGGCCTTCGCCCCGCGCATGATCGCCCAGGGCGGTCCCGGCGACATCATCGGCACGACGTCGGGCGCGGGCGCGGTCGGCGTCCAGTACCAGACCGCCGCCTACGCGGCGTCGAAGGCGGCGGTCATCTCGGTGCTGGAGTCCCTGTACGGGCAGCTTCGCGACGCCGAGTCGGAGATCAAGGTCCACGCCCTGTTCCCGCCCCTGACCAAGAGCGGCCTGGCCGGGGATCCCGAGTTCATGCCCTTCGTGCAGCAGGGGCTGGAGAAGGGCGGGGTCCCCGCCGTCCTGGCCGAGCCGGAGGAGGTGGCGGTCACCGTCCTGGAGGCGGTGGAGAGCGGGAACTTCTGGGCCCGCCACGACCGGGAGGCGGACACACGGCTGTCCGAGGGCCGGTTCACGCCGGTCATCGAGTGGGAGGAGCAGGTCCTGCGGGACCGGGCCGACGCCATCATCAACCGCACCGCGCCCGACCCCTACCTGTGGGGCATGCGCTAGCGCCCGGCGGGCTGATGATCGAGGCGGCTAGACCAGCTGGGGGCCGGAGTCGCGCAGCGGGAACCAGCTGTCGACGCCGGCCCCGTTCTCGTCCAGGCCCTTGTTGACCAGGTAGCCGGTCCGCTCCAGGTGGACCAGGTGGGAGAACGCCTCGCCGATCGCGAAGCGCCGCTGCGGGCCGACCATCGCCTCCCAGGGGCGGCTCCACTGCAGGGCCTCGGCGACGGCGACCGACGTGAGGCCGGGGGCGGCGTGGACGGCGGTCATGACCTCGCCGAGCCGCTCGGTGTGATGGGACAGGAGCCCGTTAACCCGCCCGGAGATCCCGGCGAAGCGGTACTCGTGGGCGGGGAGCACCTCCTCGGCGGGGTTGTCCGCCAGCAGCCGCAGCGAGCTGATGTAGATCCCCAGCAGGTCGTCTTCCT
>WRBL01000252.1 GCA_009784565.1 Streptosporangiales bacterium | reverse complement strand
TCGGCTTCCAGCTCATCTTCTTCTGGCTGTTCACGCAGGTCTACGCCGGCTCGGAGGGCTTCCTGCCGCACGAGCCGTCGGTGCAGCGGATCCTCGGCAAGCTCTCCCTGGAACGCGGCCTCGTCTTCGGCGTGATCATCGGTCTCGCGGGCCTGGCCGGACTGATCTTCTCGCTGGTGAACTGGCAGGCCTCCCACTTCGGCGCCCTGAACTACGAGCACTCGCTGCGCCTGGTGGTGCCGTCCGTGACCGCCCTCATGATTAGCTTCCAGCTGATCTTCGGCGCGTTCTTCCTCTCGATCCTGGGCATCAAGCAGACCCGCCACACCTCGATCGAGGCGGAGAAGATCGGGACCCCGGCCGACAACGAGAACGCCGAGACCCCGGCTTAATCAGCAGCGACTACACGGGCACTGCCCGTACTCTATGAAGCATGGCATCCGCTAACACCAGGCACATCCTCGCCGCTCCGGCCTGGCCGTACGCCAACGGCCCGCGGCATATCGGTCACGTATCCGGTTTCGCCCTGCCGAGCGACATGTTCAGCCGGTACCAGCGGATGGCGGGCAACCAGGTCCTGATGGTGTCCGGCACCGACGAGCACGGCACGCCGATCACCGTCCAGGCCGACCAGGAAGGCATCACGCCACGGCAGGTGGCGGACCGTTACAACCAGGTCATCGGGAACGACCTGCACGACCTGGGGATGAGCTACAACCTCTTCACCCGGACGACCACCCGCAATCACTACGACGTGACCCAGGAGATCTTCAAGACCCTCCTGGCCAACGGGTACATCTTCCCGAAGACCACGCTGGGCGCGATCTCGCCGTCCACCGGCCGCACGCTCCCGGACCGCTACATTGAGGGCACCTGCCCGATCTGCAGCTACCCGGGAGCGCGCGGCGACCAGTGCGACAACTGCGGGAACCAGCTCGATCCCCACGAGCTGATCAACCCCAAGTCGAAGATCAACGGCGAGACGCCCCAGTTCGTCGACTCCGAGCACTACTTCCTGGACCTCCCGGCCTTCACCGAGGTCCTCGGCAGCTGGCTCCAGTCCAAGTCCGGCCAGTGGCGGCCGAACGTGCTCAAGTTCTCCCTCAACCTGCTCGATGACCTGCGCCCGCGGGCGATCACCCGCGACCTCGACTGGGGCGTCCCCGTCCCGCTCGACGGGTGGAGCGGCCGGCCGGACAAGAAGATCTACGTCTGGTTCGACGCGGTCATCGGCTACCTGTCGGCGTCCATCGAGTGGGCCCGCCGGTCCGGCGACCCCGACGCCTGGCGCGCCTGGTGGAACGAGCCGGGCGCCGAGGCGTACTACTTCATGGGCAAGGACAACATCACCTACCACAGTGAGATCTGGCCGGCGATCCTCCTCGGATACGGCGGCAAGGGCGCCAGGGGAGGCGAACCCGGCCCGCTCGGGACGCTGAACCTGCCATCGGAGGTCGTCTCCAGCGAATACCTGACGATGGAAGGACGGAAGTTCTCCTCCTCCCGCCAGGTCGTCATCTACGTCAAGGACTTCCTCGAGCGCTACGACGTCGACGCGCTCCGCTACTACGTCGCGGTCGCCGGTCCCGAGAACCAGGACACCGACTTCACCTGGAGCGAGTTCGTCCGCCGCAACAACGACGAACTCGTCGCCACCTGGGGCAACCTGGTGAACCGCGCCGTGTCGTTCGCGTCGAAGAACATCGGCTCCATCCCGGAGCCCGGCCGGCTGACCGACGTCGACCGCGACCTGCTGGCCAACTCGGCGAAGTCGTTCTCGGCCGTCGGCGAGCAGCTCAACCGGTCGCGCTTCAAGGCCGCGATCGGCGAGGCCATGCGCACGGTGTCGGAGGCCAACAAGTACTTCTCCGACCAGGCGCCCTGGAAGCTCCGGACGTCCGACCCGGAGCGCATGGCGACGGTCCTGCACGTGACGCTGCAGGCCGTCGACGACGCCAAGACCCTCCTGACGCCGTTCCTGCCGCGCTCGTCGCAGGCGGTCCACGAGATGCTCGGCGGTACCGGCGACTGGTCCGGCATGCCGCGGGTCGAGACCGTGGACGAGGACGGCGGGCCGTCCTACCCGGTCATCACCGGCGACTACGACACGTCCTTCCGCTGGGAGTCCCGTCCGGTGGCCCCCGGCACGAAGCTGTCGGCGCCGAAGCCTCTGTTCACCAAGCTGGACCAGTCCGTGGTGGACGAGGAAATCGCCCGCCTCGGCGGCAATTCCGATAACAAGAATTAGCCCGAACGGATTATGGCTCCTCTTCCCGTAGCCGATTTCTCGCTCCCGGGACCGGGCGCGTTCGACAGCCATACCCACATGGATTACGCCGCGGATGACTCCGCGGATGTAAACGTGGGCGGCCTGCTGGACGCGGCCCGGTCCGCCGGGATCTCCCGCGTGGTGAACGTCGGATGCGACGTGCTGTCGTCGCGATGGTCGGTGAAGACCGCCCAGGAGTACCCGGAGGTCTACGCCGCCGTCGCGATCCACCCCAACGACGTGGCCGCCGCCGAGCCCGACCGGGCCGCGGTGCTCGCGGAGATCGAGTCGCTGGTGTCAGAGCCCCGCGTGGTGGCGGTGGGGGAGACCGGCCTCGACTACTACCGGGACCACTCCGATCCCGGACTGCAGCGCCAGTGGTTCCGCGCCCACATCGAGATCGCCCGCCGCCTGGGCAAGCCGGTCATGATCCACGACCGGGAAGCCCACGACGACGTGCTGTCCATCCTGGAGGAGTACGCTCCCTGGCCGCCGTACTCGGTGATCTTCCACTGCTTCTCGGGCGACGCCGCCCTGGCGGCCCGGTGCGCGGAGGCCGGGTACATCATGAGCTTCGCCGGGAACGTGACGTTCAAGAACGCGCAGCCGCTCCGGGACGCGGCCGTCGTCGCCCCGCCGGAACTGATCCTGGCCGAGACCGACGCCCCGTTCCTGACCCCGGTCCCGCACCGCGGCAAGCAGAACCACCCGGCCCTGACCGCCTACACGATCCGCTACCTCGCGGAACTGAAGGACCTGGACCTGGACGGCTTCTGCGCCACGCTCCGCGCCACCGGCGACAAAGTCTTCCGCTGGTGACGCTCACCCTCGCCACCCGTGCGCGCAACGGGACCGAAGGTGCCGCTATAGCGCCCGCGATGGTCCCGTTGCTGTCGCTGTGCGGTGTGGACGCATGAGCGTGCGGCTGCTGGGGGCGGGGGACATCCGGGAGATCGCCGGGCGGATCGGGGCGCGGCCCACGAAGAAGCTGGGCCAGAACTTCGTGGTCGAGCCCGGCACCGTCCGCCAGATCGCCGGCATCGCCGCCCCCCGCGCCGGAGACGTCATCCTCGAGGTCGGGCCGGGTCTGGGCTCCCTCACCCTGGCACTGCTGGAAAGCGCCGCCGCCGCGGACGCCCGCGTCGTCGCGGTGGAGATCGACCCGGTCCTGGCAGAGGAACTGCCCAAGACGGTCGCCGGCCGGGCGCCGGAGGCGGCGGACCGGCTCACGGTCGTCACGGCGGACGCCATGACGGTCAGCGACTCCGACGCGGGCCAGCCGACCGTGCTCGCGGCCAACCTCCCGTACAACGTCGCGGTTCCCGTGGTCCTGAACCTGCTGGCCGCCTGCCCCGGCCTGGACCGGGGCGTCGTCATGGTCCAGGCCGAGGTCGCCGACCGGATGTGCGCCGGGCCCGGCGGTCGCGTCTACGGCGCCCCGTCCGCCAAGCTGGCCTGGTACGCCGCCGCGAAACCCGCCGGAACCGTCCCGCGCAGCGTCTTCTGGCCCGTCCCCAACGTCGACTCCAAGCTGGTCGCCTTCGAACGGCGGGACGCGCCGGACGGCGGCGCGGACCGGCGGGAAACCTTCAAAGTCATCGAGGCGGCCTTCGGCCAGCGCCGGAAAACCCTGCGCGCCGCCCTGTCCGGATGGGCCGGGTCGGCCCCCGAAGCCGAGCGGATCCTGCGCGCCGCCGGCATAGATCCCCGAACTCGGGGTGAATCCCTCGACGTCACGGCCTTCGCGCGCATCGCCCAGGCCGCTAACACGGGTAACATTCAGGATTCGTGGCCAACAGTGTGACGGTGCGGGTTCCCGCCAAGATCAACCTCCAGCTCGCGGTGGGCCCGCCGAGGCCGGACGGGTACCACGATCTCGTAACCGTGTTCCACGCCATCTCGCTGGCGGATGAGATCACGGTCACCCCGGCGCGGGCCGACAGCGTCGAGACCAGCGGAGAGGGCGCCGACGCCGTGCCCGCCGGCCGAGACAACCTCGCGCTCAAGGCCGTCGCCGCCCTCCGGGCGGTGTGCGCGCTGCGCGGGACCGACATGCCGGAGTACGCGGGCATCGCCGTGACGATCCGCAAGCGGATCCCGGTCGCGGCCGGCCTCGCCGGCGGCAGCGCCGACGCGGCGGGCACCCTGGTCGCCTGCAACGAACTGTGGCAGGCCGGGCTCACCCCGGGCGAACTGTGCGAGATCTCCGCCGGGATCGGCAGCGACGTCGCGTTCTCCGTCCTCGGCGGCACCGCCGTCGGCCGGGGACGGGGCGAGCGGCTCACCGCCGCGCTGGTCCCGCCGGTGAAATACCACTGGGTCCTCGCGTTCGCCGACGGCGCCCTGCCCACCCCCAAGGTGTACGGCACCCTGGACAGGCTGCGCGGAGACGACCAGGTGCCCGCCCCGGAACTGTCCAGCCAGCTGATGAGCGCCCTGCGGGCCGGCGAACCCGGCGAAGTCGGGCCGGCCCTCACCAACGACCTGGCCGAGCCGGCCATCGCCATGTTCCCGGCGCTGCGCAAGACCCTCGACGCCGGCCTCGAACTCGGCGCGCTGGGCGCCATGGTCTCCGGTTCCGGGCCCACCTGCTTCTTCCTGGCCCGGGACGCCGACCACGCCACCGACCTGGCCGCCGCCCTGCCCGGCGCCGGCGTCTGCCGGGCCGTGGCCACCGCGACGGGCCCCGTCCCCGGCGCCACTATCGTCCGGGGGCGTTCCGCCGCACCGGGCAAGGACGGACACTAGATGGCCAACCTGATCAGCGCCGAGCGAGTAGCCAAGGCCTACGGACCCCAGGTCCTCCTCGACGGGGTCTCCCTGGGCGTCGGCGAGGGAGACCGGATCGGCATCGTCGGCCGCAACGGAGCCGGCAAGTCCACGCTCCTGTCCATCCTGTCCGGCACGGCCGAACCGGACTCCGGGCGCATCGCCCGCACCTCCGGTCTGCGGGCCGGCTACCTGGCGCAGAGCGACAAGCTCACCGGGACCGTGGGCTCGATCGCGTTCGGGGAGCGGGCCTGGGAACGGGAAGCGAAGAGCCGTTCGGTCAAAAACGAACTGCTCGCCGACCTGAGCCTGGACGCGGACGCCAGCCGGCTGTCCGGCGGGGAACGGCGGCGGGTGGCACTGGCCGCCCTGCTGGCCGCCGACAACGACGTCCTGCTCCTCGACGAGCCCACCAACCACCTGGACATCGAGGCCATCGACTGGCTCGGGCGGCACCTGCGCGACCGCGGCGGCGCCCTCGTGGTCGTCAGCCACGACCGGTGGCTGCTGGACACCGTCTGCGACCAGATGTGGGAAGTGGACGCCGGGCGGGTCTACCCGACCGAGGGCGGCTACTCCGCCTACGTCCTGGCCAAGGCCGAGCGGCAGGCCAACGCCGAGGCCGACGAGCAGCGGCGCCAGAACCTGGCCCGCAAGGAACTCGCCTGGCTCCGCCGGGGACCGCAGGCCCGCAGCAGCAAGCCGAAGTTCCGGGTCCAGGCGGCCAACGAGCTCATCGCGGCCGAACCGCCCGCGCGGGACAAGGTCGAGCTCACCCAGATGGCCACCGCCCGCCTCGGCAAGACCGTCCTGGAGCTGGAGGACGTCACCGTGGCCGTCGGCGGGAAGACGCTGCTCGACGACGTGACCTGGCTGCTGGGCCCGGGAGACCGGGTCGGCATGGTCGGCATCAACGGCGCCGGGAAGACCACCCTGCTGAAGCTGCTGGCCGACGAGGGCTCCGCTTCCGTGGACGTCAGCGGCCGCGTGACCCGCGGCATGACCATCAGCGTCGGGCACCTGTCGCAGGAACTCGCCGAGCTCGACCCCGCCCAGCGGGTCCGGGAGTCGGTCGAGGAGATCAAGCTCCGGATCCAGGTCGGCAAACGGGAACTGTCGGCCGGCCAGCTCCTGGAACGCCTCGGGTTCTTCGGAGACCGGCAGTGGACGCCGATCGGGGACCTGTCCGGCGGCGAGAAGCGGCGCCTGCAGATGCTGCGCCTGCTCATGGACGAGCCGAACGTCCTCCTGCTCGACGAGCCGACCAACGACCTCGACATCGAAATGCTGACCGAGTTCGAGGACATCCTCGACGGGTGGCCCGGCACGCTCGTCGTGGTCAGCCACGACCGGTACTTCCTGGAACGCGTGACCGACCGGGTGATCGCGCTGCTGGGCGACGGCAAGATCTCGTTCCTCGGCGGCGGCGTGGACGAGTACCTGGAGCGCTCCCGGGCCCTGAAGGCGTCTCGTTCGCCGGGATCCCCGGCCTCCGGTTCCGGCCCGGCCGCGGCGGGCTCGCCGACGGCGGCCGCGGCCAAGGCCGAGCGGATCGCGTCGGCGGCGGAACTCCGGGCCGCCCGCAAGGAGATGACGCGGCTGGAACGGCAGATCGAGAAGGCCGCCCAGCGCGAGGAGAAACTGCACGCGCAACTGGCCGAGAACGCCACCGACTACTCCAAGCTCACCTCGCTCGGCGCCGAGCTGAACGAGGTCCAGGACGAGAAAGCCGCCCTGGAAGAACGCTGGCTCGAAGTCGGCGCCTCCCTGGAAGGCTGACCGCCCCCAGCTCCCGGCTCCGGCTCCGGCTCCGGCTCCGGCTCCCGGCTCCCGGCTCCGAAGGGGGCTGAACGTCACGTTGACCCCCTTCTATGGGGATGAACGTCACGTTGGCATCCTCCGAAGGGGCCGCAGCGTCAGTCCGCGTCGAAGGGGACCAGGAGGGTTCTCAGGAGGCCGGCGAGGGCGTCGCGCTCGGCGGTATTGAGGCCGGCCAGAAGCTCGCGCTCGCCGGCCAGCAGGTCCTCCAGGGCGGCGTCCACCACGTCCCGGCCGTCGCCGGTCAGCGTGACCAGCACGCCCCGCCGGTCCCGGGGGTCGGGCTCGCGCGTCACGTACCCGCTGGCGGCCAGGCGGTCGATCCGGTTGGTCATGGTGCCCGAGGTGACCAGCGTGGCCCGCAGCAGCGCGCCCGGGGTGAGCTGGAACGGCGGCCCGGCCCGGCGCAGGGCCGAGAGCACGTCGAACTCCCACGACTCCAGGTCATGACGGGCGAACGCGCTGCGCCGCGCGATGTCGAGATGCCGGGCCAGCCGGGATACCCGGCTCAGCACGTGCAGCGGCCCGACGTCCAGGTCAGGACGCTGCTCGCGCCACGCGTCGACGAGGTCGTCGACCTCGTCGCGCACCCCCGCGCCGTCCTCCGTGAGCCGCATTCCCCTAGCTTATCTCTTGACGTCGAGATGTCTTCTGAGGTTGGCTATCTCTTGACAACAAGAATCTTTACATCGAGAAATAATGACGGAGGGCGGCCGGCATGTGGGACGCGGCACAGTACCTGCGTTACGGCGACGAGCGGTCGCGGCCGTTCTTCGACCTCACGGGACGGATCGGCGCGACCGGCCCCGCGTACGTCGTGGACCTCGGCTGCGGGCCGGGGCACCTGACCGAAACCCTGGCCGAGCGCTGGCCTGGCGCCTCCTCGGTCCGGGGAGTCGACAGCTCGCCCGAGATGATCGAGGCGGCCCGTGCCCGGACGGGCCCCGGGCCGGTCTCGTACACCCTGGCCGACATCCGGGAGTGGGAACCGGAACAGGCGCCGGACGTGATGGTCAGCAACGCGGTCCTGCAGTGGGTCCCCGACCATGACCCGCTGGTGGTCCGGTGGGCTGACCAGCTCGCCCCGGGCGGGTGGCTGGCGTTCCAGCTGCCGGGCAACTTCGACTCGCCGTCGCACGTGATCGTGAAGGAACTCGCGGCGTCGCCGCGCTGGCGCGGCCTGCTGGCCGGCGCCGAGCTGAACCGGCAGGGCGGCTCGCCCGCGCACTACGTCGAACTCCTGGCCCGCGCCGGGTACGAGGTCGACGCCTGGGAGACCACCTACCAGCACATCCTGCCGGGGGAGAACCCGGTGCTGGAGTGGACCAAGGGCACCACCCTGCGGCCGGTGCTGGCCCGGCTGGACGCCGAGCAGGCCGCCGACTTCGTCGAAGAGTACGGGAAGCGGGTGGGCGGGGCGTACCGCCGTTATCCGTTCGGCGTGATATTTCCGTTCCGCCGGGTGTTCGCAGTGGTGCGACGGGCGTGACGTTCTCCTATACCCTTTTTTCCAATTGAATTACTGGGAAATCTATGGCATCCTCTGTGCATGACGGTGACGAAGGAGATTAGGCTCAACCCGGCGGAGCTGGCCGAGCGAGTCCGCCAGCTGACCGACCGGCCCGCGGAGTGGATCTCCCGGGTGCGCCTCGACGCCGAGGGGCGCTGGTACGAGCAGATCCATTCCGGCGACAGTTACGAGATCTGGCTGATCAGCTGGCTGCCCGGACACGAAACCGGGTTCCACGACCACGGCGGCGCCTGCGGGGCGTTCGGCCTGGCCTGGGGGGATCTGGACGAGGTCCGCCCCGACGGATCCGTGCGGGCAGTCTCGCCCGGCGCCGTCCGGTCCTTCGGCCCGCAGTACATTCATGACGTGCGCAACACATCATCGTCCTCCGTGGCCGTGAGCGTCCACGCGTACTCGCCGCCACTGTCGGAGATGACCCGTTACAAGATGACCGGCGAGGGCCTGGTGTCGCTCGGGACGGAAAGCGAAGCCGACTGGTGACCATCGACGACATGCTCGCGTCGGCCCGTTCCCGGCTGACCCGGGTCACACCGCTCCAGGCCCACGACGACATGGCCCGCGGCGCGGTGATCGTCGACATCCGGCCCGCCCACATGCGCGCGGAAGCCGGAGAGGTCCCCGGCTCGTGGATCATCGAGCGCAACCACCTGGAATGGCGGCTGGACCCCGCGTCCGGGGCCCGGCTGCCCTGGGTGTCCGGCCACGACCACCGGATCATCGTGATCTGCGCCGAGGGATACACCTCGTCGCTGGCGGCGGCGGCCCTGCAGGACCTGGGCTTCGCCGCCGCCACCGACATCGACGGCGGCTTCGCCGCCTGGTCCCGGGACGGCCTCCCGGTGGCCCCGGCCTCCGCCGGCACCACCTCCGTCGCCCCCGGTGCGACCGCCGCTGCCTAGCCTTATCCGGGCGGCTGGTTCTTGCCCGGCCCGGCCTGGTCCTCCAGGCCGGCGAGGCCGTGCCAGGCCAGGTCGATCAGATTGGCGGCGACCTGCTCCAGCTTGGGCTTGCGGGCGTCCAGCCACCACTGGCCGGTGAACGCCACCATGCCCACCATCATCTGCGAGTACATCGGCGCCAGCTTCGGGTCCCGGCCCCGGGACCGGAGGAAGTCGGCCATGATGTACTCCACCTGCACCGCGATATCGCCGAGCAGCGTGCCGTAGGTGCCGCTGCCCGATC
>WRBL01000251.1 GCA_009784565.1 Streptosporangiales bacterium | reverse complement strand
GGGCGGCCGTCACGCTGCTGAGAGCGGACGGGAGCCGCTTAGACTGGGTGCGGGCCGTTACTGGCGCTGGAGGTGGAGCACCACCGGGGAGCGGCCCGGCCGACCTGGCCCCTGCCGCGCGCCTGGGTGAACCGCGACGACCCGGGAGCCGCGCATGGCCACCCTGATGGACGGAACCAGCCTGGCCGCACGCATCACGGCCGGCACCACCGAACGCGCCGCCGAGATCACCCGCCGGACCGGCACTCCCCCGTGCCTGGCGACCGTGCTGGTCGGAGACGATCCGGCCTCGGCGACCTACGTGAAGATGAAGCAGAACCGGTGCCGGAAGGCCGGGATCGCGTCGCGCCACGTGCCCCTGCCCGCCACCGCCACCACCGGCGAGGTTGTCGCCGCGATCGCCGGGCTGTCGGAGGATCCTTCCGTGCACGGCATCCTGCTGCAGCATCCGGTCCCGCCGCGGGTCGATGAGCGGGCGGCCTTCGAGGCGATCGATCCGGCCAAGGACGTCGACGGGGTGACGCTCCGCTCCTACGCGGCGATGAGCTTCGGGCTGCCGGGTTTCTCGTCCTGCACGCCGGGCGGGATCATGCGACTGCTCGACGAGTACGACGTGGAACTGGCCGGGAAGCGGGCGGTCGTGATCGGACGCAGCCCGATCCTCGGCAAGCCCGTCGGAATGCTGCTCCTGGGACGAGACGCGACCGTCACCTACTGCCACTCCCGCACCGCGGATCTGCACGCGATCACCCGCGAGGCCGACGTCCTGGTCGCGGCGGCGGGACGGCCCCGGTTCATCCCGGGCGACGCGGTCAAGCCCGGTGCCGCCGTCATCGACGCGGGCTGCAACCCGGGCAACGTCGGCGACGTCGACTTCGACAGCGTCAGCCGCGTGGCCAGCCTGATCACCCCGGTGCCAGGCGGGGTCGGACCGATGACGATCGCGGTGCTGCTCGCCCAGACAGCGGACGCCGCCAGTGGACTCCTGGGCCGGTAAGGGCGGCAATCGGTACATTGACGGGCCCGGATCCCAGTTTTAACGTGATGAAAATCAGAAATTAATAAGCGAATTAAATTCGCACTGGGGCATCACAACAAAAAATACAGGGATCTTTTATACGGGGGCATATAGGAGGCGCATGCCCACGTCCGATGCGGTGCAGGAAGCCATCCCCGTGCCCGAGCCGGAGCTTACTCCAGCGGAGATCCTCACCCGGGCGGCCGCGATGAAGGCCACTCTCCGGGAGGCCCAGGATGAATCGGAACGGCGGGGCCGCTGTTCCGAGGAAATACACCGGCAATTCCTGCGGAACGGCTTCTACCGGATCACCCAGCCCCGCCTTTTCGGCGGGTACGAGTTCGACCTGACCACGTTCTGGAAGGTCGTCATGAACGTGGCGGCCGGCGACCCGGGTGTCGGGTGGTACCTGGCGCTGGCCTCACATCACGCGCTGGTCCTCGGGTCGGCGCTCGGCGAGCGGGCGCAGCGGGAGATCTTCGGGCCCGAGGGCGACTTCCGGTCCGGGCACCGGCCGGCGCCGATGGGCAAGGCCGTGCCGGTCGACGGCGGGTACGTCGTCAACGGCACCTGGGACTACTGCTCCGGCACCCCGTACGCGACGCACATCATGGTCAACGCGATGGTCGACGGCAAGAGCCTCATCTTCACGGTCCCCATGGGGGAGCACGCCGTCGTGCTGGACGACTGGGGCGACGGGTCGCTGCTGGGGATGCAGTCCAGCGGGTCGAACTCGGTGAAGGTCACGGACGCGTTCGTGCCCGGGCACTGGATCGCCGACTGGGGCGCGATGCGGGAGCCGGGCGCGACGCCGGGCACCGAACTGCACGGGAACCCCATGTACCTGGGGATGATCCGGAGCGTCTACCACGCCGGCCTGGTCGCGGCGATCACCGGCGCGGCCCGGGCCTGCCTGGACGAGCTCGAAGAGATCCTCACCACGAAGAAGACGCACCTGCCCCCTCAGGTGCCCCGGTACACCCATCCCGACCAGCAGCGGACGTTCGGGTACGCGTCGGCGCTGGCGGCCAGCGCGGAGGGCCTGGTCTGCCGGGTGGGCGACCTGTACACGGAGTACTGCGAGCGCTGGGCGCGGACCGGTCAGCCGTTCAGCACCGAGGACGACGTGGTGCTGTACCAGATGCTGCAGCAGGCGGGCCAGCTGGCCGTGCGCTCGGTCGAGGAGTCGTGGGCGCTGGCCAGTTCGAGCGCGGCCAAGCGGGGCCAGCGGATCCAGCGGTACTACCGGGACGCGTCCATGTACAAGAGCCATATCTCGGCGCAGTACCTGAACACGGCCGGCGAGTTCGCCAAGCTCCACTTCGGCATCCCGGCCACGATCCCGTAATCCGACCCGAGAGAAGGGGCCCACCGTGGCCGGAAATGACAGACCGCCAGTTCTGAGGATCGGACTGGTCAGCTTCGTCGGGACCGCCCTGGAGTTCTACTCCATCCAGGTGTACGGGACCGCGGCGGCGCTGGTGTTCCCGAAACTGTTCTTCCCGTCGAGCAGCCCCCTGATGGGCGCGCTGCTGGCGTACGGGACCCTCGCGGTCAGCTACGCCAGCCGCCCCGTCGGCGCGGCGATCTTCGGTCACGTCGGTGACCGGTTCGGCCGCAAGAATGCCCTGGTGGCGACGCTGGTGGTGATGGGCATCGCGACCGTCGGCATCGGGCTGCTGCCGGGCTACGCCTCCATCGGCGTCGCCGCGCCGGTTCTGCTGCTCTTCCTGGCCCTGGTCCAGGCGGGCGCCTTCGGCGGCGAGTGGGGCGGGGCGATCCTCGTCGCCTACGAGAACGCCCCGCCCGGGCGTCGGAACCTGTGGGCGAGCCTGCCCCAGGTCGGCATGCCGCTGGGCGCCCTGGTCGCCAACGCGGTCTGGGTCATCGTGACCTCGACCGCTTCGCAGGGCGACCTCATGTCGTGGGGCTGGCGGGTGCCGTTCTGGTTCAGCGGCGTCGTCGTGATCGGCGGCGTCATCGTGCGGCTGACCATCGGCGAGACCCCGGAGTTCCAGCGCGAGGTCAAGGACACGGGAACCGAGGCGAAGGTGCCGGTGGTCGAGATGTTCCGCCAGCACTGGCGGGAGGCCCTGCTCACCGGCGGCGCGTTCCTGGGCTTCGGCCTGACCGCGACGGTCTGCATCACCTACATGATCCAGTACGGGACGTCCCGGGACGGCGGGCACGAGAGCCTGATGCTGGACGTGCTCATGATCAGCACGGCGACCCAGCTCGTGATCATGCCGCTCGGCGGCTGGCTGGCCGACCGGTTCGGCACCGGCCGGATCCTGCAGCTGGGCGCGATCGGCACCGCGGTGACGATCTTCGGCCTGTGCTGGCTGGTCAGCACAGGCCAGTTCGCCCTGATGCTGATCGGGTACCTGGTCGGGTTCGCGTTCTTCAGCGCGATCAACTACGGGCCGCTGGCCGCGCTGTTCGCGGCGGCGTTCAGCGTCCGGACCCGCTACTCGGGGCTGTCGGTCGGGCAGTCGGTGGCCAACGTGCTCGGCGGGCTCGGGCCGATCGCCTCGGCCGCGATGGTGGCCGCGAGCGGCACGATCATGTCCGCCGCCGGGTACATGTGCGTGATGCTGCTGATCAGCTCGGCCTGCCTGTTCGTCCTGACCCGGAAGTTCGCGGGCCGGGTGGCGGGCCGGGACCCGGAGTCGGCCCCGGCCGCCCAGATCGCGACCTAACCCCTCAACCAGATGACCGAACGGATCACGGCTCCTCCCCCGCCCCCTCCGGGGGCTCCAGCCACGCGCGGATGGAGCGGTCCAGGGTGGGCATCGGGAGCGATCCGTGGTCCAGGACCGCGGCGTGGAAGTCGGGGAGGCTGAACGCGCCGCCCAGGCGGGCGCGGGCCTCGTCCCGGAGGCGGAGGATCTCCAGCTTGCCGGTCAGGTAGCACAGCGCCTGGCCCGGCATGACGATGTACCGGTCGATCTCGGCGGCCATGAACTCGGCGGGCATCGGGACGTGCGCGACCGCGTACTCGACGGCGCGTTCCCGGCTCCAGCCGAGGGCGTGCAGGCCGGTGTCGACGACCAGGCGCACGGCCCGCATCAGCGACGCGGCGATCGCGCCGAGCTGGCCTCGCTCGTCGGGGTACAGGCCGGTCTCCTCGGCCAGCTGCTCCGCGTACAGCCCCCAGCCCTCGGAGAACACCGGGAGGCTGCGCTGGCGCTGCAGCGCGGGCAGGTGCTCGAGCAGCTGCAGGCGGGACAGCTGCAGGTGATGGCCGGGGACGGCCTCGTGGAAGGCGACCGCGTCGATGTCCCAGCCGGTCCCGGCCGTCGGGCGCCTGGTGTTGAACCAGAATGTCCCGGCCCGGCCCCCGTCCAGCCGGGGCGGCGTGTAGTGGGGCGCGGCGCCGGCGTTGGCGACGACGTCCGGCATGGGGGTCACGTCGCACGGCGGGGGCAGCGGGGCGGGGAAGACCTCGGCCGCGTGCTCCTCGGCCCGGCGGACCGACGCGGTCGCCCGGCGGATCGCTTCGGACGGGTCAATCTGCCCGGCGGAGCCGCGGATTCCGGCGAACACTTCTTCCAGCCCGTTCAGGCCGATCCGGGCGCCGATCTCGACGGCCCGGGCTTCCAGCGCCGCGACGTGGTCGAGGCCGGTCTGGTGGAGTTCGGCGGTGGTCAGCGGCAGCGTGGTCTGGACGCGGACGGCGCGCGCGTAGTCCTCCTCGCCCCCGGGGAGGTGCATCAGGCCGGGTCTGTCCGCCGGGCGGGCGTCCGGGAGCAGTTCGGCGACCGCCTCGGCCCAGCGGGCCAGGGCCGGGTTCACGACGGAGGTGGAAGCGCTGACCCGTTCGGCCGCCCAGGCATCAGCCCGCGACCAGCCGGGCGGGGGCACGGGCGCGAGCACGGGACTGGCGTCGGGGCTGGCCAGGATCTCCTTGGCCCAGGCGACCGCCTGCTCGGCCAGGGGGGCGACCGGCAGCCGGCCCTTGGCCGCCCCGGCCCGGAGCCGTTCGGTGATCTGGTCCAGCCAGGCACCGCTTCGCTTCAGCCGGGTCAGGTAGTTCTCGGCGGCGTCGCCGTCCAGCAGCACGGTGCGGGCCGCGACCGCGAGGAAGCCGGCCGGGCCGGAATACTGCATGGCGGTGACCGTGTGCTCCTCGGCGGCCATGTCGATGCCCGCGATCTCGCTCTTGACCGCCTGGGCGACGCAGTCGAGGGTGACCGCGTCGGCGGGCGTGAGGTCTCCCTCGCCCAGGGCGGCGGCCTCGGCGGCGAACCGTTCGGCCTCCGCGCGCCAGGACTGGTGCCCGGTCTCGCTGTCGTCGGGCATCAGGTCGTCGTAGCCGCTGATGCCGTACATGCTCGCCGCGAACGGGTTGACGCGCAGCCAGCGCTCGTGGAAACGGTCTGCCAGGTCACGTACTGGGTCCATAAGCCCTCCATTGTGCCCGAACCGCGCTCGTGGACGCCGACCGGGATCTGGCCCCGGAAGTCATTCAATCGTGGCCGGCCCACAGGTAAAGTCCTGGGAAATGCCGGTATATATACGGCGACACCCGCAAGGAAGGTTCAGGCAGCGGATGAAAGTAACCGTGGACTCCGAGAAGTGCTGCGCCGGCGGCAACTGCGTCATGACGGCCCCCGACGTGTTCGACCAGCGGGATTCCGACGGAACCGTCGTGCTGCTGAACGACTCGCCCCCGGCTGAGCTGCACGACGCGGTTCGCGAGGCGGCCGACGTCTGCCCGTCGGCCTGCATCACGGTGTCGGAGTGAGCGTGCCGGACAGCGTGCTGGTGGTCGGCGCCGCGGCCGCCGGCCTGGGGGTCGCGGAGGCCCTCCGGCGCAAGGACTATTCCGGCCAGCTGACCATTCTCGGCGCCGAACCGCATGTCCCCTACGACCGGCCTCCGCTGTCGAAGCAGGTGCTGGCCGGCGACTGGGAGCCGGACCGGATCCGGCTGCGCACGCAGGAGGTACTGGACGGGCTGAAGGCCCAGTTCATCCTCGGGGACCCCGCCGTCAGCCTGGACGTCTCCTCGCATGTCGTGCGCACCGCGTGCGGGCGGACGCTGACCGCCGACGCCATCGTGATCGCCACCGGGCTGAAGCCCCGCATGCTGCCGGGCGGCGGTGACCTGAGCGGGGTGCACGTGCTGCGCACGCTGAACGACGCCCTCGGGCTGCGGGCCGCCCTGCAGGCCGGCCTCACGACCGACGCGAGGGTCGTGGTCGTCGGCGACGGCGTGCTCGGCGCCGAGATCACCGCCACCGCCCGCTCGATGGGCCTGAACGTCACGATGACCGGGCCCCAGCCCCGGCCCCTGGACATGCAGTTCGGGCCGATGGTGTCCGGGATGCTGGCTGACCTGCACACCGAGAACGGGGTCACGCTCCGCCTCGGCACCGGGGTCGACCGGATCACGGGCGCGGGCGGCGCGGTGACCGGGGTGCGGCTGTCGGACGGCGAGGTGATCCCGGCTGACCTGGTCGTGGTCGCGGTCGGTGCCGCCCCGGAGACATCGTGGCTCGAAGGCAGCGGGCTGACCCTCGACAACGGGGTTGTGTGCGACGCCAGCTGCCGGGCGGCCGAGGGCATCTACGCGGCGGGTGACGTGGCCCGCTGGCATCACGAGACGCTCGGCACGACGCTGCGCCTGGAGAACCGGACCAACGCCAGCGAGCAGGCGGGCGCGGTCGCCGACGCCATCCTGGGGTCGTCGGCGCCCTTCGTCCCGGTCCCGTACATGTGGACCGACCAGCACGGGGTCAAGATCCAGGTACACGGGACGCTGCACCCGGACGCGGAGGTGACGATCGCCGACGGCGACCCGTCGGTCGTGAACGAGCAGGGGAAACGGCGGTTCGTCGCCCGGTTCCGCCATGAGGGGCGGGTCACCGGCGTGCTGGGCTGGAACATGCCGAAGCAGACGATCCAGCGGCGCCGGGAGATCCTCGCGGACCTCAGCCCGGCCTGACGGTGACGCTGACCCCGGTCGCGCCGGGCTCGCTGGCCAGGGTCAGCACGCGGCCGTGCTTCACCACCCTGGCCCCGGTGGCCCGGACGGCGTAGCCGTGCGGGTACTGGACGGCGGGCACCGAGACGCTCGTCACCGAGCCGGCGGGGAACGGGGCGGTACCGTCGGCGCGTTCGGTGCGGTAGCGGAGGGTGAAGACGCGGGAGCCGGGGTCGTAGCCGTACGATTCCGGGGTCCCGGCTACCAGTTCCGGGGACGGGACGGCGAGGGCGTCCAGCATGCCGGTGTTGACGTTGTCTCCCGCGGGCGGGGCCTTCGCGTTGTTGACCAGGCCCTCGGTCCGCGGGGAGCCGGTGGGGTCGTCGCAGCCGCAGAACGACCACTGCAGCCAGCCGACCCGGGCCCGCTCCGCGCCGGACACCACGCCGCTGAGCACGCCGGCGTCGTTCGTGGCGCCGAACTCGGTCAGCAGCAGCGCGTCGCCCGTCCGCTGGCTGACGGTCCCGGCGCTGGCGAAGACGGCGTCGTCGGCGGGCGGGCACGCGACGTTCAGCAGGGTGGACAGGTCGTCCAGCGCGCAGTAGTCGTGGAACGAGAAACCCGTATCCCGGTCGCGCGGGGAGTCCAGCCCGGACGGGGCCCCGATGTCGAACGATGACCACGGCTCGTCGAACAGGAGCGAGGACTTGTCGGCCCGCCGGACGGCGGCGGTGACCCGCGCGTAGAAGGCGTCGAGCCGGGCGTCCATGCCCGGGCAGGCCTTGGCGCAGGTCCCGATGCTGGTACCGGGATCCGGCTCGTTATACAGGTCGTAGCCGAGGACGCGGGGGCTGCCGCGGAAGTAGGCGGCTACGTGGGCGACCGCGGCCGCGTACCAGTCCTGCAGGCCGCGACCGCGGACGGGCGCGTTGGCCCAGAAATTGTCGTAGGCGGCCTTCAGCCCCGGCATGGCGAAGTAGTTGCCCGGGAATCCGGACTTCGGCGCGGCCGGAAGCCCGTCGTCGTCGACCGCCCAGGCCGGCGCGCCCTCCCCCTGGAACCGCTGGCCGTACAGGTCCTGGTGGAAGTCGAGCAGGCTGACGATCCCGTGCGATCCGAGGTCCCTGACCGTGGCCGCGATGCTGGCCAGGTAGCGGTCGTTGAACACGCCGGGGCGCGGTTCCAGGGCCTGCCACAGGACCCCCACCCGCACGGCGGTGAAGCCGTTCGCGGCCAGGAACCGGGCGTCCGCGTCACCGAAGCCGGCGCCCGCCGGGGTGTAGGGCGCCCGTTTGGCGACCATGTTCACCCCGGTCACGGTCAGTACCCTGCCCGTGGCGTCGGTGATCCACCGGCCCGCGTGGCCGACCGGGGCGGCGGGCGCCACCACGGCTGACCCCGGGACACCTGGCGCGGGCCGGCCGGGCGACGCCGCCGCGTTCGCGGGGACGGCGAATGCGGACGCGGCGAACGCGCCAATTCCGACAATTACTCCTATCCAGGCAATTGCGTTAATTCCGGCAAGAACGGAGAGAAGGGAAGTCGCGGCCGCGGCCAGGCGGCGACTGCCCCCGAGCAGACCCATGCGGGCGATGTTCCTCCCGGAACCCCGGCCATTACCAGCACCGCGGATTTCCCGCGATTCCGGGAAACCCCGGGCTTTCCTCCCACGGGCCGACCGGAAAACGCTAAGCCGACCGGAATCCGCCAGGCCGGGCAGGGAAACGCCGAGCGCCCCGGAACCCGTCATACGACAGGCGCCGGGGCGCTCCGCGACGTGCGAGGTGCGACGTGCGCGCTAAGCGCGGACTACCAGCCGCCCTGCTGCTGGTTCTGGTCCTGGCCGAAGTTCTGGTCCTGGCCGCCCTGACCGCGCTGGCCACCACCCGTGCGGTTCTCGATCTGCTGGTCGGCGAAGTTGCCGGCCTGCTGGATCTGGTTGTCGAACTTGCCGCCGGTCTTCTCGTCGGCGAACTGCTCGGCCTTCTGCGTGCCCTCCTGGATGAGCTTGTCCTCAAGCCCCTGCTTCGCAGAGTTCTCCGCAGCGCCCTCGATGTTGTCGAAGAGACCCATGGAAATGCCCCCATTTCCCCGTGATGTGGATTTTTGCGACGCAAGCCTCAAGCGAGCGCCAACGCGAGCATAACCAATTCCGGTCAGGCCGCGCTACCCCAACCCGGCTAAACATGACTTTCCCCACCGAAGTACCGCGTGGAGGCGTGCGCGCGAAGATCCGCGAATGCCACAATGTCGCGCATGGCAGCAACCCCCAGCCCCTTCGAGAATATGCGGCGGCGCCACGTGTGGCGGCAGACGTTCGCCGAGCGCGGCGCCCTCTCCCTCGCTTCCAAGGCCGGCCCCGTCCTGGAACGGGCCTACGCGGCCGATCCCGCCGGCACCGGGTCGCTCAACGACATCGAGCACGTGGTCCTGCTCATGCAGGAGAACCGGTCTTTCGACCACTACTTCGGGACGATGTCGGGGGTGCGGGGCTTCGACGACCCGTCCCCGGCCTTCCGGCAGCGCGGCTACGAGCCCGGCAAGGGAGTGACGGAGGACGGGTACCTGAACCCGTTCCGGCTCAACACCAAGCGCCGCGGCCGCCGCCTCGACGGCCAGGTTATCGACGACCCCACCCACGACTG
>WRBL01000250.1 GCA_009784565.1 Streptosporangiales bacterium | reverse complement strand
TGCCCGGATGAAGGCCGTGGGCACGCTCGAAATCGGAGACCTGCCGGTTCGCCGACACCGAAAGACCCCGGACGGCCGGCGGCTTGCGGCTATTCATCGCCTTGACAGAGCCTCGCGGGACTCTCCTACGCGCCGACAAGCCTGATGATGTCCGCGCCGGTTCGCTCGCCGGCGCGAGGAGCGCGAACGGGACGACGCCTCTGCTGCTGCGCAGGGGAAACCCGTACCCGGTCTGAGTCCGAAGCGAAGCGCGGGCAGCGCATCGAACTAATGAGTCGGTTCACTGCACTGCCAGTGCCGCAAATCAACTCATTAGCCGGCGCAGGGGGCTTTGCCCGGCGCCGCCGCTCTTCCTGCGGCGCGTACCCGCGGGTCCGCCACAGGCCCTGCCCGAGTTCGTTGCCTTCCAGGACCATCGCGCCGGCCCGGCCCGCGTCCAGCGGCTCATCGAGAGCGTCGGCCGGAGACGTGTCGTCACCGTCGGGGCAAGCGCCCGCCAGGGCCCGGAGGAGCCCGGGAACCTCTGCCTGGCCCACCCATGACACGTCGAGGTCCGCCCACGGGATATCGTCAAGCCCGTCACGGGGGTCAGTTCCGGCATCCGCGCCGCGGCGCCTACGTCCGGGCCCGGCGGACGGTGACCCGGGCGGCGGGCCAGTCCGCGGACGGAAGGCGCGGGAGGCGCGCGCGGGTCTTCCTCTCAGCCCGCCACGGGGGCGCGGGGACGGCCGTGAGAGCGATGCGCAGGGCGCGGCTGACGGCGACGAGTCCGGGCCAGCTCAGTCCCGGCCAGTCCGGGCGCCCGGAATCGGCCACGGACCGGATGCTGGCCAGCGGCGCCGCCGGGCGCACCCGATTATTCGCCGCCCTCATCCGGTGAAGCCCAGCGGGACGGCGCCGGCCATGGCCTCGTAGCCGGCGTCGTTGGGATGCAGGCCGTCGGCGGTGCTGTTGGCCGCCGAGTCCGAGTCGTAGGCCGGGTTCAGGTACTGCGGGTCGCCGGGATCCCGGGTCGCCTGGTCGAAGTCGATGACGCCGTCGAACGCGTGGCTGGTACGGATCCAGGAGTTGACCTGCTCGCGGAGCTGCTCGCCGTGCGCGGTCCCGTCGTAGCCGCCGTACACCGTGTTCGATCCCATGAACGGCGTGAGCGTACCCGCGTAGATCCTGACGCCCTTCGCGTGCGCTTCGGAGATCAGCGTCTTGTAGCCGCTCTCGATCTGCGCCGCGGTCACGCCGGGATTGTTCGGCGCCGAGCAGCCGGTGTCCGCCTGCCCGGCGAAGCCGATGTCGTTGATCCCCTCCATGAGGATCACGGACTTCACGCCGGCCTGGCCCAGGGCATCGCGCTCGAAGCGGGACAGGGCGCTGACGCCGAAGCAGGAGGAGCCGTTCAGGATCCGGTTGCCGCTGATCCCCTCGTCCACGACGCCGGGCGCGCGGCTGCCGTCGGCGGCGTCGAGGCGGCGGGCCAGGTAGTTGGGCCAGCGGGAGTTGGAGCCGGTCAGGGACAGGTACCCGTCGGTGATCGAGTCGCCGAACGCGACCACCGTCCCGGGGGAGGTCAGGGACTGGACGTCCAGGCCGTCGACGAAATACCAGGAGGTCCCGTCGTTCTTGTAGGCGTCCGGGGCCGTGTCACCCGCGTGGTTCCCGGAGGCGACGTAGGTGTTCTGCTGGGCGTCGGAGTGGTTCGTGGCGCCGCCGGTGGCGGTAGGCAGGTAGACGCTGACCGCGAGTTCGGTCAGCGGCCGGACTTTGAAGGTCACCGGGTCGCTGGTCTTCTCGGCCCCGGCCGGAACGGAAGTCGAGGTCGTCCCGCCGAACGTCACGGTCTTGCTGCTGCCGGGGACCAGCCGCGACCCGTCCAGGACCGTGCCGACGCTGACCGCCCCGACCTGGAGCGGCGCCGACCCGAACGTGTTGGCCAGCCTGACCCGGAGGGCGCTGCCGCCGGTACTGGTGAAGATGACGTTCCGCACGGTCTGGTCGGTGAAGCTCGTGGTGCCGGCCATCGGGCTGGCGGCCCAGGACCCGGTCCAGCCGGGCGCGGCGGCCGACGTGGTTGACGCGTGCGCGGCCGGGGCGGGGGAGGCCGCCGCCGTCGTGCCCGCCGCGACGCCGGCGACGAGCGCGGCGCCCGAGAGGATGATGACCAGTCGCCTGGTGCGCGTACTGACTGAGGACAACCACTTCACCGCTGGCTCCTTCGCCGGGAAAGCTTGCGCTTCCACCGCTACGCCGAAGGGGCCCCGGGGTCAACTGTTACACGTGCAGCGCGACTCCCCGGCGGGCGGCGAACCGGTCGAAGACGTCCATGGGGAGCGTCGCCATACCCGTCTCCGGCGTGTGGCCGGAGGGATTGTTGAAGCTGACCCGGCCGCCGGATCCCCGGGTGCACTGACGCGATCACGAGACGTCCCGCGTCCGCCTCCGCGGCCAGGCGGGAGGGACCCAGGTCCGTGAGGACGTCGGCGCGCAGCCGGTGCTTGTCGTTCGCGTACTCGGCGAAGGGACGGTAGATCAGGCCGTTCGGGCCGTACGCGGCGTAGTCGTCGCAGCCCATGGCGAGCTCGTACAGCGACGGCGCGGCTCCGTCACGGGCCAGCAGCGCCATCCGGAGGCAGGCCATCCCGCACCAGCGTGAGCACCACGCCGCGTACGTCTCCCGGTCCGGGGCGCCGCTTTCCGGCCAGCGCGGGTCATCTCCGGCGGCCCGGTCCCCGCGGACGATCCCGGCGATCAGCGACGGCGAAGCGTACTGGGTGACCCACGGAACGGCGCGCGACATGGCACCGGATTTTAGCGGTCAGCGGCCCGGGCGGATCCGTTCGGCGTAGCGCGGTCAGGTCCGTGACGGCTCGTCCAGCAGGGCCTCGTCGTCCATGAAGCCGCCGGACTGGTGCTGCCACAGCCGGGCGTAGGTGCCGTCGGCGCGGAGCAGCTCGGCGTGCGTGCCCTGTTCCACGATCCGGCCCTGGTCGAGGACGACCAGCTGGTCCATGCGCGCGACCGTGCTCAGCCGGTGGGCGACCACCAGCGCGGTCCGGTCCTCCATCAGCCGCCACAGCGCCTGCTGGATGAGGATCTCGCTCTCGGAGTCCAGCGCGCTGGTCGCCTCGTCGAGCAGCAGGACCGGCGCGTCGCGCAGGATGGCCCGCGCGAGGGCGACCCGCTGCCGCTGCCCGCCGGACAGCTTCACGCCCCGCTCGCCGACCAGGGTGCCGAACCCGTCCGGCAGCGCCTCCGCGAACTCGGTCACGTGCGCCGCCCGGGCCGCCTCGGCGATCTCCGCGTCGGTCGCGCCCGGCCGGCCGAACGCGATGTTCTCGCGCAGCGTCCGGTGGAACATCGCCGGGTCCTGCGGCACGTAGGAGATCAGGCCGCGCAGGTCCGGCTGGCGCAGCCGGCTGATGTCCTGCCCGCCGAGCAGGATCCGTCCGCCCTGAATGTCGGTCATCCGCAGCAGCAGGCGGGTCAGGGTGGTCTTGCCGCCGCCCGACCGGCCGACCAGCCCGGCCCTGGTCCCGGCCGGGACGGCGAGGTCGATGCCGTCGAACAGCGGCCGCCCGCCCGGGTGCGCGAACGTCACGCGCTCGAAGCGGATGTCACGCGCCCGGGGCCGCAGCGGCTCGGGCTCGGGCGGGTCGGTCACCGCCGGCGGCGTCATCAGGAGCTCGGTGAACTGGGCGGCCTCGGTCATCGAGCTTTCCAGGCGCCGGTAGATCTGGTTGAACTCGAACATGATCTGGGTCGCGTTGAAGTAGTACGTGAACGCCACGATGATCGCCTCCACGCCGTGCGTGCCGCCGGCGAGCACGACCGCGAGCAGCAGCCCGAGCCCGTTGGTGAGCACGGACATCGGCGCGACCACCGTGTCGATGCGCAGGTTCCCGTAGTCCCAGGACCGCACCGACTTCCGCCGCTGGTCGGCGACCCGGCGACGGTGCTCGGCGGCTTCCCGCTGCTCCCCGGCGAAAGCACGGATCGTGTCCATGTTGACGATGCTGTCGGCGACGTGCCCGGATACCCGGGCGATCGCCTCCTCCCGCTGGTCGACCAGCTTCTGACGGCGGCGGATCAGCGGCGCGATGCCGGCGCCCGTGACCGCGAGCATGCCGATCAGTCCGGCGACGAGCAGCGGGCTGTACCGCCACAGCACCACGGACGCGAACACCAGGGGCACCAGGGTGGCGACCACGTTGAAGGCCAGGGTGTCGGCGAAGTCCTCGAACCGGGACGCGAAACTCAGGGCCCGTTTGGTCAGTGATCCCGCGAAGTTGTCATGGAAGAACGCCGCGTCCTGGGCCAGCAACTCGTCCATGCCGATGATGTAGAGGCTCTCGATCCCGTAGCCCTCGAACCGGTTGATGCAGTGGATGCCGATCCGCCACGCGACCTCGCCGGCCAGTATCATTCCCGCGAAGCCGAGAACGTCCGGCAGGGCCGCGCTGACGCTCACGGTCCCGCGCCCGGCGAACTGCCCGGCCAGCCGGGCGACGAACAGCGGCGCGACGTAGGAGATACAGGTGGTTCCCACCGCCGGGAACAGCACCCCCGGCAGCGTGAAACGCCAGAGCCGGAGCATCTGACGGGCATAGTAGCGCAGCGCGAGCAGCACCGATCGTTTCCGCCCCGGTGCCGCGCGGTCCTGTTCTAATGTCATACGTCCGGTCCCTCCCCGTCGGGCAGCGCTAGCCATGCTGCCCGACGGGCGCCGGAACGGCGAACGATTTTCCGGCCGCCGCCCGGGGCGTCATTCCCAGGCGATCGACGCCTCGTCCAGCAGGGACTTCAGCGCCTGCACGGCGCTCCGGTACTTCTCCGGGCCGCTGAAGCCGCTGGTGCGCCCGGCGAGGTCCAGGTGCGGTTCCAGGGACATGAATCCCTCGAAACCCGAGTCCCGCAGGGCGATGAGGGTCTCGCGCATCTCCCCGTCGCCCTTCCCGGCGACGGTGACCTCGCCGTCCGCGGCCCGGGCATCCTTGACCTGCACGTACACCAGGTGCGGCCGGATCAGCGGGTAGGCGTCGGTGAGAGGCCGGACACCGCACTGCACGAAGTTCGCGGCGTCGAAGGTGGCCTGCAGGGCGGGCGAGGCGACGCTGGTAATGATGTCCGCGCACCGGTCGGGGACATCGCCGTAGATGTCCTTCTCGTTCTCGTGGGCGAGGACCACGCCCCGGGACTCGGCGATCCGCGCCAGCTGCCCCATCCGGTCGATGACCTCGGACCGGTACCGTTCCGGGGGCTCCCCGGACGGCAGGTAGAAGGAGAAGACCCGCACCAGCGAGGTGCCGAACTCGCCCGCGATGTCGGCGACGCGCCGCATCCGGTCGAGTTCCGGCTCCAGCGGCGCGTCGACGGGGATCTTGCCGACGGGGGAGCCGATCGCGGACACCTGGACCCCGGCGTCGCTGATCACGTCGCGGAACGCGGTGACCTGCTCGTCGGTGAAGTCGGCGATGTTCACCGACCAGGCGCTGCGCAGTTCCAGGTGGGTGATGGATTCCGCGGCGAGCACGGCGAGCTGCTCGGCCGGGTCGGGAGAGATCTCGTCGGCGAACCCGCTGAGGATGACGGTCACGGGCCGAGCGTAACAGGGTGCCCGGTGCGGGATGACTCGTAGGCGGCGCGGACGATCGCGAGCGTCTCCCGGCCGCTGTCCCCGGTGACCGCCGGGTCCCGGCCCTCGTCGATCGCGGCGAGGAAGTCGGCGAGCTGCGCGGCGTGGATCTCGGGGGTCACGGCCGCGGGGTCGGCCGCGGCCGTCCGGGCGTCGTCCCGCGGGTGCTCCGGGGCCGGCGGCGGTCCGGCGCTGCCGTCAGCGGCGTCGGCGAAAGCGAGGCGGACGAGCTGCCCGTCCTCGATGACCGCGGTGCCCTTGGTCCCGGTGATCTCCAGGGACTGGGGGAAGCCCGGGAACGCGGCTGTCGTCGACCGGATCGTTCCGACCGCGCCGGACGCGAACCGGACGGTCGCGAGCGTGGTGTCCTCGACCTCGACGTCGTGCGCCAGGGTCGCGCACACCGCCGAGACCTCGGTGACGGGACCCATGCACCAGCGGAGCAGGTCGACGTAGTGGACGCCCTGGTTGAGCAGGGACCCGCCGTCCATCGACCAGGTGCCGCGCCAGTCCGCGCTGTCGTAGTACTTCTGGGTCCGGTACCACTTCGTACTGGCCTCGCCGAGCAGGAGCCTGCCCAGCGCGCCGTCGTCGATGAGCCGTTTCAGCTCGATGACGCCCGGGTCGAAACGGTGCTGGGAGATCACCGTCAGGGCCACACCCGCCTCGCGGGCCGCGGCGATGAGACGGCCGGCGGCCTCCAGGGTGACGTCGACCGGTTTCTCCACGACCAGGTGCTTGCCCGCCTTCGCGGCGCGGACGCCGATCTCCGCGTGCAGGCCGCTGGGCACGCACACGCACACCACGTCGATGTCCGCCCGCGCCAGGAGGGCGTCCAGGCCGGGCTCGGCAGCGCAGCCGTGCGCGGCCGCGAAATTCCGGGCGGTCCCGGAGTCGGTGTCCGTGACGGCGGCCAGCCGTGCGTCCGGCAGCAGCGCGATGGCCTCCGCGTGGATCTTCGCGATCGTGCCGGTGCCGATGATTCCGAATCCGCGGGTCACGGCACAGACGCTACACGAGCCGTCTCAGGACGCCCGGCTGACCGTGGAGGCACGGGACCGGGCCCGTCCCGCCGTCGCTGTCCGGGCCGCCGGTAGAGTCGCCGCGCGATGACCATGACGAACGCGGCCCGGCTGCCGGACTTCAACCCTTCCCCGAACCAGGGCGGGAACATCGGCCTGTACGAGGTCGAGAACGAGGCGTTCGACCCGGACGGGTACGTGCTGGACGCGATGCGGGCCCGGGCGCCGTGGGCCGGCCGGACGCTGCTGGACCTCGGGTGCGGCAGCGGGTACTGGCTGCCCGGCTACGCCGCAGAGGCCGCGGAGGTCATCGGGGTCGAGCCGGACCCGCGGCTGCTGCCCCGCGCCCGGGAACGGGACCCGCGCGCCCGGGTGCTGCAGGGGTCAGCCGAGCACATCCCGCTCGCCGACCGGTCCGTCGACGTGATCCACGCGCGGTTCGCCTACTTCCTCAAGCCGGGCGGCGACGCCGGGCTGGCCGAGGCGATGCGGGTGCTGCGGCCCGGCGGTACCCTCCTGGCCGTCGGGAACGACCTGAAGTCCGGGGACTTCGCCCAGCTCCTGCGGGCCGCCGAAGGATCGCTGCTGCTATGCGGCGGAGACGGCCTCGACGCCTGGTGGGCCGCCCGCGGCGCCGACCGCAGGACGGTCCTGAGCTCCTGGCGTTTCCGTGGCCGGGCCGACTTCGAGGCGGTGCTCCGCATGGAGTTCCCGCGCCGCGTCGCCGACCCGTGGCTGGCCGCCCGCCCCCTGGCCCTCGGCCTGAGCTACAGCTACACCCTGTCCGCGGTCGACAAGCCCGCCGGGCTGCTCCGGGCCTGAACCGCCCGTTAGCTGGAGCGGCGCGTCAGGCGGATCACCGGGATTTCGCGGTCAGTCTTCGCCCCGTACCGGCCGAAACGCGGGATGGCCGTCGTGAGCGTCCGCCAGGCGGCCTCGCGTTCGTCTCCGTGGAGCTGATCGGCCGACACGGGGATGACTGTCCCGCCGACCTCGATGCGCGCCCGGTCAGGGGCGGCCGCCAGGTTGTGGTACCAGTTCGGGTTCGCGGCCGCGCCGCTGGCCGACGCCGCGATCAGCCAGCCGTCGCCGGAGTCCGGAACGTACCCGAGCGGCGAGGTCCGTTCCAGGCCGCTCTTGCGGCCCACGGTGGTCAGCAGCAGGGTCCCGAAGCCCATCGGGTTCCCGCCCTTGCGGAGCCGCTTCGCGATGAAACCGTTCAGCCCGAGCATCAGGCGGCGTCCGGGCTGCCAGGCGCCGCGCGTGCCGGGACGCGCGTGGAAAGTGGTCATGGGGTGTCTCCTCGGATCCGTTCGGGATGATGAACCGGGCTGTCCAGGTCAGCGTTCGAAGGCCAGGCGGCCGGCGAGGGCGATCATGACGGTGCCGGAGCCGGCGTCCAGGGCCTGGCGGGCGCGGCGCCGGCGGGACAGCCAGGCGCCGATGCGCCCCGCCGCCAGGGCGACGCCGCCGTCGACGAGCAGCTCGAAGGCGATGAAGATGACGCCGAGGACCGTGAACTGCGCGGGCACGTGGCCGATCGAACGGTCCACGAACTGCGGGAGCAGCGCCACGACGAAGGTGACCGACTTCGGGTTGGCCAGGTTGGTGACCAGGCCGCGCAGGTAGGCGTAGCGTCCGCTGACCCCGGCGTCCGCCGGGGCGTCGTCGAGGGGGCTGCCGCGGCGGGCGCTGCGCAGCGCCTGCACGCCGAGGTGCAGGTGGAGGTTCACTCTGTCACGACAATCCGGCCGGGCCGGCGAGGCGGCGGTACTGGGCGGTGTCGTGGGCGCAGAAGACGCGGACGTCGTCCGCGTGGTCGCGGGCCAGGGTCCGCAGCCTTTCCTGGTTGCGGAGCCTGGCGGCCCTGCCGGTCTGCACCGCCGACTCGAACAGCGCGAGACCGGGAGGGCATCGCGGGCCTTCCGGGGCGGTCTCGCCGGCGTGGAAGAAGGAGTCGCCGGCGTGCAGCAGCCAGCCGTTGCCCGTGTCGACGGCGACCCCGGCGTGGCCGCGGGTGTGCCCGGCCAGGGGGACGAGGAGGATCTCCGGCGGCAGCCCGCCGAGTTCGCGGACGGCGCCGAACCCGAACCAGGGCTCGCCCTGCTCCGTGCAGGGGGCCCATTTCGGGCCGTGGGCGAACTGGACGGGCCGGTAGCGCATGCGCTCCTTGCGGTCGCGCGGGTGCCGGGCCGCCTCCAGTTCCTTCTCGTAGACGTGGACGGTGGCGCCGGGGAAGTCGGCGAGGCCGCCGGCGTGGTCGAAGTCGAGGTGGGTGAGCACGATGTCCCGCACGTCGCGCGGATCGAAGCCCAGCCCGGTCACCTGGGCGACGGCGGTCTGCGCGGGACTGGTGTCCGCGCTGGCCAGGCGGACGAACGGGCCGCCGAGCCAGCCGGAGGCGTCCTTGGCCGCGGTCGCTCCGAACCCGGTGTCGACCAGGGTCAGGCCCGTGCCGGTCTCCAGCAAGAGGCAGTGGCAGACCATCTCGGCGCGGCGCAGCAGTCCGGGCTGCCCGTCGACGAGCCGGCCGCCCAGCGGCCGCAGGGTGCCGCAGTTGAGGTGATGGACGCGTATCAGGGCTTCTCCTTCAGTCGGCTTCAGTCGGCCGGGCGGCCGAGCCACTTCCGTTCCGCGGCCTGCCGTCGTTCGGCCAGGGAACGGGCCGGGACCGGGTCGCTCATCCTGTCATTGTGCCGCGCGGGCGCCGGTGACGCCGCCTTCTTCGCCCGGCTTCCCGGCTGACATGGTTACATTCAGGATCTAACGACTGTTAATCGTTCAAGGTTTGTACATCTTCAGTTCGGCTTGCGGTCTTTCCGGGCTGGGAACATCGCTGTGCTTTTTAAGTGCAAACGTTTGCCCCCGGGAGGGACAGTATGACGGAGAGCATGGACCGCGCCCGCGTATCGCGGCGGTCGTTCCTCGGCGGTGTGGGCATCACC
>WRBL01000249.1 GCA_009784565.1 Streptosporangiales bacterium | reverse complement strand
TTCGCGGTGAGGGTGGCCCCGTGCGTGGAATCGGTGATTCGTTCGGGCTTGGACGGGATCCAGATGTCCTGCGCGTCGACCCGGATCGCGGTGCGGTCTCCCTCCGGGATCGCCGTGATCTCCAGGATGCGGGTGGACAGGGCCCCGGCCACGGCCGGGTGGGAGAACGTCTCGAATGCCTTCGCTGTGGTTCTCCCGAAGGTCCCGTGACTGGTCAGGATGAACTGGCTGGGTATGTGGGCCTTCTCCCAGTCCAGAGTGTCCTGGGGAGAGCCGCTGGCCTGCCAGTAGGCGGTCTTGTCGACCAGGTTCGGGCTGATGGGAGTCATCGGATCCGAGAGGTCGGCGGGCGCCGAGTGCAACCGGACGGCGCCCTTCGGCGGGACGAACGACGTCACCATGGATGTGGCGTCCGAGTTCGCCCGCTGCGGCGGGGGCGGTTCGAAATGGCTGGTGATGGCGTTCACTGCCCCGCAGCCCGTCAGCATTACGATGGCGCACCCGGCCGTTGCGGCGGCACCAGTCACCCGGCTCATGTTCGTGAGCGCGCCCGGAGAATCAGCTGGACCAGGTCGATCGCGGCCGCGAGGAGCAGCAGGACCAGGGACCATCCGATGCCGTAGATGCCGACCGGGACCCAGAAGGTCCCGAATGCGGGGTTGCAGGCGAACGTCGACGAGCAGCCAGGCGGCTGTCCGGGTGCGGGCATCGGCATCAGGAACCCGATGACGGTGACGAGGATGGAGACGCCGGGCGCGATGGCGAGCAGGGCCCACCGCTGCCGCGGGGGCCTCAGCCAGGTCAGGCACCAGAGGATGGTGATCAGCAGCGGGAGGAGGGCCGCGTACGGGCCGACGGTGGTCCCTGACGAGGTCACGCCGGGACACCGCCTCGGGTGCTCAGCTTCCGGCTGTCCGGTTGCCGCTCGCCGTCGTTGTGCATGGCGGTTCACCCTACTGACCCGGACCCGGGCCCGCCGCTCACATTCATCCTCGCGGATATCCGAAACGCTTTAGCCGGGATGCCGCCTGGACACCGGTCAGCCTGCCTGGTCCGCGAGCTCGAGGAGGAGTGTGTCGAGGGCGGCTTCGGCTTGCTCGCTGGTGGAGGGGGTGACGGCGAGGCGGTCGAAGTAGGCCAGGGCGGTGCGGCCGAACGGCCAGCCGGCACTGGGCGCGGCCCACTGCGGGGCGCGGAGCAGGCGGCGGGCCAGCTCGTGGTGGACAGTCTCCGGGAGAGGGCGACGGGTCTTTGGCCGCCGCTGACCGCCAGGCCTCGAAGATCTCGGCCCGGGAGTGACAGGAGAAGTCATGTCCTTCGAGGCCGGAAACGGGTTCGCGGGAGGCGGCCGGTGCCCGGAGCATCCAGGCCAGGACCCGTTCCTCGGCCAGGGCCAGGGATTCCGGGCCGGGGACGCCCCCGGCCAGCGGGATGACGGGGGACGGTCGGCCGTCCTCGGGACAGGCGCGGCCATGCTCGCGGTCGGCGAGCCACGCCATCCGGTGCTCCTCGTCGCGGAAGCCGGTGAGGATCTCCGCGACCCGCGCGTCCGTCATCGTGAAGACAACGGGTTCGGGGGAGCCCGGCCGGGTGGGCGCGTAACGGGCGCCGTCGATCCCGGCGAGAGGGAGCCCGGGCCCGAGCTGCGGGAGCAGTACGTCGATGACCGTGTCCGCGATGCGGTGTTCGCGGGCCGAGGCGTGCCGCGTGTCGTAACGGTGGCGCCAGGCAGCGTCGACGGCTTTGAGCTCTGCGTTGGCGCGGCGCAGGCCGCCGCGGATCCCCCGCTCCTTGAGCCAGCGCCGGGCGCGGGACCTGGGAAGGCCGTTCTGTTCGTCGAGCACATCCTGGAAATCGGCGGCGCGGCGGAGGAGCAGGTACTGGTCCGCCGGATCGCCGTCCGGCCTCATGATGCACGCGGCCTCGCTGGTGAACTCCAGGAACACGCGGGCCAGGTCGTCGGGGAATCCGGGTGCGTCGTCAGTCACGGGGCTCGCCCCCCGGCCTGGTCGGCGGGCACGGCCGGTGCGGTGGCCGGGATACGGCTGCGGTTCATGAGTCCCCCTCGCGCGACGCTGCGGTCGCGGTGGTCCCGGCCGTCCAGGCGGGCGGCCAGCGGGGGAGAGATCCTTATCGTTCCCGCGAGACGAGCTGCTGAATCGTGTTCCGGCGGCGGCGGACAGTAGCAGCGTCGCCTTGGTTGGCTCGCGGATCTGCCGCGGGTCCGGGCCGACGGCAGCGCGGAGATTACGGATTCGGTCGGCCGCGGACGTGGAGTTCGGCGAGAGTCCGCTGAGAGATCCCGGGTTCGGGGAATCCGGTCTGGCCGGGCCAGGCCCAACCGATGGCGAGCTGGCGGCTGGCAGTAGGGCCCAGGGAGGACGGCATGTCCCACCGGAACCGCAATCGGCGAATGCCTGGGCTACGCGGCATGCGGGTATCGGCAGCAAGGACGGGATGCATGACGGGGGTGCCGCCCGGGCCTGAGCTCTGGATGCCGTCGTCGATGCCGATCCACAGCTTGCTGATCGTCTCGCGCGAGGTGACGCTGACGATCACGGTCAGCTTCTCTCCCATCGAGACGGCGAAGCGGGGCACCGGGCCGTAGATATGCGCCCGCTGGGCCTGGCCGTTCACGGTGACGGTGTAGCTCACATCGGGCACGGGAGGCGGGGGAGTGCTGTGCCCGGGCGGCGTGTCCTCCCTGGTGGCCAGCACGGCGACCGCCACCGCGACTGCGGCGGACGCGATGACCGCCGCGAGCGTCCAGGCGCGCCGCGGTCGGCGTTGTCTCACCGTGCTTCTGGTGAAGTGCTCAGGACCGGATGACGCGTCTCTGGCCTTGTTCATGGCGCTTCAACGTACTCCGGCCTCCGGAGGAGAGCTGCACCCTATCGCTATGGTGCCGGACGAAGGCGTGCGCCATGCGGCGGACAACGTATACGAATGCTTCGGGCACTGGCTTAGTGAAGAGGTCGCATCGCTCACCAACGGGACGGCTGCGCCGGACGTGGAGGTGGTTCTGGCTTCACCGGGCAAACTCGCCGCCGCCGTGCGTGACGTCCTGATTGATCTGCAGGAACGCCAGAGGTCTGTGGCCGATTCTCGGCATCGTCTGCTTCCGTTCCGCTCCCGGCGGCGTTCGGAGTCTCGGCCTATCCGTGATCGTGCTGCTGACCGGGCGGTCAGTTCTCCTGGCCCCGGCGCTGGCCAAACGTGACGGTGAGGTCCTCGCTGGCGGCGAGGACCTCAGGGCCGAACTCGGCGGCGGCGGCGGTCACGGCGGCGGCCCGGTCGTTGCCGAGCCAGAAGTGGGTGAGCATGAGTCGGCGCGCGGCGGCCCGGCGGGCCCACTGGCCGGCTTCGGCGGAGGTAATGAGGTTGCGGGAGGCACGCTGTGTCTCGCCCTCGCGGTCGGTGGCCTCGACGATGAACAGGTCGGCGTCGCGGCCGAGGTCGGCCAGGAGCGGGTCCGGGCCAGTGTCCCCTGTGTAGGCCAGCACGGCCTGGCCGTCTTGCAGCCGGATCCCCGTGGCCGGCACGAAGTGCGGGAGCGGCAGCCCGGTCAGTTCGGCTGGCCCGGCCCGGTAGGTGCCGGGCAGCGGCCGGATGTCGAAGACCTCGGCCAGGTCCGCGTCGGGTTCCAGGCCCTGCAAGGGGCTGAGGGCGCCTGGCGGGCAGTACAGGGGAACCCGCGGCCCGGGCGTGCCGCCGTAGAACCGCCTCCGGAACAGGCCGTGCAGGTCGGCGCAGTGGTCCGGGTGCCCGTGGGTGATCGCGATGGCGTCCACGCGAAGGCCTGGCCAGTGCGCGTCCAGCCGGGGCAGCGTGCCGTAGCCCAGGTCCACGACGATCCGGTATCCGTCCCAGTCCACGGCGAGCCCGCTGCACGCCCGGCCTGGCTCCGGGAACGCGCCGCAGCTCCCCAGCACCGTTACCTGCCGCATGCCCCCAGCATCCCACGGGCCGGCCTGAAGCCCGCGTACGCGCGTAAACCCCTGTCGCGGAAGACGCCGGGTGCCGCGATCACCGCGGTACAGGCCAGGCCCGCCGCATGGGAGCTACGGGCCCAGTGTGCCGACGGAGTCGGCGTAGAAGGCCGATTCGGCGACGTGGAAGGCCAGTTGGCGCAGCGTCCAGGCGTGTCCCGGTTGCTCGTCGAGCTGCTGGGAGGTCAGCGACCGGAGACGGACGTCCCAGATGAGGGCCAGCCTCCGGAGCCGGCTGCGGGCCTCGTCCAGGTCATCGGGGGTGAACAGGGCTAGGTCGCCCGGTGTCGTGATCGCGGAGGCGTGCCAGCAGTCGGGCTCTGTCGGCTGGCACGCCAGGCGGGCCTCCAGCTCGGCGAGGTGGTCCAGGAGGTGGTCGGCCACGCGCCGTATCGCCTTGTGCGGGGTGTAGAGGCGGGGCGGCTCGCCGTCGACAGGTATCTCGGCCGGGCGTCCGTCCCACCGGGGCCAGGTGGAGGCCAGGGCCAGCACGTGATCCACCATCGCGGTCACGACTTCGGCGGGGTGCCGGTTATCGGTGTGGGGTCCGGGATCTGCCATGGATAGATAATGCCGCGCGGACGTCCCTTGCCGCGAGAGGCAACTGTGCCGGAGGCCCGGAGGATCACCGGTCTGGGGTTCGCGGTCGGGCCGGATCGGGCCTGCGGCCGGGACCGGGGCCGGTACCGACTACCTCAGTGCCCCGGTTCCCGGCCCGGCGTGCTTCCGCGGTCTCGGCGGGAGTGCGGCGGAACCGACCGCCCTGTGCCGTGGACTGCGTTGACGGCATGCGCGGTCGCCGCGGATCAAAGAAGAACGCCGAGCCGTCAGCCCAGCCCTCCGCCTGCCGCGCCGCCCGGGCCCCGGACCCGCCGCACCCGGGCACGGACCGTAACCGACCGCCGGTTCTAGCCGTGGATGGGCGATGCCGTGAAACTCGCCACGTCGCGGAACGGGCGGGGCGGGATCAAGAATCCGGAGCGCGCGGCAAGCCGCTCCAAGAGCCTGCATGTGTGTCACCTGGACGGCGAAGCCGACGGCGACGATGACGACGAAGCCGACGGTCCTCTTATCGCCGCCTTGGACATGGCGGCGGTGGCGCTGGGGATCTGGCTGTCCGAGGAGGCCGTGATGGGCCCGCTGGCCACGGTCGCGCTGTAGCCGGGCATGAGGGGCGGGGGAATGCTGCCGCCAGGACGGCACGGCGGAGAAAACATACGCCGCGACGGTGTTCGTAGCGGCGCAGGCCGTCGCCGAGGCCGACTGGTCTTGATGGATCTGAGGCTCCCGGCCGCCTCTAGCCGGGAAGCAGTTCCAGGGCGTCGCAGTGGCGCAGCCTAACCGCGCGGAAGCCGGTGGTCGATGCTGGCGACCTGGGTGATGCCCAGGCGCTCGGCCATGGCCATCACATGGGCGTCCACGACTCCGAGCGGGAAGCCCTGGTATTGCTCGACTAGCTCAAGGGCCCGGTCGAAGTCCTCGGTCTCGGGCACGACGAGGCGGATCTGGTCCCGCTGGACGGAGCGCAGGAAGGCGATTTCCGCCTGGGCGCCCAAGTGCTTCTGGAGGTGGTAGCAGACTTCGACGACGACCGGGGAAGGGACGAGCAGGGGCGGCGCGGTGGCGCGCATCAGTGCCGCGCTGGCGGCGTAGTGCTTGTCGTCGCGGTCGAATGCCGCGTAGAGAGGCCCGGTGTCCCAGAGCATCACTGGTCGGCGGACCCTCCGGTCGGGTGCTCATCGGCGAACAGGAGCTCATCCGCGCGCTCGGAGACATCGCTGCGCCCGCTGGAGAACGCGCCGACGAAGTCCGGCCCGTCCCAGACGAGGCTCTCGCTACCGGGCTGGTGCGCGTGGGAGCGCACGTAGTCGAGGAGCGGAGCGAGCTCCTTTTCGGGCAACTGATCCACGACCCGGTGAAATTCTTCGCGCAGGACCGTCATGGCAGCCATGATACCCGGGCAGGACGCTCGCACCCGGGATGCATGCGTGGGCCGTGCCCCCCGTTGCACGGCGGTGAAGCCGGGAAGGCCGGCGTTGCGGCAGTCGCGGAACCAGCGCTTCTGGTCACTGGCCTGGCCGGGGCCAGGACATTGACCTGGAGTTCTCCGGCTGCCTCGTAATGGCGGCCCGGGGCGGGTGGTGATCTCGCCGATTGTGGGCCAGGATGAGGGTTTGTGAGCGCGCACTCGAACTCTTTCAGCGGCACGGCGGGCACGGTGGTTCAGGTCGGCACTCTCAACGGCGCGCTGGGGCTGGGGCAGGCCGCGCGCGGGGCTCTCCGGCTAGTTCCCGCGGTGACGTCGGTCTTCCAGGACCGTGACGACGCGGCGGCGAAGCTCAGCGCGTGGGCTGAGCAGGCTGAGTCGGGCGGGAGCCGCCTGTGGGTCATCACCGGGGATCCGGGGGTCGGGAAGACAACGCTGGCGCTGACCTGGATCAACGAGCACCGGGAGCGGTTCGCGTACGCCCAGATCGCGATGGAGTGCGGCGGCGGCCCGGGAGAAGGACGCGGCCGGGGGATCGAGGAGGTCTGCGACCGCTACTTCGCGCTGACCGGCATGGCGCCGGTCGCGGCGGCGCCGGTCGCGGCGAAAATCGAGTTGCTGAGCTCGCTGCTCGACGGGCAGCCCGCTGCGGTGCTGCTGGACGACGCCCACTCGGCTGCCCAGGTCCTGCCCTTCCTCTCGAATATGCCGGGCGTCGTAGTGGTCGTCACGAGCCGGACGCCGCTGGCGGGGCTGGCGCAGTACCGTCCCCGGGTGCTCGGCCTGGCTCCGCTGCCCGATGAGGCCGTGAAGAGACTGTTCGAGGAGATCGTCGGAGCAGAGCGGACCGGGGCCGAACCCGGAGCCTTCGCCGAGCTCGTCCGCATGTGCGGAGGACTGCCGTTGCTGGCCAGCCAGGCCGCCGGGCTCCTGCATGACGATCCGGGGCTTCGGCTGGCCGAGCTCGTCGGCCGGATGGCGGCCCGCGGGCGCTTGGCGGCCCTTGAGGCCGGGCATGACGAGAGCGTGGTCAGCCCTTCCGCGGTGTTCGACGTCATGTACCGGGAACTGCGTCCCTCGGCTGCGTTCCTCTACCGCGCAATCGGGCTGCACCCGGTGCGGGACTTTGATCCCGGACTGGTTACCGCGCTGTTCGCCGAGCGTCCCGCAGACGGGACGGAGGGGCTGACGGAGCTCGCAAGACGAGGGATCATCAGGCTCGATCGCCGTGGCCGGTACCTGATGGAAGACCTCACCTACGAGCATGCCGGGCTTGTAGCGGAGCGGGAGGACGACGTCGGCGAGCGGATACGGGTCCGCGGCCGGATCGGCGACTACTACCTGCGCGTCGCAGTCGCCGCGAGCCGCTGCCTGCAGCAGCGGTGGACGCTGAGCCCGTTGTATGACGAGGAGCCGCCGTTCCCGCTCCCGGATTTCCAGGCACCCGCAGACACCGGGGCATCCGGGGACGATGCCGGGATGTCCGGGGACGGGACGGACCCGGTTGAGTGGACGAGGGAGAACCTGCCCGCGATCATGGCGTGCATGCAGCGCGCGGCCCGGGCCTGGGAGACCGCCGGACCGGTGCCCGGCTACCGGTGGCAGATGGCCGAGGCGACGAACGCGTACTTCACCCGCGAGGGTCCCTGCGACGAGCGGGCGACCATCCTGGCCTGGGGCGAGGAGGACGCTGCGGCGTGCGGTAACGACGACGCCCAGGCCCGGGTCCAGGTGCAGTGGGGGGAGATGCTTCTCGGGCAGGGGCGGCTGGATGAGGCGGAGGAAAGGTTCAGCCGCTCCCTGAAGGCGGCCGAGCGGGGGAGCGAGTACCGGGGGCGGGGCGCGGCCCTGGAATGGCTGGGCATCACCGAACGCCGCCGGGGCAACGCGGCGCGGGCCCTGGAGTACTTCGATCGCGAGCTGCCGTTCATCGACCCGGCCCGGCCCCGCAGCCAGGCACTGGCCCAGATGCACCGGGCCGACGCGCTGGCCGTGCTGGGCGACCAGGCAGCCGCCCGGCAGGGCTACCAGGCCGCGGCCCGGCTGTTCGGGCAGGTGGCGGCCGAGGGCAAGCGCGATCACCTCAACGAGGGCAAGGTCCTCGTAGGCCAGGCGGAGCTGCTCGCGGTCGCGCAGCCTCACGAGGCGCGGGCCCTGTTGCAAGACGCGCTGACGCTGTTCCGGACGGCGAGCCGCCCCTACCAGGAGGCGAAGGCGTGGGAGGCCATCGGCGACCTTGGCGACGGGACCGGTGCCTGGCAGTCGGCCCTCGAGCTGTATGAGGATCTCGGGCTGCCGGACGACGCCGGGCGTGTCCGGGCGAAGCTTCAGTGAGCGCGAGCCCGGAAGGACGCGCTGACGGTGCGGCCGGGCCCCAGCCGCAGGGTGAGCGGGCTGAGGGCTGCGAGGTCGTCCGTTCCGGCCAGCAGGCGTTCAGCCAGCACTGCGAACACGAGGCCCGCGTCGGCTGGGCTGTCGGCGTCGTCAAGAACCACTGAGATCATCCGGCCTTCCCGGGTCCGCAGGGAGGCGCGCTGCCCGGTGTCAGCGACGGTAACGCTGACACCGGGCCGGTGCTCGAAGACGGCCGCCGACCATTCTTCGCTGGCCAAGGTCTGGGAGCCGTTGCCCATGCGGATAATGTCGGCCTGGCTTAGCAGGCGGTGATCCAGTTCGTCGTCGGCGGCGATGAGGACGCCGGGCCGCCGGATTCCGGTGACGGCGGCGGGGTGCCTGCGGACGGACAGCTCACGCGGATCCGTGGCGGCTTGCTCGACGTGCGTCCACAGGGAGGCGGGCGGGGCTTCGCTTACCGAGGGCGAGGTGACGGCCAGGAGCGCAGGCTCGTTCTCCGGCGGCGCCGTGTCCATGATCCGGTAAAGCTCGTCGCGGATCAGCCGGAGCGAACGTCCGGGGGCAGACGTGGCCCATTCGGCGGCGACGGCGTGCGTACGGTCCCGCAGTTCCTCGGCGGTGCGCAGCTGGGGCCCGACGGGCGCGTGCGGGTCGAGCTCCGGCGCGACGGCCATGAGCCTGCCCATCCCCGACCGCGGGTCGATCAGGTTCTGGGCCGATTTGCTCAGCAGTACCGGGCGGCCCGCGGCGGCGGCGTAGACGCCGACGGATCCGTGGTCGGCCAGCACCCAGTCCGCGGCGATGACGGCGCCGCGCCACTCTTCTTCCAGGGGAATCAGGATGAGCCCCGCGCGCAGCGCTTCGGCGAGCCACGCCCTGATCTGGCCCCGGCTGTGAGAGGCCCAGGCGTTGGGGTGCAGCATCAGCGCGACCCGGTACTGGTCGTAGGGGAGTTCGGCCAGCAGGCGGGCCGCGAGCAGAGGGTCAATTCCGAAAAGGGAATCCTCGCGCCACGTCGAAGCGACGGTGATGAGCCGCTGACCGGGGCGCAGATTGAAAGCACTTCGGTATTGGTGCCTGCGGGGAATGCTGGCCGCTATCCGGTCATAACAAGGGTCACCCGCGATGAATGCGAGAGGAACGGCATCGGGGTAGTCCCGGGAGAGCCGTGCGAATTGCTCGTCGTGCGAGAGCCCGATAGCGGCCGGGACCAGGCGCCCATCGTGCTTGAGAGTGTCCTCGGACAGTCCGAAAGTCCCGGCTCCCGGCTCCCGGCTCCCGGCTCCCGGCTCCCGGCTCCCGGCTCCCGGCTCCCGGCTCCCGG
>WRBL01000248.1 GCA_009784565.1 Streptosporangiales bacterium | reverse complement strand
TCCGCGCCCAGCCCGGCGGCGACGTCCTTGACCAGCTGCGATGCCCTCGTACGGCTGACCACGAGCCGGAGTTTCCTCTCGGCGGGCGCCGGGGCCGTCGGGGGCTCGAGGGTGTTGAGAATCTTGTCCTGGGCGGGGAGGGCGACCGCGCCCGCGGTCAGCTCGCCGCGCTCCCCCTGTGCTCGTTCCCACAGGGCGACGTGGACGGCCCAGTCGGCCCGCCCTTCCTCGCCGAACTCCCGGGTCCCGTCGAGCGGGTCGACGATCCAGACCCGGTCGGCGGACAGCCGCCCGGCGCCGTCGACGCCCTCCTCGGACAAGACAGCGTCGCCGGGGCGGGACCGCGCCAGCCGGCCGGAAAGGAACTCGTGCGACTGACGGTCACCCGCCTTGCGCAGCGCGTCCGGGTCGCCGAAGCCCCCCGCGCGCAGGCGCAGCAGCAGCTGGCCTGCCTCCCCGGCGAGCTCACGCGCCAGCGCGTGATCGTCGGCTGTGGTCAACTGGGGGCTCCTCCCGCCGCCTGGCCTTACAAGTCAAACCTGGCTACATAACGGATAATTCCGCCTGTAACGCGCCCACAGGCTACGTGCTTTCGGGGTGAAAGATGTTCTGAGCCTCGGACATCCCTTTGGTGACAAGCGCCTCAACCGCGTCGGCGCACCGGTCAGCCAGGTAGGGCAGATCTTTACGTTCTACCGCACTGAACTGCCGCAGCACAAAAGCCGCCGCGTCCATCCGCCCGGGCGGGCGCCCGATGCCGAACCGGGCCCGGTAATAGTCACGGGTCCCGAGGGACGAGGAAATCGACCGCAGGCCGTTGTGACCATTGTCACCGCCGCCCCGCTTCAGCCTTACCGCCCCGAACGGAATGTCCAGTTCGTCATGGATAACGAGGATCCGTTCGGGCGAGGCCTTGTAGAACTTCGCCAGCGCGCCCAGGGGACCCCCGGAGAGGTTCATGTAGGACTGCGGGCGCGCCAGGGTCACCGGAACGCCGCCGAAGCGGCCGTCGGCGACCTCGCACCGGGTCCGGTGCGTCTTCAAGCGGGTACCCAGGCGCTCGGCGAGCAGGGCGAGCACCATGTGCCCGGCGTTGTGCCGGGTACCCGCGTAGTCCGGCCCCGGGTTCCCGAGGCCGGCCACGATCCAGCGTTCGTCGGCGATCGGAGGTTACTCGCCCTCGGACGCCTCGGCCTCGGCGGCCTCTTCGCCCTCGGCGGTCTCTTCGCCCTCGCCCAGCTCGGCCTCGACCTCGGCGGCCGTCCGCTCGGCGACGACGTGCAGCACCAGGGCCTCGGGGTCGCCGGCCAGGGTCGCGCCCGCCGGGAGCTTCAGGTCCTCGGCGTGAACCGCGGTGCCGACCTCCATGCCCTCGACGTCCACGTCGATGCCGTCCGGGATGTGGGTGGCCTCGGCCTCGACGGCGATGACGGTGAGCTGCTGGTCCAGCATGCCGCCGGAGAACACGTCGCCCTCGGCCCGGATCGGGATTTCGACGGTGACCTTCTCGCCCTGGCGGACCGCGATCAGGTCCACGTGCTCGATGAAGCCCTTCAGCGCGTCCCGCTGCACGGCCTTCGGCAGGCACAGGCCGGCCTTGCCGGGCAGTCCGTCTAGGCGGATCAGCACGTTCGGGGTCTTCAGGGCGAGCATGATGTCGTGCCCCGGAAGCGTCATGTGCTGGTTGTCGACGCCGTGGCCGTACAGGACGGCGGGCACGCGACCCGACCGGCGGATACGGCGGGACGGGCCCTTGCCGAACTCGGTGCGCGGCTCGGCCGCGATACGGACCTCAGGCACGATCAGTCACTCCTACTTGAAAGTCTGTTAGATGCCGGCTCGGGGATACCTCACCCGAACCCCCAGTACGCGCCATCGTACCGGGCGCGCATTCTAGACCACGTAGTCTACCGCGCCAGCGCGGTGCTGCGTGCCTCCAGCGGCCGCGCCCGCCGCGCGCCGGCCGTTCCCGCGGCCTGGCGCGCGACGGACGACCCGGCTGCCGGCTATCGGGCCCCGGGCTGGTCCTCGCTGATGATCGTGTCGGGCTGGTCCTCGCCGACCGCCATGCCCGGCTGGCCCTCGCTGATGATGGTCTCGGGCTGGTCCTCGCTGATGATGGTCTCCGGCTGAGACACGCCCTCGGCCTGGTTACCGTCAGTCCCCATCCTTTTCCCCTTTGATCGTCCGTGTTCCGGCAGATCTGTCACATCCGCCGGCATGTAGGCGGGTCATGAGTGTAGTGACCTTCCTTCCGGATTTCCGCTCATGCCCGCTGCATGCAACCGATCTGAACGAAAGAAAACGTCATCCCTGGTTAGCGGCGAGTGACTCCAGGTCCGCTCCGACTTCCCGGGCCTGTTCCATCTCACCGAGTTCGCCGAGAATACGCAGGGCGATACCCCAAGAATTCCGCGCGTCCTCCGGCTGGCCGAGACCGCGCTGAACGTAACCGAGGAACCTGAGCGCCACGGCCTCCCCCACTTGATCGCCAGTTGAGCGATGTATCCGGACCGCCTTCCTCAGCGCCCCGCCCGCTTCGCCAAGCTGTCCCTGGCCGAGATAGACCCGCCCGAGATTGTGCATAGCATGCCCCTCGACCCACGGATTGTTGATGCTCCGCAGAAGATCCATGATCTGGTGGAAACAGTCCGCGGCTTCGTCCAGGTGGTCAAGTTCGAGGTAGACCTCGCCCAGATTGTTGAGTACGGTCACGTGGTCTATGGGCCGGCCGACCCTGCGGACCACTTCAAGGGAACTCAGTACGTGCTTGAGAGCCTCCCGCGGGCCCTCCAGGTGAAAATAGGCGTCCGCGATGTTCAGCGCGGCCTGCACCTCGCCCGCGCTGTCGGAGATCTCACGGCGGATCGCGAGTGCTCTTTCCAGATGCCGGATGCTCTCATGGTCGCGCGTCCTCGCCAGGGCGATGCCGAGATTCTGCTCGATCCAGCCCTCGCCCTGCCGGTTTCCGGTCTGCCGCACGCTCTCAAGAGCGATACGGTGCGTCGCCAGGCAGTCAGCCCAGTTACCCCGGCGGTTGAAGACGGGAAGCAGCGCTGCCGGGAGGCGCCAGCCCACGTCGTCAAGGCCCTCGGAGGATGCCTGCCGGGTCGCGGCGACAACGTTTTCGCGTTCGCCGTTATACCAGTCAAGAACGTCTTCCACGCTGGCGAAATCCAGCGGCTTGACCTTAACGGTCTCATCGAACCGGATCCGGTACCGGTTCGGGGAACTGGCTTCCGCGGCCGCCTCGGCCGTGGCCAGGTACCAGGCGAGCAGGCGCTCGACGGCCCGGGCCCGCTCCGCTTCCGGTTCCTCTTCCTCCGCCCGCTCTGCCGCGTAGACCTTCAGCAGGTCGTGGAACTGGTACCGGTCCGGGGCCGGAGACTCCAGCAGGTTCGCGTCGACCAGGCGCTCGAGCACGGCCTCCACGGCCGGCTCCGGTTCCCCGAGCAGCGCCGCGGCGGCGGGAAGGCTGATCGTGCGGCCCTGCCACAGCCCGAGCAGCCGGAACGCGCGGGCCGGATCGACCCGGCTCCGGTCCCCGCGCAGCGCGTCGTAGCTGACGCCGAAGCTGGCCCGCACCTCCAGGTTCCCGGCCTGCATCTCGTCCAGCCGGCTCCGGGAGTCCCGCAGCCGGCTGGCCAGCGTGGCCACCTTCCACTGCCGCCGGGCGGCCAGGCGCGCGGCGCAGATCCGGATGGCCAGCGGCAGCCCGGCGCAGGCCAGCAGCACCTCGGCGGTCGCGTCCGGCTCCGCCGCCGGGCGGACGTCGTCCACGATGCGGGTGAACAGGTCCAGCGCCTCGGCGTCCGGCAGCATGTCCAGGTCGACGAAGCGGGTGCTGGCCAGGGCCGGCATCCGGTTCCGCGTCGTCACCAGCACCGCGCAGGATTCCGAGCCCGGAAGCAGCGGCTTGACCTGCGCCGCCTCCCAGGCGTTGTCGAGCATGACCAGGACCCGCCTGCCGGTGAGACGGGTGCGGTACAGCGCGGCCCGTTCCTCGGTCCCCGCCGGGATCTGATCGCCGTCGACGCCGAGGTCGCGCAGGAACCGGGCCAGCACGTCCCCCGGCGCGAGCGGGTGCGCGGACGCCCCGAACAGGTCCACGTACAGCTGGCCGTCAGCGAACAGTTCCCGGACCTGGTGCGCGGCCCGCACGGCCAGCGTCGTCTTGCCCAGGCCCGCCGCCCCGGCCACCACGGCGATCCGGACGGCGCCCGGCCCGCGTCCTTCCTCGCTGCCCGCCAGCACGGCCCGCAGGTGCGACATCTCGGCGCATCGCCCGGTGAAGTCGCCGATGTCGGCGGGAAGCTGAGCCGGGACCGGCAGCGCCGGACCGGCGGGCGCGGCAGCCCGGGGCGCCGGGGCGGGCTTGCGCTGGGTCGGCACGGCGCGGGGCGGGGGGCCGTCGGCGGCCAGCAGGTCCGTGTACAGCGACTGCAGTCCGGGGCCGGGCTCCACCCCGAGTTCGTCGGCGATCACGGTCCGGGCCTGACCGTAGGTCTCCAGGGCCTCCGCGTGCCGTCCCGCGCCGTCCAGGGCCCGCATCAGCAGCAGCCACAGGCCCTCGCGCAGCGGGTTCTCCGCCGCCAGGGTCCGCAGGCCCGGCACCACTTCGGAGTGCCGCCCGCAGCGCAGGTCCGCCTCGGCGCGGAGTTCGGCGACCGCGAGCCGGAGTTCGCCCGCCCGCTCGGACTCGGTGTCCACCAGGATGGTCGGCGTGACGTCCGCGAGCAGTTCGCCGCGCCAGAGGTCCTCCGCCTCGTGCAGCCGGGCCGCGGCCGCCTCGGCGTCGCCGCCCGCCAGCAGTTCGCGGCCCTGTCCGGCCAGCGCCTCGAAGCGGCCCAGGTCGGTGTCCTCGCCGCCGACCCGCAGCCGGTACCCGGGCTTGCGATGGGCCAGGACCTCCCCGCCGGGATCGCCGATCAGGCCCCGCAGCCGGTGCACGTAGATGCTGACCAGGTTGTTGGCCGTGGACGGCGGCTCGGTACCCCAGAGCTCGGCGATGAGCGTCTCGGTCGGAACGACCTGACCCGGCTTGAGCAGAAGGCAGGCGAGCAGCGAGCGCCACTTGGCGGCGCCGATCCCGGCCCAGCGTTCCTCGGCCGACCAGACCTCAAGCGGCCCCAGCATCCGAAAACGCATCAGGCCAGCCCGTCCGAACGCACGATCTCCTCCGCTTCCGGTTGAGAGGGGTACCCAGACCATAGAAGGAGGTAAATCCAGGAAACCATAATGTAACGCCGGTTAAAGCTTAACCCGTGCTCGATTGAGCGGAGGGGATTTAGCCGTCGATCGTCTCGCCGTTACAGACGTTTCACGCTTAATCGCGACGCAATCGGCCTGTGTCATCCTTTGTCGCGGTTCCGTTGGAGCGGGTGCAAAGCAGGGGACGGGACCGCGGTTCCGGGTCCTACCGGTTGGTACACATCGTCGGGGGCACCGTCCGGCGGGACCCGGAGCCGGCCGCCCGATAGACCAGCGGACCAGGACGCCGGGGAGGTCCTGGTCCGCTCCATAGACAACGTCCCGTCCTGCCGCTCCGGGGAATGGCAGGACGGGACGTTGCGGTCAGCTTTGCCCGTCGAAGAGGCTCGTGACCGAGCCGTCGTGGAAGACCTCGTGGATGGCGCGGGCCAGCAGGGGCGCGATCGACAGCACCGTGAGCTTGTCGAACCGCTGCTCGTCCGCCACCGGCAGCGTGTTGGTGATGACCACCTCGCTGATCCGCGAGTTCTTCAGCGTGTCGACCGCCTTGCCGGACAGCACCCCGTGCGTGGCCGCCACGATGACCTTCTCCGCGCCCTGCTCGAACAGCGCGTCCGCCGCCTTGGCGATCGTGCCCCCGGTGTCGATCATGTCGTCCACCAGGATGCAGGTACGGCCCTTGACCTCGCCGACGACCTCGAACACCTTGACCTGGTTGGCCACCTCGGGGTCGCGCCGCTTGTGGATGATCGCCAGCGGCGTTCCCAGCCGGTCCGTCCAGCGCTCGCAGACCCGGACCCGGCCCGCGTCCGGCGCGACGACCGTCACGTTGCCCAGGTCGAGTTTGTTCTCCAGGTACCCGGCCAGGATCGGCAGCGCGAACAGGTGGTCCACCGGCCCGTCGAAGAACCCCTGGATCTGCGAGGTGTGCAGGTCCACGGCCATCAGCCGGTCCGCGCCCGCGGTGGCGAACAGGTCCGCGACCAGGCGGGCCGAGATCGGCTCCCGGCCCCGGCTCTTCTTGTCCTGTCGCGCGTACCCGAAGAACGGCGAGACCACGGTGATCCGCTTGGCGCTCGCCCGCTTGAGGGCGTCCACCATGATCAGCTGCTCCATGATCCACTGGTTGATCGGAGCAGTGTGGCTCTGCAGCACGAAGGCGTCACAGCCGCGCACGGACTCCAGGAACCGGACCATGATCTCGCCGCTGGCGAAGTCATACAGCCGGACCGGCGCCGTCTCGATCCCCATGCACTCCGCGACTTCGGTGGCAAGCTCGGGGTAGGCCCGTCCCCCGATCAGCATCATCTTTTTCTGACTGGCCGCCGTCATGCCGCTCACCTGGAATAACTCTCCTTTATTATCCGAACGGATCTTCGCTGCTGTTTCCGCGGAACGGGTTCCCGGCCGCTTTCGCTCGACCCACCCGTCGGAGTTGCGCTGCCGCCCCCGGGCCACGCCCAGCGCCCCGGACGGGATGTCCTCGCTCACGGCGGACCCGGCCGCCGCGTAGGCCCCGTGCCCCACGGTCACGGGCGCCACGAGGACGCTGTTGCTGCCGACGAACGCGTCGTCGCCGACCTCGGTGGGATGCTTGGCTACGCCGTCGTAGTTCGCGAAGATCGTGCCCGCGCCGATGTTCGCGCGCGCGCCGATCGTCGCGTCGCCCACATAGGTCAGGTGCGGAACCTTGGCCCCGTCCCCCACAGTCGACTTCTTCAGTTCGACATGGCATCCTATATGAGCATTTTGCCCAAGTTTCACGCCCGGCCGCAGGTAGGCGTAGGGACCCACGGTCGCGCCCGGGCCGACTTCCGAGTCCTTGATCACAGCGTGCGTGATCTGGGCGCCCTCCCCGATGACGGTGGCGCCCTCGATCTGGGTCTGCGGACCGATCTCCGTGTCCTGGCCGATCGTGACCGTCACGTCGACCCAGGTTGACGCGGGGTCTACAACCGTCACGCCGTTCCGCATATGGGTTTCGAGGATCCGGTCATTGAGGATCCGGCGCGCGGCGGACAGCTGAACCCGGTCGTTGACGCCCTGGACCTCGGTATTGTCGGCCGCCACGTACGTGCCGACCGGGTGGCCGTCGCCGCGCAGGATCCCGATTGTGTCCGTCAGGTACTCCTCGGCCTGCGCGTTGTCCGACGTGATCCGCTTGATCGCGTCGGTCAGCAGGGCGCCGTCGAAGGCGTAGCAGCCGGAGTTGTACTCGTCGATCTTCTTCTCGTCCGCCGACGCGTCCTTCTCCTCGACGATCCGCGTGAAGGCTCCCGTCTCGTCCCGGACGATGCGACCGTAGCCCCGGGCGTCCCCGCGCGCGGTGAGAACAGTGACGGCGTTGCCCGCCTCATGGTGGGCCTCGACCAGGCTCGCCAGCGTCTCGGCCCGCAGCAGGGGCATGTCCCCGTACGTCACGACCACCGTGCCGGTAAACGCCCCCACGGCCTCGGTCACCATGCGGACCGCGTGGCCGGTGCCGTTCTGCGGCTCCTGGACGACCAGCTTCGCCTCCGGCGCGTAGCCGGCCACGGCGGGCGTAACCTGCTCGCGTCCGTGGCCGGTCACGACGACCAGCTGCCGGGGATCAAGCTCCGCCGACGCCGCGACGGCGTGGCCGAGCATGGTGCGCCCGCACAGGGCATGCAGGACTTTCGGGGTGCGGGACTTCATGCGCTTGCCCTCGCCAGCGGCGAGAATGATGACAGCGGCCGGGCGGCTTTCGCTCACGCGCAACGGTCTCCTCGGAATATCGCGCCGAATATTGTCACGGGCCATCATCCCCGTTAAACGCCCCCGACGCGTGGTGTTCGCCACTCCCAGCGTGGCGACGGAATCCTGCGTTCACCTGTTCCTCATGTAAACCTTACCTGCCTGAATCCAGAAACACCGATGGCCCGCGAGTGATATAACTCGCGGGCCATGCTCTCCCCCTCGTCTCCGGCGCGCTCGGATCCGCCGTCTTCCCTCGTCGCTCCGGCGCTCGTTCCTCGCGCCTCGCTCCTCAGTCCAGACGGCGGCGCGCGCCTTTGGCTCGGGGGTGGTGCTGTTCCTGGTGTTTTACATTTCGGGGAGGTCGCCCTGGACTGCCTCGATGTCGAGGGCGATCTGGACCACCGAGCCGATCATCACGGCGCCGGAGGGCAGGACGTCATTCCAGGTGACCTGGAAGTCCTCGCGCTTCAGCTCCGTCGTGGCCCGGAAGGCCGCGCGAGTGCCGCCCCACGGGTCCGGTCCCGTGCCGAGGTAGCTCAGGTCCAGCTGGACCTGCTGGCTCTCGCCGTGCAGCGTGAGCCTGCCCTCGACCGTCCACCGCTCGCCCCCGGCCGGCGTGACCGACGTGCCCTCATAGACGATCTCCGGAAACTTAGAGACGTCCATGAAGTCCGCCGACCGCAGGTGGTCGTCGCGCATCTTGTTGCCGGTGCTGAGGCTGTCCACCTTCAGCACCGCCTTCACCGTGGACTGCTCCACCGGCTCGGCGATCTGAATGACGCCCGAGAAGTCGCCGATGGTGCCGCTGATGCTGGCGATGCCCAGGTGCCGCGCGGTCACCGTCACCGCCGAGTGCACCGGGTCGATGCTCCACTTGCCCGGCGGCGGCAGCGGCACGCCGGCCGCGGACCGGCTGAGCGTGACCGTGCCCAGGGTGGCCGACCCTCCGGCCGGGACCACCACCGTGCGGGCGGCCGGCTCATAGCCGGGCGCCATCACGATCGCCGTGTACATGCCCTGGTCCAGCGGGTCCGTCGCGATCAGCCCGTCGTCGTCACCGTCCGCCCGGGCCGTCTGCTGGCCCGTCAGGTCGGTGACGGTCAGGACCGCGTTCCGTACGGCCCACCCGTCCTTGCTCCGCAGTCGTGCGGTCAGTCCGCCACTCATGATTCCGCGTGTCCTAGCTCGACGTCGTGGGAGTGCTGGTCGCTGCCCGCGACCTTCAGCCTGCTCGCGGCCGGCGGGTACCCGGTCGCGATAACCGTGTACTCCCCCTCCGGCAGGTTCTCGAACGAGTACCCGCCATCGGTGCCTGTCGTGGCAACGCCCGCCACGTTACCGTCCGGGTCCAGGAGCGTGACCCGGGCGTCGGGAACCGGCGACCCGGTCGTGGACCGCGCCGTTCCCTCGACCCGCGCACCGGACCGGAGCTCCGCGTCGAACGTGGCCTCGTGGCCGTCGCCGATCGTGACCGGCAGGGCCGTCGGCTGCCAGGACGGAGCGGCCAGCGCCAGCGTGTACTGGCCGGCCACCAGGTTCTCGACGGCGTACTCTCCGCGCTCGTTGGTGGTGGCCGTGCCGACCACCTCGCCGCGGGAGTTGGCCAGCGTCGCCGTCACGCCGGGCAGCGCCTGCCCGGTGCTGGCGGCGCGGATGACACCGCTCAGCTTGGACGCGCCGGTCAGGATCACGTCCAGTTCGGCCGGACGGTCAGCCACCCGGACCGAGGAAGCGAACGGCTCGTGAGCGCTCGCCATCGCGATGATCGTGTA
>WRBL01000247.1 GCA_009784565.1 Streptosporangiales bacterium | reverse complement strand
GCGAACGCGGGGCGATCGTGATGACCGCGTCGGTCGCGGCGTTCGAAGGCCAGATCGGACAGATCAACTACTCGGCGTCCAAGGCCGGGATCGTCGGCATGACCATCGTCGCCGCCCGGGACCTGGCGTCGAAGAATGTCCGGGTCTGCACCATCGCGCCCGGCATCATGGACACGCCACTGCTGGGCCGGCTCCGCGACGACGTGCGGGAGTCCCTGTCGGCGTCGGTGCCCAACCCGCGTCGGCTCGGGCAGACCAGCGAGTTCGCGAACCTCGCCGCGCACATCCTGAACAACGGCTACCTCAACGGCGAGACCATCCGCCTCGACGGCGCCATCCGGATGGCGCCGAGGTAATCCCGCGATCAGCGGGGCGTGATCCGGAGGCGAAGGCCGACGGGCATCAGGGTCGCCCGCTCGGCGACCCGGAGCCGGTACCCGGGCTCGGTCTCGAGCTCGTACCGGCGCAGCAGCCGCGCGAGCACGAGCACGGCCTCGTGCAGCGCGAACTGGCGTCCGATACAGGACCGCTCGCCGGTGCCGAACATCTTCAGGGCGTGCGGCATCCGCCCGCGCGAGTTCCCCGGATCGAACCGGTCCGGGTTGAACTCCTCCGCGTCCGGCCCCCAGACCGCCGGGTCCCGGTGGACCCTCGGGAGCAGCACGACCGCGTGATCGTCGGTCGTCATCGTGTACCGCCCGCCGATGACGGTGTTCTCCCGGGGCTCCCGGCCGAATCCCGGCGCGGGCGGCCACAGCCGCATCGACTCGTCCAGCACCCGCCGCAGGTACCGCAGCCGGGGCACCTGCTCGTAGGTGGGCACGGCGCCGGGGTCGGTACCCAGCACGGCGTCGGTTTCCTCGACCGCCCGCCGCGCGAGTCCGGGGTTGCTCGCGAGGTAGTACAGCGTGAAGGACAGGGCGCTGGAGGTGGTCTCGTGCCCGGCCGCCAGGAAGGTGAGGATCTGGTACCGGATGTTCTGGCCGTCGAGGCGCTCGCCGGTCTCCGGATGGGCGGCGTTCAGCATCAGGCCCAGCAGGTCATCCGGCCCGGCACCGTCGCCGTCGCTGGCGGCCCGGCGCCGGGCGATGATGTCGTCGACGAACTCCCACAGGTACCTGACCTTCTGCCGGTAGTTGCGCTCGGCCACCCGCGCGAAAACCCGGGAACCGGGCACCGCCGCCATGAGGGCGGCCCGCTGGCTTTCCGCCAGGACCGCCACCATCGCGGCGACGAACGGGTGCTGGGCGTCGCCGTCGAATGACCCGAACGACTGGCTGAACCCGGCCCGCCCGATCGTCTCCAGCGTCACGCGCGTCATGTCGCCCGGCACGTCCACCGGCTCGGCGGCGGGGTTCCCGGCGGCACGGTCCCAGCGGGCGAGCAGCTCGTCGCTCGCCCGCACCATGACCGGGTGGTAGCGCCGCATGGCGCCCTGCGTGAACGCGGGCACGAGCAGGTCGTGGGCCAGGCGCCAGTTCGGCTCGTCGTTGTACGCGGTGACGAGGCCGTCGCCGACGAACGCCCGCATCACCGCGACCGCCGAGGGGATCGCCTTGGCGAACCGGCTCTCGTCGCACAGCTCGGCCGCCAGTTCCGCGCTGTTCACGAGCACCACCCGCTGGCCGAACAGCTTCAGCTCGTACAGCGGCCCGAGGTCCGCGTAGCCCATCATGGACTGTGCCGGCGTCCGGGGGCTGACCGCGAGAAAGTCCCCCGCGACCGGCAGCCGCCGCGGCGGGTGCGGCAGCCGCTGGCCGGACCAGGAATTCACCACAATGAGTAGATTACGCCGGTTACTTGCCCTTCCAGTCGGGGGCACGCTTCTCGGCGAAAGCGCGGGACCCCTCCTGCGCGTCCTCGGAGGCGAAGACCGGGTCGAGGATCTCCCACTGCTTCGCGAACTTCTCCGCCGGCGCCCACGACGGGGACTCGACCATCACCTGCTTGCTGGCCCGGACCGCCATCGGCCCGTTGGCGGCGATCTTCGCGGCGAACTCGCGGGCCCCGTCGAGGGCACCGCCATCGTCGGTGACCCGGTTGACCAGGCCAAGCTCGTACGCGCGCTGGGCGCCCAGGAAATCACCGGTCAGGGCGAGTTCCATGGCGGCGTTGCGCCCGATCCGGTCGGGCAGGCGCAGCAGGCCGCCCGCCGCCGCGGCCAGGCCCCGCTTGACCTCCGGGACGCCGAACTTCGCGCCGCGCGCGGCCACGACCATGTCGCAGGCCAGGGTGATCTCGCAGCCTCCGGCCAGGGCGTACCCCTCGACGGCCGCCAGCAACGGCTTGGCCGGGGGCTTCTCCGTGAGGCCGGCGAACCCCCGGCCCGGCAGGCTCGGGCGCTCGCCGCGCAGGAATCCCTTGAGGTCCATGCCGGCGCAGAACGTGCCGCCCGCGCCGGTGATGATCCCGACGGTCAGGTCATCCCGGCTGTCCAGCTCGTCCAGGGCGGCGGCGATGCGCTCGGCGGCCGCCAGGGTCATGGCGTTCTTGGCCTGGGGCCGGCTGATCGTGATCGTCATGATCCCCGCGCCGGTCTCCACCAGGACGGGGTCAGTCTCTTCCGGAGTGCTCAACGGTTCCTCTTCTGCTCTTCGCGGACCAGGCCGCCGCCGATGATGAGGCGCTGGATTTCGCTGGTTCCCTCGTACAGGCGCAGCAGCCGGACTTCGCGGTAGATCCGCTCGACCGGGACCTCCCGCATGTAGCCGGTGCCGCCGTGGACCTGGACGGCCTTGTCGGCGACCTGCCCGGCCATCTCGGTGCAGTACAGCTTGGCCACCGACGGGGCGATCCGCCGGTCCTCGCCGGTGTGGTACTTGCGGGCGCATTCCCGGGCCAGGGCCTCGCCGGCCAGCACTCCGGTCTGCATGTCGGCCAGGTGGGCCTGGACCAGCTGGAAGCTCCCGATCGGGGTGCCGCCCTGGGTGGCGCTGGCCGCGTACGCGACCGACTCGTCCAGGGCCCGGCGGGCCGCGCCGACGGCGAGGGCCGCGATGTGGACCCGGCCCCGGGCCAGGGAGGACATCGCGGCCTTGTACCCGACCTCCTCCGACCCGCCGATCAGCGCATCGTCGCCGACCCGGACGCCGCTGAACGTGACGTCGGAGGTCCAGGCGCCTTCCTGGCCCATCTTCCGGTCGTGCGGGCCGACCGTGATGCCGGGGGCGTCGGCCGGGACGAGGAACACCGCGATGCCCGGGTCCTTCCCGGCGGCCTCCCGGGTCCGGGCGAACACCACGAACAGGCCGGCCGACGGCGCGTTGGTAATGAACCGCTTGGACCCGTCGATGACCCAGTCGTCGCCGTCGCGGGCCGCGCTGGTCTTCAGCCCGGCCGGGCTGGACCCGGCGCCGGGCTCGGTCAGGGCGAAGGAGGCGACGATCTCCCCCGACGCGATCCCGGGCAGCCACCGCTGCCGCTGCTCGTCGGTGCCGTAGTTGACCAGGGTCTGGCCGGCGATGCCGTTGTTGGTGCCGAACATCGACCGCAGCGCCAGCGACGTGTACCCGAGTTCCATCGCGAGCTCGACGTCCTGCATGAGGTTCAGGCCGAGGCCGCCCCATTCCTGCGGGATCGCGTACCCGAACAGGCCCATCTCGGCGGTGGCCTGCCGGAGGTCGTCGGGGATCGCGTCCGCGTCGGCGATCTCGTTCTCCCGCGGGATGACCTTGCCGCGGACGAAGTCGCGGGTGGCGGACAGGATGTGCTTGAAGTCCTCGGCGCTGACCTGCTCAAGGCCGGGCGCGGTCCCGGTGCCGGGGCGGTCGGCCATCAGGCGCTCACCCGCTCCCAGATCGCGGCCAGGCCCTGGCCGCCGCCGATGCACATGGTGGTCAGTCCGTAGCGGGCCTGCTGGCGGCGCATCTCGCGGGCCATCGTGCCGAGCATCCGGCAGCCGGTGGCGCCGACCGGGTGGCCGAGGGAAATGCCGGAGCCGTGAATGTTGGTGCGCTCGTGGTCGGCGTCGGTGAACTTCCATTCCCGCATGACCGCGAGGGCCTGGGCGGCGAACGCCTCGTTCAGCTCGATGACGTCGATGTCCTTGAGTTCCAGGCCGGCCCGGGACAGGGCGCTGGCGGTGGCGGGCACCGGGCCGATGCCCATGACCTTCGGCTCGACGCCGCCGTGCCTCCAGGAGAGGAGCTTCACATACGGGGTCAGGCCCAGTTCCGCCGCCTTGGCGGCGGTGGTGACGATGCACAGGGCGGCCGCGTCGTTCTGCCCGCTGGCGTTGCCGGCGGTGACGGTGGCCTCGGAGTCGGTCTTGCCGAGGATCGGCCGCAGCTTGGCGAGGGACTCCAGGGAGGCGTCCCGCCTGATGTGCTCGTCGGCGGTGACGGTCTCGGTGGCCTTGCGGGTCTTGATCTCGACCGGGACGATCTCCTCGGCCCAGACCCCGGCGTCGATCGCGGCGGCGGCCCGCTGGTGGGACTGCAGGGCCAGCTGGTCCTGTTCCTCGCGCGGGATGCCGTACTCGCGGCGGAGGTTCTCGGCGGTCTCGATCATGCCGCCGGGCACCGGGTAGTTCTTGCCTCCGGCGGTCTGGCGGCCCCGGGTAAGGCCGTCGTGGATCGTCACGCCGGTGCGGGCCCCGCCCCACCGCATGTCGGTGGAGAAGAACGAGACGTTGCTCATCGACTCGGCACCGCCGGCGACGATCAGGTCCGCGCCGCCGGACTGGACGGCCATGACGGCGTTGAGCACGGCCTGCAGGCCCGAGCCGCAGCGGCGGTCGACCTGCTGGCCGCCCGCCGTCACCGGCAGGCCCGCGTCGAGGGCGACCACGCGGCCGATGGCCGGGGCGTCCGAGGTCGGGTAGCAGTGCCCGAGGATCACGTCATTGACCGCGGCCGGGTCCAGGCCGGACCGCTCGATGAGGCCCTTCATCGCGAAAACGCCCAGGTCGGTGGCGGTCAGCGCCTTGAGGGAGCCGCCGTACCCGCCCACGGGCGTGCGGACCGGGTCGCAGATAACGACGTCGTTGCCGTTCATCGGGTGATGCCTTCTTTCTCGTAGCGCTGCTTAGATGAGCCGGCCGCCGGTGACCTCGGCCACCGTTCCCGTCATGTAGGAGGACAGGTCGGAGGCGTAGAACAGGGCCACCTTGGCGACCTCTTCCGGTTCCCCGGCCCGGCCCATCGGGATGTCGGCCAGCTTCTCGGCCCACTTGTCGGCGGGCAGCGCCTCGGTCATGGCGCTGCGGATCAGGCCGGGCTGGATCGCGTTGACCCGGACGCCGTGATGGGCCATCTCCTTGGCGGCGGCCTTGGTCAGGCCGACGATCCCGGCCTTGGCCGCCGAGTAGTTGGTCTGGCCGATCATGCCGGTCTTGCCGGAGATCGAGGAGATGTTGACGATCGAGCCGCGCTTCTGCGATCGCATGATCAAAGACGCCAGCTTGGTGCCGTTCCAGCAGCCCTTCAGGTGCACGGCGATAACCTGGTCGAACTGCTCCTCGGTCATGGTCCGCATGGTGGCGTCGCGGGTAATGCCCGCGTTGTTGACCAGGATGTCGAGGGACCCGCAGGTGTCCACCGCGCGCGAAAGCAGGGCGTCGACCTGGTCCTGGACGGTGACGTCGCAGACCACCGCGGTCCCGCCGAGCTCCTTCGCGGCCGCCTCGGTCGCGGCCTGGTCAAGGTCCCCGATCACGATCTTCGCGCCCTCGGCGGCGAACTTCTGCGCGATGGCGAAGCCGATTCCCCGTGCGCCTCCGGTAACGACGGCGGTTTGCCCGTCGAGCATGCCCATGGCAGGTCCCTCTCCTGTGAAGTGTGCTCCGTCCATTCAACGGGCAGGCGGGGCCCGGCGCAAAGATCGCCGGGCGATCCGGCCGTCAGGCCCCGCCTGTGTACTCCCGGGAGCCTGCTACAGGCCGATGTCCTTGCTGATGATCGTCTTCATGACCTCGCTGGTGCCGCCGTAGATGCGGAACACGCGGGTGTCGGCGTACAGCCGGGCGATCGGGTACTCGGTGATGTAGCCGTAACCGCCGTGCAGCTGGAGGCACTTGTCGATGACCCGGCTGGCCACCTCGGTGGTGAACAGCTTGGCCCGGGCCGCCTCCGCCACCGACAGCTCGCCCTTGTCCAGGAGCTCGAGGGCGTTGTCGGCGTACATGCGCGCCGCCTTGGCCTCCGTGTCGCACTCGGCCAGCACGAACTTGCTGTTCTGGAACGACGCCACCGGCTTGCCGAAGATGGTGCGCTCCTTGGTGTAGGCGATGGCCTGCTCGACCGCCGCCTCGGCCGCGGCGGCCGCGCCGAGCGCGATGGACAGCCGCTCCTGCGGCAGGTTGTGGCCGAGGTAGTAGAAGCCCTTGCCCTCCTCGCCCAGCAGGTTCTCCACCGGGACCTTCACGTCGTTGAACGCGAGCTCGGCGGTGTCGGAGGCCTTCAGGCCGATCTTCTCCAGCTTCTTGCCGACCGAGAAGCCCTCCACGTGGGTGTCGACGCACAGGATCGACAGGCCGCCCCGGCGGTCCTCGGGGTTGTACGGGCTGGTGCGGGCCACGACCAGGATCAGGTCGGCCAGGGCGCCGCCGGTGATGAAGGTCTTGGCGCCGTTGAGGATGTAGTGCTTGCCGTCCTCGGACTTGACCGCCTTGGTGGCGATGTTCGCCAGGTCCGAGCCGGTGCCGGGCTCGGTCATCGCGATGGCGGTCATGATGTCGCCGGACGCGAAGCCGGGCAGCCAGCGCTTCTTCTGCTCGTCGGTGGCGTAGGCCATCAGGTACGGCAGCACCAGGTTGCCGTGGACGCCCTCGCCGCCGAAGCTGACGCCCGCCCGGGTCGTCTCCTCGATGACGATGGCGCTGTACTTCAGGCTCTTCTCGCCGCCGCCGCCGAACTCCTCCGGCACCTGAACTCCGAGAACGCCGATCTCCCCGAGGCGACGGTAGAAGTCGCGCGGCGGGTGCCCCTGCTTCTCCCAGTCGTGGAAGACCGGAACGACCTCCTTGGCGATGAAGTCGCGCACCATCGCGCGGAAGTCCTCGTGGCTCTCGTCGTAGATCGCCCGTCGCACCGGGTGCCTCCTAATAGGTCCTTGATTGCAATCACACCCATTTTCCCCGAACGGTCCGGGACTTCTCCTCCGGGTCCGGGCGATGGGTTACCCGAAGGTAACTTAGTGGCCGCGAACCCCCGTCGTCCAGAATTCCGGCGACTGCGATAATCTCTGACTATGGTCAGAGAAATGACAGCCGAACAGCAGACCGCGACGGTCCGGCGGTTCAACCGGGCCTACACGCAGCGCATCGGGGCCCTGGAGGATTCGTTCCTGGGCATGGGGCTTCCGCTGCCCGCGATCCGGCTCATGTTCGAGATCGGTTCCAGGCCCGGGACGGTGCGGGACCTGCGGGCCCGGCTGGGCCTGGATTCCGGCTACCTGAGCCGGCTCCTGCGCCGCCTGGAGTCCGACGGCCTGGTCACGGTCGCCCCCGACCCGGCCGACCGGCGCCGGCGCGTGGCCACCCTGACCGGCCGGGGCCGCGAGCGCTGGAACGAACTGGAGGCCCGTTCCGAGGAGCGGGCGCGGACCCTGATCGATCCCCTGACCCCGCGCCAGCGGACCCGGCTCACCGCCGCGCTGGCCGAGGCCGACCTGCTGGTCCGGGCAGCGACCGTCACCCTGGCCGAGACCGACCCGGCCGAGCCCGAGGCCCGGGCCGCGGTCCAGCGGTACTTCGACGAGATGCACCGCAGGTTCGGCTTCGACTCCTCCGGCGAGGACATCAAGGACGCCGCCATGCTCTGCCCGCCGGACGGCGCGTTCATCGTGGCGGTCAGCGACGGCGAGCCGGTCGCCTGCGGTGGCCTGCAGACCATCGCCCCCGGTATCGGGGAGATCAAGCGGATGTGGGTCGACGAGACCTGGCGCGGCGCCGGCCTCGGCTCCCGGGTCCTGCGCGACCTGGAGAAGCGGGCGGCCGCGCTCGGCCACCACACGCTGCGCCTGGACACGAACGAGACCCTGGCCGAGGCCATCGCCATGTACGAACGCGCCGGCTACCAGCGCGTCGCCCGCTACAACGACAACCCCTTCGCCACCGACTTCTTCGAAAGACCCTTGTTTTAGAGGCGAGGCGCCGCCCAGGCCGCGGCCCTTCTCCGGAACAGCTCCCGTTCGGCGCTGCTCCACGTGACGGTCGTGATCAGGTAGACACAGGCGGCGAGCGGCGCGAACGCCGCGACGGCCACGGTGATGTACGGCAGCACCTTCGGCAGGAACCCGAGCGCCGGGACCTCCGTGCCGGAGGCGGGCGGCATCACCCGGCGGGCGATCCGGGCCGACAGCCAGCAGGCGGCCGCGAGGAGCGCGAATCCTCCGAGGAACACGGCATCGTGCGCGCCGACGATGCCGACGCCGGAGAGCAGGTAGCTGCCCAGCGGGACACCGAAGACCTGGTGGGCCAGCAGCAGGTTCGGCCCGCCGGCGACCTTCGCCGACCGGAACAGCAGGTACAGCACGCTGAAGGCGGGCCACTGCACCAGCATCGGCCAGATCCCGGCCAGCAGGCTGACGCCCTCGCTCCGGTAGAGGGCGGTCAGTTCACGCTGCAGCCGCTCGGGCTGCTTCTTGAAACGCCGCCGCAGTTCGGCGACCCGCGGCGCGAGCCGGGCCTGGTCAGCCTGAGCGCGCAGCGCCCGGAAAGTGAGCGGCGCCACCAGCAGCCGGACCGCGACGGTGAGGACAATAATGCCGGCCACCGCGGCCAGGGCGCCGAGGACGGGGGTGAAGACGGAGGTCAGGGCGAGGACAAGGTGGTACACGGCGTCCTCGGGGACGCCAAGCAGAGCGGACATGGGCGTACGGGCCTTCCAGCTGGAATCGGATGGATCGCTGGAGACGGCCGCCCCGTGCGAGACCGCACGGCACGCAAGCGTCAGGCGGCCGCCGGGGCCGCCGAGGGCGCTCTGGGCCGGGCCCGTCCGCGCGCGTCCGGATCGCGCAGCCGCAGGAACGCGACCCGCCAGGACTTGTCCCGCAGCGCGGCCACGCGACGGGACACCGGGAGCGCGGCGGTCTCGCGGCCGCACCAGGCGGCACCGGCGAGGCATCCGATCAGGGCCGCGCTCAGCACGGCGACGGCCAGCACGGCGGCGTGCCGCGGATCGTCCGCCAGCACCAGAACCGCCATCAGGTGCCCCAGCACCTGCCAGACCGACGCGATCGCGCTCACGCCGCTAGCATACGCGCTACGCCAGGTCCGCGACGGCGGACGGGAGCCGTTCGACGTCGGAGTCGTCGTTGTAGTGGACCAGGCCCGCGCGGACGGCGCCGCCGGAGGACAGCAGGCCGAGGGACTTGACCAGTTCGTAGGCGTAGTTGTGGCCGTTCCAGACGTTCACGCCCCGGGCGGCGAGAGCCGACGCCGCTTCGGCGGGGGTCTTGCCGGACACGGTGAAGTACGCGGTCGGGGTGCGGCGGGCGGCCTTCCCGTACAGGGTGACGTGGCTCATCGCGGCCAGGCCGTCCAGCATCCGCTCGAACAAACCGAGCTCATAGGACTCCGCCTCTTCCATCGAGGCCAGAAGGCGGGTGCGCCGGCTGGAAGCACTATCCGTTGGGGATGCAAGGCTTGAAAGGTGCTCGACCGCGGCCGTCACGCCCGCGAGGTCGGCGAAGGGCAGGGTGCCGAGCTCGAACCGGTCGGGGACGTCGTCCGGGGACGGGACGAGCTTGTCCGGGCGCAGCGGCTCCAGGAGGTCCGGGGACGCGATCACCGAAGCCACG
>WRBL01000246.1 GCA_009784565.1 Streptosporangiales bacterium | reverse complement strand
GCGGCCGGGATGTACATGACGTTGCCCCAGCCGCGCTGGCCGCGGACGGGGGCGACGCTGTGGATCATGTCGCAGTGCCACCAGACGGAGTCGCCCGCCTTGATGTCGGGGATGCCCGCGAGGGCCCGCAGCGGCAGCCCGTGCCAGCGTTCGCTCGCGGGGAAGACCTGGTTGACCGTCACCCCGCACATGTCGTCGTCGGCGACGTCGCGCAGCAGGGGGCGGAGCAGGAGCAGGGCCATGGTCTCGGGGACGGGCACCGTGTGCAGCACGCCCTGGTCGCGGTCCATGTCCGACAGCGCGGTCCAGCCCTGGAACGTGCGGAACGCCGAGCACATCGTGGTGCCGGGGTACTGCGGGCCGGAGGTGCGGTGGGCGGCGTCCCAGGGGTCGTAGTCCTCGACGCTGCCGTCGAACAGGTGGCGGAAGGCCCGCTGGTTCTCCCGGGTCATCCAGAGGTCGAGGGTGCCGGGGTCCAGGTGGGTGCCCAGGCCGCCGGAGTCCGTGCCGGGCGGCCGGCGGCGGATGCGGTCGGGGTAGATCGCGTGGCGGTCCGGCTCGAACCAGCGCGTGCCGCCGGATTCGTGTTTCCACAGCGCGTTGAGCAGCGACTGCACGCGCGCCATGCGGTCGCTCTGGCGCGCCCGCATCTGCGCGTCCGACCAGTAGACGGGATAGATCTCGGGCCGGGACCCGACGCTGGCGAAGAAGTCGTCGCCGGGACCGGCGTAGGTCCCGAAGAACCGGTTCCGCTCGACGTAGTCCAGGACGCTGTCGTCCCAGGCCAGGGCCTGGTCCCGGTCGAAGTGTCCGCGGACCACCAGGCAGCCGCGCTGCCGGAGCCTGGTCAGCTGCGCCGGCGTGACGGCGCCGCTGGCGATGTCGGCGTAGTCGATCTCGGGCCAGGGCTCCTGGCCGCGGGCGAGTTCGTCCTCGATCTCCGCTACCCGGTCGGCGACGCGACGCTCGGCGGCGGCGTAGACGGCTTCGACGTCGCGCCCTGAACGCTCGATGCGCTCGCGGATGGCGTTCTTGACCGCGGCGGTCGCGGCGGGAAGGTCGGCCGGGGTCTCCTGCCAGCAGGGCAGGTCGCTGGCGGCGACCGGCATCAGGCGGCCCGCCTGCGGGAGATCACCGAGTTGGCGATGGCGAACAGGACGCCGACCGCGAAGACGATCGAGCCCATCACGTTCACCTGCGGCGGCAGGCCCTGGCGGCTGACCGACCAGATCCACAGCGGGTACGTCATGAACGACCCGGAGGTGAACTCGGTGGTGATGAAGTCGTCGATCGACAGCGCGAACGCGAGCATCGCCCCGGCGATCACGCCCGGCATGATCATGGGCAGGGTGACCAGCCGGAACGTTTCCCACGGCGAGGCGCCGAGGTCCCTGGCGGCTTCCTCCACCGAGGGGTCGAGGCCGACCACCCGCGCTCGCACGGTGATCGCGACGAACGACACGCAGAACATGATGTGCGCCGCGATGACGGTGAGCGCGCCTTCCTGGATCCGCACTTGCAGGAAGAACGTCGCCAGGGAGGATCCCAGGACGACTTCGGGGGCGGAGATGCAGGCGAACTGGACCAGGTTGGTCACGCCCTGGCCGCGGAACTTGTACTTGCCCAGGGCCAGGCCGGCCAGCGTGCCCAGGATCGTCGCCCCGGCCGTCGCGACGACGGCCACCAGGAGGGAGTGTTCCATCGCCGTGGTCAGGTTGGGGATCGCGAACAGCTTCGGTCCCCAGTACTTGAGGGTGAACCCGGTCCAGGAGTAGTTGAACCGGCCGTGCGGGTTGTTGAAGCTGAACGCGATGACCACGGCGATCGGCAGCGCCAGCCAGATGATGATCAGCCAGGTGAACCAGTGCAGCAGCCGCTCACCGGTCTTCTTGGGCTTCCGGGCCTTCGGGCGGGCGGAACCGGACGCGGCCGGGGCCGGGGCCGGGGAGATGGTGGGGGCGCTCATATCGCCGCCGCCGCTTCCAGGACTTCCTCGGTGCCCAGGGCCCGGGCGTAGAGGAAGATCCCGATCAGCAGGATCCCCATCAGCGAGAACGACAGGGAGGCCTGCACCGGATAGTTCTGCACGACGAAGTACTGGTCGTAGATGATGTTTCCGATCATGGTGTTCCCCGTTCCGCCCAGCACCGAGGCGTTCACGTAGTCCGAGGCGGCCGGCACGAAGTTGAGCAGCACGCCGGCGAACACGCCGGGCAGCGACAGCGGCAGCACCACCTTCCTGAAGACCGTCGCGGAACCGGCGTAGAGATCGCGGCCCGCCTCGATGACCGTCGGGTCGACCCGCTCGAGCGCGACGTAGATCGGCAGGATCATGAAGGGCAGGTAGTTGTAGACGATGCCGATGATGACCGCGGAGCCGGTGGCCAGGACGCGGAAGCCCGGGGCGATCAGTCCCCAGTGCTTGAGCGGGCCGAGGATCAGGCCCTGGTCGCCGAGGATGTAGTTCCACGCGATCGTCCGCAGGACGAACGAGACGAAGAACGGCAGCAGCAGCAGGAACAGGTACGTGGACTTCCGGGACCCGCCGTAGAACGCGATCCAGTACGCGATCGGGTACGACAGCACGATGGAGATCAGGCAGCCGAGGCCGGCGTACTCCGCCGACCGGATCCACTCCGGCGTGTACTGGGTGAAGCCCTGTACGTAGTTGCCGAAGTGCTGCCAGGTCTCCCCGAAGCCGGAGATGACGTTCCCGGTCATCGTGGACAGGCCGATCATCATGACGATCGGCACGGCGAAGAAGATCGCGAGCCACAGGCCGCCGGGCAGCATGAGGTAGTACGGGGTGAGCTTGGAACGGATCCCGTGCATGCTCACACCTCCGTGATCGCGTTGAAGATGTTCTTGAACGTCTGCGCCGTCTTGGGGTCCTTCGGCGTGATGTAGTTGCGGGTCCGGCGCAGTTCCGCCTGCGGGGGGAAGATCAGCGGGCTGCTGGACAGGGACTTCAGCGTGGCCTGCGTCTGGCCGTTCGCGCCCTTCTTGCGCTTCGCGTCCTGCTCGATCACCGCGCGGACCGGCGCGCACGCGGGGATGTACTGGACGTTCTCGGTGACTATCGCCGCGATGTCCGGCCGGTAGTACCAGTCCATCAGCTTCATCGCGGAGACCGGGTTCTGCGCCCCCTTGGGGATCATCATGTTGTCGGTCCAGATGGTGCCGCCCTCGGCGGGTACCACGAACTGCAGGTCGTTGTTCCCGGTCGACTGGTTCTGCTGGAAGATGTCCCCGGACCAGGCCATCGTGATCCAGACGTCGCCCTGGCTGAGCGCGTTCAGGTAGGACTGGTCGTAGTACTGGCGGACGAACCCGGCGTTGCGCTGGGCGCTGAGCACGTTGGCGGCCTTGCGCCAGTCCGCCTCCGTGGCGTGGTCCGGATCGATGCCGAGCCGGAACAGGCCGAAGTTCGCCAGTTCCTGGGGGTCCTGCATCATCCCGATCTTGCCCTTGTACTTCGGGTCCCACAGGGCGTCGAGGCCGGTGATCGGCTCCTTCACGTACTTGGTGTTCCACGCGATGCCGGTCATTCCGGACTGCCACGGAACGCTGTAGAGGTTGCCGGGGTCGAAGGTGCTGCGCTTGAACGAGGGAATCGCGTTCTTGGAGAACGTCGGCAGCATGGCGTGGTCGAGCGGGACGACTTCCTGCAGTTCGACCAGGTCGACGAACTCGAACCCGTCGGTGATCACCATGATGTCGTAGCCGGTGGCCTGGCCGGACCGGATGATGGGGTCGATCTTGGCGTAGAACGAGTTGTCGTCCTCGATGACCTCGGAGTAGCTCACCGCGATGCCGGTCGCCTTGGTGAACTCCTTCAGCGACTGGTGGTTCGGGTCGATGTAGCTGGCCCAGTTCGCGAAGCTCAGCTGCCGGGTCGGCTTCTGCTTCGGCCAGAAGCGGGCCGCCTCGGCCCTGGTCTGGGCCGGGGTGACGGTCTTGGCCAGGCCGGGGATCGCGCAGCCGGACAGGGCCAGGCCGCCCGCCGCCGCGCCGCCGAGCCGGAACAGGTCCCGGCGGCTCATCGGGCGGCTCACTGGGCCCCGATCACGTAGGAGTGGCGGGGGTCCCAGGTCAGCCAGACGTCGGCCCCGCGCTCGGCCAGTTCGGCGGAGTCGTCGGAGTTCTGCACGAAGACCGTGATCTCGTCGCCGGTCGAGGTGACCACGTTGTAGTTCGTGGAGGTGCCGAGGTACACGACCTCGGTGACGGTGCCGCGCAGCCGGCAGCCCGCGCACCCGTCGGCGTCCGGCTTGATGCTGACCTTCTCGGGCCGCACGGTGATCTCGGCGGTGTCCCCCGCGGACAGGGACAGGCCGTCGCGCAGCGTCGCCTCGACGTGCTGGCCGTCGCCGTCGAGGATGACCACGCTGCCGCCGGCGGCCGACGTGACCGGGCCGGACAGAATGTTGGACGTGCCGATGAACCCGGCCACGAACCGGGTCGCGGGGCGGGCGTAGATGTCACGCGGGGTACCGAGCTGCTCGACCCGGCCCTCGTTCATGACCGCGATCCGGTCGGACATGGTCAGCGCCTCGCCCTGGTCGTGCGTCACGTAGATGAACGTGATGCCGACCTCCCGCTGGATCCGCTTGAGCTCGACCTCCATGGCCTGGCGGAGCTTGAGGTCCAGGGCGCCGAGCGGCTCGTCCAGCAGCAGGGCCCGCGGCTGGTTCACCAGGGCCCGGGCCAGGGCGACCCGCTGCTGCTGGCCGCCGGACAGCTCCCGCGGCCGGCGCTTCTCCCGGCCGGACAGGCCGACGGTCTCGATGATCTCGCCGACCCGCCTGGTCACCTCGTCCTTGGCGGTCTTCTTGCGGCGCAGCCCGAACGCGACGTTCTCGAACACGTTCATGTGCGGGAACAGCGCGTAGGACTGGAACACCATGTTCACGTCCCGCTTGTGGGGCGGGACGCCGAGGACGCTGGCGCCGTACAGCCTGACCTCGCCGTGCGTCGGTTCCTCGAATCCGGCGATCATCCGCATCGTGGTGGTCTTCCCGCACCCGGACGGGCCCAGGAGGGAGAAGAACTCCCCGGACCCGATCTCCAGGTCGACGCCGTCGACGGCCCGCACCACGTCGCCGCGGGAATGGAATTCCTTGACGATCCCGGCCATCTGGATGGCCGGGATCGTCTCAGTGGCCGACGTGGAGCCGGCCTGCTCTGATGCCTGTGTCATCTATCGCCCTCCGGGACCCGCTACCGGGCCGGGATCTCCTGCTGAATCCGCACATAAACGTGAATTTAATGGGCGACGTTACATGAATCACAGGCAAATTGCTACGGATCTCGTTGTCAAGATCTCGTTACGCCGCCGGAGTCAGCAGACGCCGCCGACGGCCGGAGGGCTACTCGTCGGCGACGATGGAGCCGACCCGCTCGCCGAGGCCGGGGTCGCGGCGGCTGAGGACGGTCGCGTAGACGACGGCGACGACGATGACGCCCAGGGCCAGGTAGGGGAACCAGTTGAAGGGCTGGGGCTGCCCCGGCTTGCACAGGTAGTACACCGGGATGGCGATGGCGATCATGCCGAGCACCGGCAGGATCCCGTGCTTGACGACGCTGAACTCCGACGGCCGGTACTTCCTGTAGTAGAACGGCAGCGCCAGGTTGGCCAGGAAGTACACCACGAGGATCAGGATCGTGCCCATCGTGGAGGACTCGCCGAAGAAGTTCGTCCCGCTCATCGACCCGCTCGTCCCCGTCAGGATGTGGATCAGGCCCCACACCGCGATGATGCCCCCGCCGACGACGACGAACGTCAAGATCGCGTTGATCGGCGTCCGCCGCACCGGGTGCACCTTGCCGATCCAGCGCGGCAGCAGGCCCTCCCGGCCGGCGTTGAAGACCAGGCGGCACTGGGAGTTCACCGCGGCGATCAGCACGCCGAGCGTCGAGGTCATGCCCGCGAAGTAGGCGCACACCAGGACCCAGCCGGCGACGTTGCCGGAGACGGTCAGGAACGGGAGATCGGTGTCGGAGCTGAGCGCGCCGGAGTGGTAGCCGAACCCGGTGACGGTGGCGTAGGCGAACAGCAGGTAGCCGACCACCATCAGCGTGACCGACGTGAAGACGGCCCGCGGCACGTTCCGCCGCGGGTTGTCGGTCTCCTCGGCGAGCGCCGCGGAGTTCTCCCACCCGACGAACAGGTAGACGGCCAGCGGGAACCCGGCGGCCAGGCCGCCGAAGCCGCCCGTGATCTTGCTGGGGTCGAACGGCGCGGCGGACAGGTGCCCGCCGTTCTTGATGATGACCACGACGGAGACCACGACCATGACCAGCATCTCGAAGCCGAAGAAGAACCCGGCCAGCTTCGTCGAGACGCCCACGCCGCGGATCATCATGACGACCGCGGCGGCCGTGAGGATCACCGTGAAGATGATCCACGGCACGCTGACGTTGAAGTAGTGCTGGATCACGAGCGTCACGAACTCGCCGCAGGCCGCCAGGACCGAGGAGATCGCGATGATGTACCCGACACCGGTCAGCAGCGCGGTGGTCACCGCGGCCCGCCCGCCGAACGTCTTGCCGACGTAGGAGATGAACCCGCCGGCCGACGGATGGACCCGGGCGAACTGGGACAGCGTGTTGCCCAGCAGCCCGATCGCGATACCCGCCAGGACGAGCGTCAGCGGGGCGGCGACGCCCGCCGTCGCGACGATAACCGCGAAACCGAAAAAGAAACTGTAGGCCGGGCCGATGTTCGCCATCGTCGAGGCGGAAATGTCGACCAGCCTCAGCGCCCCGCGGTTGAGCCGCTCCGGCGGCGCCGCGGTCGCTTCGGCCGGGATCGCTTCACTCATATATCACTCCTGCGCCATGCGTTTTGAGTGAACTTACCGACTTTCCAGAGGATTCCGCTAGGGGCGGCGCGGGAGCAAAGATCCGTTCCGGATAAGGATTTCCGGGCGAGCGCGGCCAGGGCGCGGGCGGTGCGGCGGCCGCTGGTGAAGTAGGCGATGCCGAGGGCCTCCATCAGCTCCACGCTGCGCGGCGCGGGACGGGTGTAGCTGTAGACCACCAGCGGGATCCTGCCCGCCAGTTCGGCGAGCGTCTCCTGCTCCCGCTCGACCTGCTTGCCGTCGGCCAGGGTGGCGATGAGCACGAGGGCATCGACCTCGCCGCTGTCGGCGACGGCGCGCAGCACGGGACCGGTGCCGCCCTGGCTGAGGACCTGCGCCGTGGCGTCGACCGGGTTGGCCGGCGAGCCGTAGGCCGGGATCCGCTCCCGGATCCTCGCCTGCAGGCCTTCGCTGAGCACCGGCAGTTCCAGGCCGGCCGTCACGATGTCGTCGGCCAGCCAGGTGCCGGACCCGCCGGACGTGGTGACGATGCCGACCTTCGGCCCGGCCGGGGGCTTTGTCCGGGAGAACGCCAGCGCCAGGTCGACGAGTTCCTCCTGGTCGGAGGCGACGTGGATGCCGCCGTCGGCCAGGGCCCGCTCGTAGGCGGCCGCGTCGCCGGTGTCGTGCGCGGTGTGGGCCAGCGCCGCCCGGCGGCCGGCCTCGGTGGCGCCGACCTTGGCGGCGACGATGTGCTTGCCCGCCGCGCGGGCGCTCTCGCCCAGCTTGGTCAGGCGGGCCGGGTCGGTCACGCCCTCGAGGAAGAGCAGGATCACGCTGGTGTCCTCTTCCTCCAGCAGGTGGGCGGTGACGTCGGCCAGGTCCAGGTCGACCTCGTTGCCGGTGGTGACGACGTGGCTGAAGCCGAGGCCGCGGGCCAGGCCGTCGTTGAACAGGGCGAACCCCAGGCCGCCGCTGTGCGCGACGACCGCGACGTCGCCCGCGACGAGGCGGATCAGGCCGCGCTCGTAGTTGGTCATCGGGCTGAAGCCGACGGGGATGGAGTCGGTGACGTTGATGTGGCCCTCGGCGTTGGGGCCGATCACGCGCAGGGCGGGGTGGCGCCGGCAGACGTCCCGCAGTTCCTCCTGGCGCTCCGCGCCGCCGTCGGCCTGCTCGGCGAAGCCGGAGCTGATGATCACGGCGAACTTCACGCCGGCGCGGCCGCACTCGTCGACGACGGCGGCGACGCGGGCGGCGTTGACGGTGATGAGGGCGACGTCCACCGGCCCGGGGACGTCGCCGACGCGGGCGTAGCAGGGCAGCCCGTCGATCGAGTCGTACTTGGGGTTCACGGGGCAGACCCGGCCGGCGTAGCCGTGCTGGGCCAGGATCCGCTGCGGCAGGCCGGGGATGATGTCGCGGGTGGCGGACGCTCCGATGAGCGCGATGGAGGCGGGGCGCAGGAGCGGGCCGAGGTCAGTCATGAGTGTCGCTGTTCCTTCGCTTCTTGCTGTTACCGGCCCGTGTAGACGCCGGGGCGTTTCTCCTGAAAGGCCGCGAGCGCCTCGGCCGAGTCGCCGGTGGACGTCACCACGGCCATGTGGGAGGAGATGAGGTCAAGGGAGGTGCGCAGGTCGCTGCGCGCGGACTGGTAGACGGCGCGCTTGATGGTGCGGACCGCGACCGGCGGGGCGGCGGCGAGCTTGCGGGCGAGCGCGTTCACGGTGCCGGCCAGGTCCTCGTCGTCGACGACGTGGTTGGCGATGCCGAGCCGTCCCGCCTCCTCGGCGTCGATGAAGTCGCCGGTCAGCAGCAGTTCCAGGGCCTTGGCCGGGCCGACCAGCCGGGGCAGGTAGTAGCAGTCTCCGTCGCCGGGGACCAGGCCGACCCGGATGTAGCCCTCCGACAGGCGGGCCGACCGGGCCATGATCCGCATGTCGCACATCAGGGCCATGCCCATGCCCGCGCCGACGGCGACGCCGTTGATGGCGGCGATGACCGGCTTGTCCAGGTCTTCCAGGGCGAGGGGGACCTGGTGGATCTCGTCCATGAGGTGCTGCTTGCGCTCCAGCGGGGTCGGGCGCTCCCCCGACTGGGACGACAGGTCGACGCCGGAGCAGAACGCGTCGCCCGCGCCGGTCAGGACGATCACCCGCACGTCCGGGTCGGTGCGGGCCTGCCGGAGGATTCCGGCCCACTGGGCGATCATCTCCGGGGTGAACGCGTTCTTGCGGTGCGGCCGGTTCAGCAGGATCGTGCCGACGCCGTCGGCGACGCTGTACTCCAGGTCTGCCATGATGGTCCTCTCAGTCGGTGGCCAGGATGCGGGACGGGGCGAGTTCTTCCAGGTCGCGACGGGGCGGGTACTTCCGGCCGAACAGCATCACGACAGCGCCGCCCAGCACCAGGACGGCCGAGATGGCCGGGATGACCGCCGGGGTCCCCGACTCGATGAGGGCACCGCCGATGATCGGCATGAAGGACAGCGACAGGAACGAGAAGCCGAGGGAGAACGAGGTGCCGGTGCCACGGAGCTCGGTCGGGTAGGACTCGGTGGTGTAGCGGGTGTAGCAGCCGAAGGTGCCGTTGCCGAAGAACCCGAAGCCCACCAGGCTGACGGCCGCCGTGGTGAAGGTCAGGCCCGGGATCGTGAGCAGGGCGAGCGAGCCCGCCGCCAGCACGGCGTAGACGGTCATCAGCCACTTCGAGGGCAGGTAGTCGGCTAGCCAGCCGACGAGGATCTGGCTGCCGAGGGCCACCCAGTTGCTCAGCCCGAACAGGAACGTCGCGTCGCCGATCGACATGTGGTCGACGTGGACGAGGTACGTGGTGACGACGCCGATGACCAGGCCGATGCCGCCGTTGATGCAGAAGCCGAACAGGCTCGTCACCAGGGTCTGCCGCCGCTGCTCGCGCGTGAACAGCTGCCGCCAGCTGGGCCGGTGCTCGATGTCCTTGCGGGACGCCGCGTCCTTCACCTGCTGGAACCGGGAGGAGTCCTT
>WRBL01000245.1 GCA_009784565.1 Streptosporangiales bacterium | reverse complement strand
GGACCCTACTACCCGCCGCTCCCCGCCCGTGCGCCACCCGCCCGCGCCGCGCCCGCCCGCGCCCCGGCCCGCGGGAGCCCGTTCGCGGCGCGCCGCGCCGGAGCCCGCCGCCCGCAGCGCGCCCGTCGCCGCGCGCCGCGCGCCCGCCCCACCCGCCCGCGCCGCGCCCGCCCGCGCCCCGGCCCGCGGGACCCGGTCCACCCGCACCACGCCGCGTCCCGCCGCGCGCAGCGCGCCCGCGCTACTCGCCCGTGCCGTGCCGTTCCGCCGCGACCGGCGCCGCGTTCAGCGGGACGGAAGCCTTGAGGGTGAAGCCGCCGTCGCCGGAGCGGGCGGTGTCCAGGGTGCCGCCGGCCAGGATGAGCCGTTCGGTGAGGCCGGTGAGGCCGTTGCCCGGCTGGTGGGCCTCGCCCGGGCCGCGGCCGTCGTCGGAGACGGTGAGCGTGGCCACGCCGTCCTCCGAGGCCAGCGCGACCACGCAGGTGCTCGCGCCGCTGTGCCGGACCACGTTGGTGACCGCCTCGCGCAGCGCCCAGGCCAGGGCTCCCTCGGCGTCCGGGGCGAGCCCCGGCGGGGCGCCGTCGGGATGGATCCGGGCGGCGACGCCGGCCGAGGCCAGCGCGATCTGCGCGCCCGCCAGCTCCGCGGCCAGCGTCGGCCTGCGGTAGCCGCTGACCGCCTCGCGGACGTCGACCAGCGCCTGGCGGCTGACCTTCTCGATGTCGGCGACCTGCTCGGCCGCGTCCCCGGGCCGGTCCGGCAGCATCCGTCCGGCCAGTTCACTCTTCAGCGTGATCAGGGACAGCGAGTGCCCCAGCAGGTCGTGCAGGTCCCGGGCGAGCCGCAGCCGCTCCTCGGTGGCGGCCAGGTGCGCCACCGTCTCCCGGGCCTCGCGCAGCTCCTGCGTCGTCCGGACCAGCCGCTTGACCCCGACCATCGCGAACCCGCCCAGCAGGGACGGGATCACCAGCGCCGGGTAGAGGTCGCCGCTGCGGTCCACGCTGATCCCGACCACGGCCAGCACCGCGGTGGCCCCGGGCAGCGCCCAGCGCGCCTGCCGGATCGGCAGGGCCGCCCCGCAGGCCACCGCCACGTACACGAAGAGCACCAGCCAGGACTTGCCGAGCGTCGCCGCCAGCAGCGTGGACAGCACGGTCTGCCCGGCCAGCACCGCGTACACCCAGCGTTCGGGCGTCTCCCGCGTGTTGGTGCGCAGGAAGACCAGGGCCAGGTAGGAGACGACGAAGACGGTCAGCCCCAGCGCGGCGGCCGTGGTCACCAGGGCCCCGTAGGTGCCGTGCGCCAGGTCGCTCACCGGGGCTCCGAGGTACACCAGCCAGATGCCGACCCAGGCCAGCTTGACCAGCGCCTGGCGGCGGTTCTCCGGCGCGCGGCCGATGGGGGTCGTGTCGGCGGCCTCCACCTGCGTGCGCCACGGTGGCCACTGCTCCCGGGTCCGCTCGTCGGAGCTCATCGGGTCGTCACGCCTTCCGGGTGTCCTTGCGGTAGAGCCAGGCCGCGGCGCCGGCGAAGAGCAGCAGGTACACGACGAGGACGGTGACGTCCTTGGCGTGCGGGGCGTCGCCCAGCTCGATGGACCGGCCGAGGGCCGCGTACGGTCCCGCGGGCAGATAGCCCGCCGTGGTCTGCAGCCAGTGCGGGAAAGTGTAGAGCGGCACCCACAGGCCGCCCAGCGCCGCCAGGCCGAAGTAGAAGATCATCGAGATCGGGCGGGCCGCGTCGGCCGTGGCGAGGTAGCCGATGGCGACGCCGAGCGCGGCGAAGACCAGGCTGCCCGCCCAGGTGGCCACGCCGATGCCGATCCACTGCCAGGCGGCCAGGTGGACGCCCTTCACGGTGGCGCCGAGCACCAGCACGATGACGATGGACGGGAGGCTGACGGTCGCCGCGGACGCGATCTTCGCGGTGACGTAGCCGCGGCCGGGCAGCGCGGTCAGCCGGAGCTGGCGCACCCAGCCCTTCTCCCGCTCGCGGGCGATCCGCTCGGCGTTGCCCATCAGCACCGCCGTCATCGCGCCGAACGCGGCCATCGCCGTCATCAGGTAGGCGACGGCGGTCAGCCCGGTGGTGCCGGCCGCGGTGTCCTTCTTGAAGCTGAGGCTGACGATCATGAACAGGATCGCCGGGTACATCACCGAGAAGAACATGAACTTGCGGTTCCGCAGGGTGCGGGTGATCTCCAGCTTGACCAGGGTCTTCATCGGTTCCCCGCCTCCTCGGCGGTCGCAGCGTCGGTGATGGCGAGGAAGGCCTGCTCCAGGCCGAGGCCGGCGACCTCCAGGTTCCGCGGGTACAGGCCCAGGCCGTAGACCGCGTGCATGGTGGCGTCCGCGTCGTCGGAGCGGATCCGCACGGTGGGGCCGGTGACGTCCAGCCCGACCAGGTGCGGCAGCGCGCCGAGCCGCTCCAGGTCGATCGCGCCGTCCAGGTCGAAGGTGATCCGGCGGGCGCCGGCCCTGGCCTTGATCTCGGCGGCGGTGCCGTCGGCGATCAGCCGGCCCTGGTGCAGCACCAGGACGCGGTCGGCGATGGCGTCGGCCTCCTCCAGGTAGTGCGTGGCGAACAGCACGGTCCTGCCCTGGTCGACCTGGGCGCGCATGGTGGACCAGAACGCCTGGCGGGCGGAGACGTCCATGCCGGTGGTCGGCTCGTCGAGCACGATGAGGTCGTTGGCGCCGGCCGTCGCCAGCGCGAACCGCACCCGCTGCTCCTGGCCGCCGGAGAGCTTGTTGACCTTGCGGTCGTGGATGTCGGAGATGCCGGCCGCGGCCAGGACGTCGGCCACCGGGTAGCGCCGCGGGTGCAGGTCGCAGGCGAGCCCGACCAGCTCGCGGACGGTGACCTCCTCCATCAGGCCGCCGGTCTGCAGCATCGCGCCGACCCGGCCGGCCGCGATGGCCTGTGCGGGGGTCTGCCCGAAGACCCGCACCGTGCCGTGGTCGGGGTTCTTCAGCCCCAGCAGCAGGTCGAGGGCGGTCGACTTGCCCGCGCCGTTCGGGCCGAGCAGCGCGACGGTCTCGCCCGGGTACAACGTCAGGCTCAGGTCGGCGACGGCCTTGACGGGGCCGAAGCTCTTGTCGACGCCGGTGAAGGCGACGACGGGCGCCGCCGGGGCGGCGTTCTCTCCGGTGGCGCTGGGACGCGTCCCGGTCCCGGTCTTTGCGGCAGGTGCGGTCATGCCATCAGGGTCGCGTCCGCGGCCTCCGCGCGGCAGTGCCGCCGGTCGTGTCTTCGGCATGACAGATGTCATGTGAGGGCCGTCTCCGACCGGCCGCGGACATGGCACGGCCCGTACCCGGGTGAATCTGGGGTGTCCGGGTACGGGCCGTTTCCGCAGGAGGCCGGGACTGAGCCCGGGTCAATGGGTGGAGGACTCAGTCCTCCTCAGTCGCCGCCTCCTCGATCGCGGCCAGCGCCGGGTCGAGCACGATGTCCTCGTCCCGCGCCTCGGTGGTCGGCTCCTCCGGGAAGTGGCAGGCCGTCAGGTGGCCCTCACGGTTGCCGCTGATCTGCACCAGCGGCGGCTCCTCGGTGGCGCACTTGTCCTGCGCCTTCCAGCAGCGGGTGCGGAAGCGGCAGCCGGACGGCGGGTTGATCGGCGAGGGCACGTCGCCGGCCAGCCGGATGCGCTCGCGGCCGTCGTCGTCCGGGTCGGCCTCGGGCGCGGCGCTCAGCAGCGCGTGGGTGTACGGGTGCCGGGGGCCGTTGTAGATCGAGTCCCGGTCGCCGATCTCGACGATCTTGCCCAGGTACATCACCGCGATGCGCTGCGAGAAGTGCCGGACGATCGCCAGGTCGTGGGCGATGAACAGGAACGCGATGCCGAGTTCCTTCTGCACCTTCTGCAGCAGGTTGACGACCTGCGCCTGGATCGACACGTCGAGCGCCGACACCGGCTCGTCCGCGACGATCAGCTTCGGCTCCAGGGCCAGCGCGCGGGCCACGCCGATGCGCTGCCGCTGGCCGCCGGAGAACTCGTGCGGGAAGCGGTTGTAGTGCTCCGGGTTGAGGCCGACGATCTCCAGCAGCTCGCGAACCCGGCGTTCCCGGCCGCCGGCCGGGTTGACGTCGTTGATCTCCATCGGCGCGGAGATGATCGAGCCGACGGTCTGCCGCGGGTTCAGCGACGCGTACGGGTCCTGGAAGATCATCTGGATCTCGGACCGGATCGGCGCCAGCTGCTTGCGGTTGCGGTGCGTGATGTCCTGGCCGGCGTACGTGACGCTGCCGCCGGTCGGCTCCAGCAGCCGGGTCACCAGCCGGCCGGTGGTCGACTTGCCGCAGCCGGACTCGCCCACCATGCCGAGCGACTCGCCTGCGTTGATGTGGAAGTCGACGCCGTCGACCGCCCGCACGTCCCCGACCCGGCGCTTCACGATGAAGCCGCCGTGGATCGGGAAGTACTTCTGCAGGCCGGTGACCTCGAGCAGCCGCTCGCCCGTCGCGGGGCGCGGAGCCGGGACCTTGTCCAGGGTCTGCTGTTCACTCATTGCTTGTTCCCTCGACTCCTGGTCAGCGCAGCCGCGGCTGGATCTGCTCGATGAAGATGTCACGCTTCTGGTCCGCCGTCAGGTGGCACGCGGACCCGCGCCCGTCCGGCAGTTGCGGCCGCTCGGTGCGGCAGCGGTCCCCGCCCACGGTGTCCATGAAGGCGCACCGGGTGTGGAAGGGGCAGCCCGAGGGCGGGTTCAACAGGCTCGGCGGCGAGCCCGGGATCGGCGCCAGCGGCACGTTGACGTCCGCCGACAGCCGGGGGATGGAACCCAGCAGGCCCCACGCGTAGGGGTGCTCCGGCGTCTTGAGGATGTCCCGGACGGTGCCGCGCTCGACGGCGCGGCCGGCGTACATCACGACGACGTCGTCGGCGGTGTTGGCGATCACGCCCAGGTCGTGGGTGATCAGGATGATCGCCGTGCCCATCTCCTGCTGGAGGTCCTTGAGCAGGTCGAGGATCTGGGCCTGCACGGTGACGTCGAGCGCGGTGGTCGGCTCGTCGGCGATCACCAGGTCCGGGTCGCAGACCAGCGCCATGGCGATCATCGCGCGCTGGCGCATACCGCCGGAGAACTGGTGCGGGTAGTCGTCCACCCGGGTCTGCGGCTGCGGGATGCCGACGCGCGCCAGCATCTCGATGGCCCTGGCCTTCGCCTCCTTCTTGGAGGCGCCGGTGTGCTTCATGTAGGGCTCGGCGATCTGCCGGCCGACCGTGTAGTACGGCGACAGGGCGGTCAGCGAGTCCTGGAAGACCATCGCCATCTTCTTGCCGCGCAGCTTCTCCAGCGTCCTGGTGGAAGCGCCGGTCAGCTCCTGGCCGTCGAGGAAGATCTCGCCGGCGATGGTGGTGTTCCGCGGGTTGTGCAGGCCGAGGATCGCCAGGTTGGTGACCGACTTGCCGGAGCCGGACTCGCCCACGATGCCGAGGGTCTGGCCCCGGTCGAGGTCGAACGACAGGCCGTCGACGGCCTTCACGGTGCCGTCCTCGGTGGCGAACTGGACGTACAGGTCGCGCACCGACAGGAAGTGCTCGGATCCCTGAGGCGTGGGCTGGGCCTCGGGCTTCGTCAGAGTGGTCACGGGCGGGTTCTCCTACCGGGTGGTGCGCTGGTCGCGGCGGGTGGCTGCTGCCGCGGTCACGAGAGCCGGATCCGCGGGTCGATGATGGCGTAGGCGGCGTCGACGACGATGTTGAAGATCACGATGGCGCTGGCGCTGAAGATCATCACGGCCATCTCCAGCGGCAGGTCACGCTGCCCCACCGCATTGACTGCCAGGTTACCGAGGCCGTGCAGACCGAAGGTGTACTCGGTGATGATCGCGCCGCCGAAGACGCTGCCGAGGTCGATGCCGAAGATGGTGATGATCGACGCGGCGGCGCCGCGCAGCGCGTACCGGTAGAACACGTACTTCGAGCCCATGCCCTTGGCGCGGGCGGTGCGGATGTGGTCCTCGGAGAGCTGCTCGACCATCAGGGATCGGGTCTGCCGGCTGTAGTTGGACCAGAAGATGACCGACATCACCAGGCAGGGCAGCACCAGGCCGTTGAGCGAGCCGATCGGGTCGGACGTCCACGTCGGGTCGTGCCCGTGGTCGAACCAGCCGAGGTTGTCGGCGAACAGCGCGATGGCCAGCGGGCCGATGAAGTAGATCTGGACCGAGTTGCCGATCAGCGAGACCGAGCTGGCGACGCGGTCGAACGTCTTGCCCTGCTGCCACGCGGACAGCATGCCCAGGCCGACGCCGATGATCAGGAACGCCGCGGAGCCGCCGACGGCCAGCGAGAACGTGGTCGGGTAGCGGTCCTTCAGGAGCGGCCAGATCGCCGTGTCGTTGGCGAAGGAGAACCCGAAGCAGGGGGCCGCGCAGTTCTGCCCGTCGGGCATGGTGCGACCGACGAAGATCCCCTTCATGTAGTCCCAGTACTGCTGATAGATCGGCAGGTCCAGGCCCATGCGGTGGTGGATGGCGGCCACCAGGTCGGGGTTCGAGCAGTTCTTCCCACACGCGAGCCGGGCGGGGTCCGCCGGCAACACGAAGAACAGGCAGTACGTCACGATGGTGATGAGCAAAAGAATGATGATCGCGCCGAGGACGCGTCGTGTGAGGAAACGGAGCATCGGTGAGGCTCTTCCGTGGGGCGCGGGCAGGCGGACGGCCGCGCATCCGGTCCGGGGTCGGGACGGCCGGCCCCGGCGATGCGTGCCGGGGCCGGCCGTCCCTGTGCGGGAATTACTGCTTGACGAACACGGTGCTGGCGTTGATGGTGCCGATCACCGAGTTGAAGGTGACCCCACCGAGGTTGGAGCCGTAGATGTTGAAGTACTTGTCGTACAGGAACGGCACCTGGGCGGTGTCGGTCTGCAGCGAGTACTCGGACAGCTTCTCCCACTCAGCGGCCTGCTGGTTCAGGTCCGGGATCTGCTTGATGCGGTCGATCTCCGAGTTGATGTGCGGGTCGTTCAGGAACGAGTAGTTGTTCGTTCCGTCGACCAGGTTGCGGCCGTCCATGGTCGGCGGGATGACCGTGGAGGCGTTCGGCCAGTCGGCGCCCCAGCCGGTGCGGTAGATGTCGTACTGGTTGTTGACCTTGCCGACGACCGTGTAGAAGGAGGTCGGGTCGATCGGCTTGCGCACGACCTCGAAGCCCGCCTTCTGCAGGGCGTTCGCGATGGTCAGCGAGATGTTCGTCCAGCGCGGGGTGTTCGCGTACGGGAAGACCAGCTTCGGGTGCGGCTGGCCGGCCTCCTGCAGCAGCTGCTTGGCCTTCTCGATGTCACCGGTCGGCTTGGCGAGCTTGCCGAACGGGTCGAACTTCTTCCAGCCGCCCACGGTCGGGCTCATCAGCGTGGTGCCGAGGTCGCCCTGCGCCGCGCCACCGAACGCCTGCTGCACCTGCGCCAGCGGGAAGGCGTAGGCGATGGCCTGGCGGACCTTGGGGTTGGTGATGCGCTTGGTGTTGATGTCGAGGGTCTCGACGTACGGCTGGTACTCGTTGACCGTGCGCGACTTGTACTGCGCGTCGTTGACGAGCGTGCTCATCTGCGACACGTCGGCCACGCCGGACAGGTCGATGGCGTTCTTGTCGTCACCGGCGCCGGCCATGATCCGCTGGGTCAGGCCGGGCTGGCCGATGCCCAGGTTGAAGTTCCACGAGTCCGGGTACGCGTTGCGGATCGGGTCGGTCTTCGGGTCCCAGTACGGGTTCCGCTTGAAGACCAGGGACTTGCCCGGCTTGTACGAGGAGATCATGTACGGGCCGGAGGAGACCGGGTGGTTGTTGTACGCACCCTTGTCGTCCTTGGACTTCTCGACCGGGGCGGTGATCGGCATCGCCATCGCGTACGGGGCGTCCGCGTGCGGGTCCTTGAAGTGGAAGACGATCGTCTTCTCGTCCGGGGTGGCGAGGATCGAGTCCGGGATCTCCTGGCCGGAGTACGGGCCCTTGTACAGCTTGCGGTAGTCCGGGCCGTACAGCCACTCCTGGACGTACTGCGGACCCTGGGTCTCGAAGTCCGCGTACAGGCGCTCGATGCTGTACTTGATGTCCTTCGACGTGATCGGCGTGCCGTCGTCGAACTTCAGGCCGTCCTTGAGGGTGTACGTCCAGGTCTTGCCGCTGTCCGACATCTTGCCGGTGTCGGTGGCCATGTCGCCGACGAGGATCGTCTTCCCGGTGCTCGGGTCGATCTTGTACCCGGTCAGAGTACGCGCGTAGAGGACCGAGACCGACAGCTGGTCGCTGACGTACTGCTGCGCCGGGTCCAGGTAGTCGAAGCCGGCCTGGTCCATGTCCTGAACCGTGCCGCCCTTGACCGCACCGGCAACGGCCGGAGCCGGGCCGGTGGAGTCGGCCGCGGTGCCGAGGCCGTAGTTCGGGACCGTCGCCTTGGGGCCCCCCGAGTTGCCCTTGCCGCCGCCGTTGCCGCCGCCGCCGCCGTTACCGCTGCTGCACGCGGCGGTCAGCGACAGCGCGCCGGCTGCCACGAGGGCGGCCGCCAAGCGAACCTTGCTGTTTCTCATGAAATCCTGCCTGTCACTGGTGAACTGCCACCGATGCCGGCGTCCGTGCCCGCAGGAGACGGGGCCGGTGTGCCGACCTGGACAACTGGTGTAACTGGAAGCTGCTAGCGGACTAGCGGAGGGTCTTCGGGTCGAGAGCGTCCCGGACCGAGTCCCCGAGCAGGTTGAAGGCGACCACGAAGATCACCATCGCGATACCGGGGAAGAACATGAAGGTGATGTCGCTGGAGTAGTACGTTGCGCCGGTCTGGAACAGCAGGCCCCAGTCCGGGGTCGGCGCGGCGATGCCGACACCGAGGAAGGACAGACCGGCCTCGGCCGTGACGAACACCGGCAGCATCAAGGTCGCCTGGACCAGGATCGTGCTCCACAGGTTCGGCAGCAGCTCCTTGCGGATGATCCGCCACGAGGACGCGCCCGAGATCCGGGCCGCCTCGACGAACTCCCGCTCACGCAGGCTGAGGACCTGGGCGCGCACCAGACGGCCGATGCTCATCCAGCCGAGCAGGAACTGCACGCCGATCAGCACCAGCGGACGGACCCACCAGGGCTCCTGGTCGCCGACGTTCACGAACAGCGAGATGGCCACCGGGGAGAACGCGATGAAGAACAGCTGCGACGGGAACGACAGCATGAAGTCCGAGAACCGGCCCATGAAGTAGTCGACCTTGCCGCCGATGTAGCCCTGCGTCAGACCGAAGAGCACGCCGGTGCCGACCGAGATGATCGTCACCACCGCTGCGATGCCCAGCGAGGTGCGGATGCCGTAGATCAGCAGCGCGAACACGTCACGGCCCAGGTTCGGTTCGACGCCGAACCAGTGGGTGGAGCTGATGCCGCCGTTGGGCGCGATCGGCAGGCCGTAGCTGTTCAGCAGGCCGTCGTCCTGGCCGTAGAAGTCATAGGCGTTCTGACCGTAGAGCTTGACGATCAGCGGCGCGGCGACGGCGATGAGCACGAAGCAGGCGATGATGATCGCACACGCGATGCCCGTCTTATCCCGCTTGAACCGGAGCCATGCCAGCTGGCGCGGTGTCCGTCCGGCGAGATCCGGGGTGCCCTTTCCACCCGGTGCGCCGGGTATGCCCTCGGGCTCGAGGGTGAGGCTGTCGCCGTCAGCGGCAGCCTGGCTTGGACTCGTCATTGGTTACATCCCCCGGGACCGAGAGCGTGCGTTGCGACGCCTTGCGTGCGTCGCGGGTTGAGCGGACTTTCGCAATGGAATCAACTTCCAGTCAAGGGGTGACGGGGGGAAGAAAGCTTGTTGTTTGGCATCTTGAGCGAAGGTTTTGCAGATCGTCCTCCGTACGTGCTTGACATCGTTCGACAAGAACGGACACATCGGATATGTC
>WRBL01000244.1 GCA_009784565.1 Streptosporangiales bacterium | reverse complement strand
GTCCTCGGCGAGCGTGGACTCGTCATAGTCCTGCTGGCCCGCGGCCCGCACCGCGTCCAGCGCCCGGCCGCGCGCGGCGGAATTATCCGGGCCTCCGGTCCGGAGCATCACCGCGCACATCGCCCGCACCCCGGCCGGGATCGCGGCCTGCATCGACGCCGACGTGGGCGAGGCCAGCACCTCGGTCACGTACCGGGTCTTGCAGGCGTCGCACTGCACGTGCTCGCCAACCTTGGTCAGCGGGATGACCGGGATGAAGAAGATCGTGATGAACCGCCGCCCGGCCCGGTGACGGTAGGGCCGGTCCCCGCCGCACTTGCGGCAGTAGAACATCCCCTGCGCGATCGTGTGGTAGAACACACGCCATCCCCAGATAATCAGCATCTCTTCCCCTTCCGCCCTCCGGCCCTCACCGGGCCGTCCCAGGAACCAGCCGGCCCGGTCACGCAACCGGGCCCCGCCGATTATGTCGGAATTATTGGCATAAGTTGAACCGAATTAACCATCTGGTTATGACTCGCCGACGAAAAACCAGTCGCGTTCCCGGCCCGGGTCAGTCGTAGAAACCCAGACGGCGAAGCTGCTTGGGGTTACGCTGCCAGTCCTTCGCGATCTTGACACGCAGGTCCAGGTAGACCCGCGTCCCCAGCAGCCCCTCGATCTGCGTGCGGGCGCGGGTGCCGACATCCCTCAGGCGCGCGCCCTTGGTCCCGATCACGATCGCCTTCTGGCTGGGCCGTTCCACGTACAGTTCCGCGAACACGTCGGTCAGGTCATCCCGGCCCTCACGCGGCTTCATCTCCTCGACCACCACCGCGATCGAGTGCGGCAGCTCGTCCCGGACCCCGTCCAGGGCGGCCTCCCGGATCAACTCGGCCACCATGACCTGCTCCGGCTCGTCGGTCAGCTCACCGTCCGGGTACAGGGCCGGCCCCTCGGGCAGGTAACTGACCAGCACATCGGCCACCGTGTCCAGCTGATAGCCCGCCACCGACGACACCGGGACCACGTCCGCCCACTCGCCCAGCTCGCTGACCGCCATCAGCTGCTCCGCCACCCGCTCCGGCGGAGCCTCGTCGGTCTTGGTGACGATCGCGACGACCGGGGTGTTCTTCACGCTGGCCAGCTCCCGGGCCAGGTACCGGTCCCCGGGACCGATCTTGTCCGGCGCGGGAACGCAGAAGCCGATCACGTCGACCTCGGTCAGCGTCGAGCGGACCAGGCTGTCCAGCCGCTCCCCCAGCAAGGTCCGCGGCCGGTGCAGGCCCGGCGTGTCCACGAGAATCAGCTGCGCGTCCGGCCGGTGAACCACCCCCCGGATCACCCGCCGGGTCGTCTGCGGCCGGTCACTGGTGATCGCCACCTTCGCGCCCACCAGGGCGTTGGTGAGCGTTGACTTGCCGACGTTCGGGCGCCCCGTCAGGCACGCGAACCCGGAACGGAACACGTCAGTGCCCTCGGCTTTGGTCGGCTCGCTCATCCGTCTATTCTCCCGCATGCGGACACCGGATTAGCCTCTTCCCCGGTCCCGTTCCCGGCAGTAACTTCACATACGTGCCTTCCGCTCCCCGCTGGCGCCCCAGTGCGCGGCTCATCGTGCTCGATCCCGACGGCCGGACCCTCCTGTTCCAGTTCACCGACTGCTGGCTGACCCCCGGCGGCGGCATCCAGCGGGGCGAAACCCCCGCGGCCGCCGCCGTACGCGAACTAGCCGAGGAAACCGGCTACGTCATCGATCAAGCCGACATCGGCCCCGTCGTCGCGACCTGCGCCCGGCGATGGCGGTCCGGAAGCGGCACCGTGCATCTCGCCGCCGACTCGTTCTACTGCGTGCGAGTCGAGGACCCCGAGATACGGACCGAGGGCCAGGAAGACTACGAGCGGACACTGATCACCGCCCACCGGTGGTGGTCACCCGCGGAACTCGCCGAAACCCCCGAAAAGATCCTCCCCGACGCGCTGCCCGGCCTCGTCGCCCAGATCCTGGACAGCGGGCTCCCGGACTGGCCGGCCCGGCTCCCCTGGAGCGACGCCAGCTGACGCTACGGCTTCAGGGTCTCGCGGAGGACGCCGTCCGGGCCGGCGTGGAAAACCGGGGCCTCCGGCCCGATGTCGCGGACCGCGGCCAGGTCACCGGGATCCGGCTCCGAATCGCTCACCAGCGCGGCCGCCTCCAGGCTCTCCGCGCCGCTGGAAACCGCCATCGCGACCGCCAGCCGCAGCGCGGACAGCCGCAGCGACGGCAGCGCCACCGCCGAGGCCGTGTAGGTCCGGCCGGTCTCATCCCGCACCGCCGCACCCTCAGAGGCCGCCACCCGCGCCCGGGTCGAACGGGCCAGCGTGATGATCTTCTCGTCCTCGGGATCCAGTGCCGTTTCGCTCACGGGCCTGAGTTTACGATCCCGCCGTCAGTCCCCGTCTTCGGGGGGCACGCGCTCGACCAGGACCGTACCCAGCTTGTTACGGCGCCCCGCCAGGTTCTCCACGGTCAGCCGCAGCCCGGCCGTCTCCGCCTCCGAACCCGCGATCGGCACCCGGCCCAGCTCGTGAGCGAGCAGCCCGCCGACCGTCTCGACATCCTCGGCCTCGATCGTGACGTCGAACAGGTCCGCCAGCTCCGCCACCGGAAGCCGCGCCGTCACCCGCGCCCGGTCGTCATCGAGCCGCTCCACCGGCGCCCGCTCGTTGTCGTACTCGTCGGCGATCTCCCCGACGATCTCCTCCAGGATGTCCTCGATCGTCACCAGGCCCGCGGTACCGCCGTACTCATCGATCACCACAGCGACGTGAATCCGCTGCGACTGCATCTGCCTCAGCAGCTCGTCCACCGGCTTGCTCTCCGGCACGTACGTGGCCGGACGCATGATCTTCTCGACCGGCGTCCCGTCCGACTCCCCCGGATGGGCGTGCTCCCAGGAGACGATGTCCTTCAGGTAGGCGATCCCCACCACGTCGTCGGTGCTCTCCCCGACCACCGGAATCCGGGAGAACCCGCTGCGCAGGGCCAGCGACACCGCCCGGCTGATCGCCTTGTCCCGCTCGATGAACACGATGTCCGGCCGCGGCACCATCACCTCGCGGGCGATCGTGTCCCCCAGCTCGAACACCGAGCGGACCATCTCCTGCTCGCCCGGCTCTATCTCCGGGCGGCCCTCGATGTAATGCACCAGGCCGCGCAGCTCCGCGTCGTCGTCGCGGAGCGCGTCCGGATCATGCCCCCCGCCCAGCGGCAGCGCACCCGAAGCCGACTCCAGCAGCCGCAGCAGCGGGCCCAGCGCCGTGTGCAGGGGACGCAGCAGCCGGGCCGCGCTCGCCGCCGAACGGGCGGCCCGCTCCCGGGTCATCGCCCGCGGCCGCACGCCGATCAGCAGATACCGGACCACCAGCAGCGTCCCGACCGCGGCCAGGAACACCTCCCAGCCCGCCGGCAGCCAGTGCGTGTACGCGAGCGCGACCCCGACGGCCGCCGCGGCCTCGGCGGCCCCCCGGATCAGGGAGAGCAGGCTGGAATAACTGACGTACTCGGCGCCGCCCCGGGTGATCGCCGTCTGCGCGCCCGCGCACCAGCCCGCGATGACATACAGCACCGCCGCGGCAACGAGCAGCCACACCGCGGGAGCCATCACTGGTTTCCTTCCGGTCCTCTCCCGCCGGCGTCGGCGGTGTCCGCTCGCCAGTCTCGGAGCAAATCGGCCTGGAGGCCGAACATCTCGGCCTCCTCGTCAGGCTCGGCGTGGTCATATCCGAGCAGGTGCAGGACGCCGTGCACGCACAGCAGCTCCATCTCGGCCTGCGGCGAGTGCCCGGCCGACTCGGCCTGCCGCTGCGCGACCACCGGGCACAGCACGATGTCGCCGAGCAGGTCCGGAAGCGGCTCCCGGTCGTCAGCGTTGCCGCGGTTGGAACTCGCGGTGGCGCCAGACAGGCCCGGCGGACGCAGCTCGTCCATCGGGAACGACAGGACGTCCGTCGGACCGGGCTCGTCCATCCACTTCACGTGGAGCTCCGTCATGGCGTCCTCGTCGACGAGAAGCACCGACAGCTCGGCGAGCGGATGGATCCCCATCTTGGCGAGCGAGTACTTCGCGACGTCCTCAAGCGCCAGTTCGTCGGCTTCTTCTCCCGACTCGTTGACGACTTCGATCACCGGACATCCCCGTTTCGATGCGTACTAGTTGGCACGGCGCCCGTCACCGGCGTCCTTGCCGTCACGGCCGTCCCGCGAGGCGCGGGACCCCGCGGGCCTCCGGGAGCCGCCGCGGGACTGCGGGCGCGCTCCGCGCGCCCCGTCCTGCTCGTGCTGCGTGTGCTGGACTGAAGCGTCATAACGCGCGTACGCGTCCACGATCTTCCCCACCAGCTTGTGCCGGACCACATCCTTGCTGGTCAGCGTGGCGAAGTGAATATCGTTGACGTCATCCAGGATTTCCTGCACCACCCGCAGGCCGCTGGCCTGGCCGCCGGGCAGGTCCACCTGCGTGACGTCCCCGGTGACCACGATCTTCGACCCGAAGCCGAGCCGGGTCAGGAACATCTTCATCTGCTCGGGCGTCGTGTTCTGCGCTTCGTCCAGGATGATGAAGGAGTCGTTGAGGGTGTTGTGCGTCAGCAGGAAGTCCTCGGTGGTGTAGAGCGAGTCTTCCGCCGCGACCGCGATGCAGACGCACTCCGCCCGGCCCTCGGGCTCGATGCTGTCGATGAACCGCATCGGCCGCCCGCCGCCCCCGGACTCGTGATATTTCTCGGCCTTCCGGGTCAGCAGGAACGGCTCGATGCCCTCCGGCAGCCGGATGTCCACAACGTAGGCGTCGTGGTTGTAGCCCACCTCGCGCCCCTTGACGCAGCCCGGCGTACGACCCTCTGCCCGGCGGACGCGGGAGTATGCGGTCCCGCCCAGGGAACGGACCAGGAAGATCACGTCGTCGCGAAGCCGCGGCGAGACGGTCGTGTACTGAACCCTGCAGGTCCGCCCCTTCTGCGTAACGGGACCGCCGTCGGTGTCCAGCAGCCCCTGCAGGACGGCCAGCCGGACCTTGACCGAGTTGTGGAGGTAAAGCTCGGGTACGAACTTTGTAGACGACTTCGTTCCCAACAGGCCAAGTCCACGTACAGACTTGGTCACAAGGTTCTTTTCCAGAGCGACAGTCCCCCAAGGGGACGGCGGCTGGCTCAGCAGATACCCACGATGCGAGTGGGGGCCGGGCTCGATCCCCGGCAGGCGCACCTTCAGCGCATAAGCGAGTTCCCAGTCAGCAGTCGAGAACGTTGGGGTTTGACCATCCGTAATGCTTCCGTCGCCGAGCAGGAGACCCAGCGCGTAAGCGTCCATCGGGATCGGCCGGTGCGGGAAGCGGACCGGACCGCTGTGCATCGGAAGCTCGTACTGACGCTGGTGAGCGACTCGCAGCTTCCCGATCATGTCGGTGGTCTTCAGGACCTTGAACGGTCTGCCGTAGCGTTTGTCGCTGCGAGTCTGCACCGTCCACAAGTGGTCGCCGGACGCCCGCGTCGAAGCTCCGTCCTGGGCGGTGACCCTATAGACGTCCAATTCGCCCTGCGGGTAGACACCCAGTACCGGGGTCGGCTTGCCATCCGAGCCAACCACCAGGTCTCCGACCTTAAGAGACCCGATCGACTGCCAGCCATCCGGAGTTAGCACAGGGGTGTCGACAGGCATCGACCTCCCCCTCATGAATGCTAGAGGCGCTATTTCGATAGTACCTGCGGACGTCAGCTTGGAAAGAGACTCCGGGTCGACCATGTCGTGCAAGGCATCGTAGAGCGGCCGGAGGTAGGGGTCGATCTTCTCGTAGAGGGTGCCGGGGAGGAAGCCGAGGCGTTCGCCCGCTTCGACGGCGGGGCGGGTCAGGATGATCCGGTTGACTTCCTTGGCCTGCAGGGCCTTCACGGCCTTGGCCATGGCGAGGTAGGTCTTGCCGGTGCCGGCCGGGCCGATGCCGAAGACGATCGTGTGCTTGTCGATCGCGTCGACGTAGTGCTTCTGGTTGAGGGTCTTGGGCCGGATGGTGCGGCCGCGCGCGGACACGATGCCCTGGGTCAGCACGTCGGCCGGGCTGCCCTGCCCGGAACGGAGCATCGAGACCGCCCGCTCGACGGCGTCCGGCGACAGGTCGGTGCCCGAGCGCTGCAGTTCGAGGAGTTCGGCGAAGAGCCGGTCTACCAGGGCTGTCTCGTCGGGGGACCCGGAGACGGTGATCTCGTTGCCGCGTACGTGGATGTCGGCGGCGAACTCACGCTCGACGACGTGCAGAAGCTCGTCTCGCGTCCCGAGCAGGGCCACCATCGAGTGGCCCTCGGGGATGACGATCCGAAGCTGCGACCGAGGTCCGCCGGGCTCGGGAAGATCGCTGCGAGTGGTGTCTGTCAATTCACATCTCTCGGTGGCCCGGGGACCCTCCCGCGGGCATCTGTCACAGCACGATCATAGTGGCTCTGGCCGCCGGACCGCCCGGGTCGGCCCAGCCCGCGCCCCGTTGACCTTGAGTCAACATTCAGGAAGAGACCATGGTCCCTTTTTTGAGGGAAAGCGGAAAAGCTAGAAAACCCACATCAGAGGCCATTACCGATTGGTAGCAAAACCCCTGGCACCGGCGTTACCAGGTTGAGGCCCTTGGTCCCTGTTGGCTGGTCATAGCGCCGGATAATCTCTGGCTATCCGCAATCCTTCAACGGTTTCTGGGGTGGAGTTACCGAATGTGGGTTGGGCAGTATCCGTTCCATGCGGGACAGGCGACAGAGCCGTTCCGCTTCGCACCGCAAAACGCGGCACGGGCATAGGTGGTGAGTCCGTGGTCAACATGATGGTCAGCAACGACCCGGCAGACAGCATCCTCGGCGACGTCGAGACGGTACTCGATGACAAGGTCCTCGAAGACACGATCCGCGACTTCGCCAACGACATCACCGAGTCGGGTGAACCAATAATGGCCGGCGCGCGTCCTACGAGCGTGGCTGAAACGATTTCGGTAGGCGCGCTCATCCCTGACGCGCGCCTGGCGGCGCCCGACACCACGTGGGGGGCCGTGTCCGAGATCTACAGAACCGAGTACAAGTCGCTGGTGCGGCTGGCGTACCTCTTCGTGCATGACGTACCGACCGCCGAGGAAGTGGTGCAGGATTCCTTTGTCTCCATGCACCGCTCCTGGGTGAAGATCCGTGACTCGAAGAAGGCGCTAGCGTATCTGCGGCAGTCGGTCGTCAACGGGTCGCGGTCGGTGCTCCGGCACCGCACCGTGGTCGACAAGAACGCGCCGAAGCCGGCGCCCGACGAGCCGAGCGCGGAAAGCGGCGCGATCACGCTGCTGGAACGCGGTCAGGTCGTCGAGGCTCTGCGCAGGCTGCCGGACCGGCAGCGTGAGGCTCTGGTTCTCCGTTACTACGGGGACTTCTCCGAGGCTGAGATCGCGAAGGCGATGGGCATCAGCAAGGGGGCGGTGAAGAGTCACACGGCGCGCGGTATGGCGGCCCTGAAGTCGATAATGCTGGAGCAGGAGGCATCATGATGCAGCGGGCGGGCTGGTGACGGCATGACCTTTCCCGAGGACGACCTGGAACAGGCCTTGCGGCAGGCGCTATTCGCTGCCGCGGATGAGGTCGAGCCCGGGTTGGACGGACTCGAGAAAATCCGTGCCCGGATCAGTAACCGCCCGCCGGAGCCGTGGGTCGTGGCCACGGCTCGCGCGCTGGTGGACCGCGTCAGGGGCTGGAGCTGGCGCGGTCACTGGGCCTGGCCCTCGATTCGGCGAAGGCCCGTGCGCTTTGCCCGGCCGGCCTGGGTGCCGGTTCCCCGGCTGACCCCGGCGCTGACCGGGGCGACGCTCGTGATCTGCGCGGCCCTAGCCGTCTCGGTGGGGCCGCTGCGGGAGGCTCTGGTGCAGGCCAGTTCCAGTGTGCTGGCCGGCACTCCGGTCTCTGGCTTGCTGGCCACCGGGCCTGCTCGTCCGGGGGGCGGCCCCTCGGCGGCCGCTCCGGTTCCGGGCCTGCGTACGGCCCCCGGGATGAGTGCCCCGGCGGCGGGCCGTCCCGCGATCGCCTCGGGGGCGAAGTCCGGCTCGGGCTGCCAGTCTTCGAAGCAGGCGTCCGCTTCGGCGGCGCGGTCCGCGGCCAGCCCGGCCGCTTCGGCGGGCTCCGCCGCGATCGCCCCCAGCCCGTCGGCCCAGTCGGCCCTGATCGGCGCGGCGCCTCCGCGTCCCGGGATCACGGACCCGAGCGAGGCTCCGGCGATCATTTTGTCTTCCGCGCCGACGGCGCCGTGCCCGGCCCGGCCCGGGTCGCAGGCGGGTGTTCCGGCGCCGGAGCAGGCGGCTGTTCCGGCCGCCCCGGCGACGGCGCAGCCGACGGCGTCCCCGACGGCCCCGCAGCCGACGCAGACCGGCGGCTCGGACGGCTCGGCTCCGCCGACCGGCCCCGCCAGTCCTCCGCCGTCTGATTCGACGCCGTCGGATCCCGGCTCGAGCGGCGGGCAGACCGGTACCGGTACCGGGTCGGGCACCACGGGATCCGGCAGCCCGGGCGGATCGGAGTCCACCGGGTCAGGTACCACGGGATCCGGCGATAGCGGATCGAGCAGCTCGACGCCGGGGTCCTCTCAGGGGACGACGGGTGATTCCCCCGGCCCGTCCACGGCTCCGGCCGCGGGCCCCCTGACGACCGTCTTGCAGACGGTATCGACGCTGGTGTCGCTGCGGGCCGGTTCCTGAATCCTGGAAGGGCGCTTACCAGCGGCCGGAGCGGGTGAGGAGTACCGACGACGCGGCCGCGCCGGCGGTGGAGGTGCGCAGGACGGTGGGGCCGAGGCGCGCTTCGGTGGCCCCGGCGCCGACCAGAGCGGTGCGCTCGTCGGGGGTGAGCCCGCCTTCCGGCCCGACGACGAGCACGATCGAGCCGCTGCCGGGCAGGTCCAGGCCGGACAGGGGGGCGTCGGCGGCCGCTTCCAGGACGATGGCGCGGTCGGAGGAGGACACTAGTTCGCGCACGTCGTCCAGGCCGGCGGGCCCGGTCACGGGCGGGATCCAGGCACGGCGGGCCTGCTTGGCCGCTTCGCGGGCAGTCCGGCGCCATTTTTCCAGGGATTTCTCCGCCCGGGCGCCCTGCCAGCGGGCGACGCTGCGGGCGGCCTGCCAGGCCACGATCGCGTCGGCGCCGATCTCGGTCATCATCTCCACGGCGAGTTCCCCGCGGTCGCCCTTGGGCAGGGCCTGGACCACGGTGATGGCCGGGGACGCGGGCGGCACCGGCGTCACGGACCGGACCAGCAGGTCCACCGTGCCGGTCCCGACCGCGGTGACCTCGCAGGAGGCGAGGGTCCCGGACCCGTCGGAGACGTCGGCCCGTTCCCCGGCGCGCAGCCGCCGGACGGACGACGCGTGGTGTCCCTCCGGCCCGTCCAGGGTGATGGTGCCGCCGGGCTCGGCCGACCCGGGCGGCACCAGGAACACCGGCGGGCCGGCGGTGTCGAGCACCCCGCTAACGCCCGTTAAACGCGTCGCGGAGCCGTGAAAAAAAACCCTGCTGCCCCGGCTGGAACTTTCCAGGGGGTGCTTCTTCACCCCGCATCTTGGCCAGCTCGCGCAGCAGCTTCTCCTGCTCCGCGTCCAGCCTGCTGGGGGTCTCGACGGTGACGTGAATGATCAGGTCGCCGCGGCCGTTGCCGTTGAGGTGCTTCACGCCGAGCCCGTAGAGCGGGATGACCTGCCCGGACTGGGTGCCGGGCCGGATGTCGACGTCGTGCGGGCCGTCGAGGGACTCGACCGACACGGTCGCGCCGAGCGCGCCTGCCACCATCGGGATGGTGAGCGTGCAGTGCAGGTCGTCGCCCTGTCGTTCGAAGATGTCGTGCGGCTTCTGGACGACCTCGAGGAACAGGTCGCCGGACGGCCCGCCGCCCGGGCCTACCTCGCCCTCGCCGGCGAGCTG
>WRBL01000243.1 GCA_009784565.1 Streptosporangiales bacterium | reverse complement strand
TCGATGAGGGTGGACTGGAGGATGACGCCGGGGTAGTCGTCTACCTCGTCCAGGCGGGGCAGGCCCGCCTGCGGCACGTCCTTGATCGCGACCGGTTTCGGGGTGCCTTCGGGTGCGTCCTCGGGGACCTCTCCCACGGCGAAGGTTCGGGTGCGGAGTTCGTCGGCGTCCCACTTGGCGTCGAACCCGGTCGCGGACCCGGGCACGGAAACGCCCAGTCCGGTCGGCCCGCCGACGCGCGGGTAGGCGATCCGCAGCGAGCACACCGGGCGCCCGGCGGAGCTGACCGAGTACTCGGCCCGGTACTGGGGTCCGGAGATGACCTCCGAGAGGTTTTTCAGGAGCTGGGCGCGGTGGTCCGATTCGAGGTACTCATAGGTCCGGTCGCGGAGGAAGCCCGGCCCGGCGCTGGTGATGATGCTGACCCCGACGTCGGTGACCGGGGCGGCCAGCGTGGCGGCGATCTGCACCTGCTCGACCTGGTCGAACCGCTGGGACGGGTGAACATCGAACTGCCGCTTTTCGAGGTAGCCGGGCAGCTCGGTCAGCGTGAGGGAGGCGGTCGGCCCGGAGTCGTCGGCGATGCCGGTGGGGACGCCGCACCACCACGGGCGGCCCCCGTAGTATGCCCACAGCCGCCAGGACCACAGCTTCATCAGCCGTGCCTGGTCCATGGCGCTGGACGTCACGGGCAGAGTGACCGAGCCCGATCCGAACCCGGACAGGTGACGGCTCGCATTGAACGCCGACGGCTGGAGGTGGCCGAGGGGCTCATGTCCGATGATCGTGTCGGCCCAGAACGTCCACTGGGCAGGTAGCGGCGGATAGCCGGGCATCTGCGCGGGACCCGGGAGCGGGGTGGGCATCACGTCCACGCGGACCTCCAGGACAGGGTGACGTGCCCGGACCCCTGCGCGTACAGGTGCCAGCGGGCGGTGGTGAACGGGGGGATGACCAGCGGCCGGGAGCCGGGCAGGACCCACTCGGCACGGGCGGCCCCGCCGGGGGCCTCAGCGGTCATCGTCTCGGTGGCCACGTGGATCGTGACGCCGCCCAGGCCCAGCGATGCCAGGATGAGCGTGTCGGTCTCGTCGGTCAGATGCGACTCGGACAGGTCCCCCTCGTAGGTCGCGTAGACGGGGGCGGGCGCGTTCCCGCTGTTGCGCAGGTAGGCGGCCGACCGGCCCGGGTACGGATCCTCGTACTGCCACCCGTTGAGCGGATCCGGCACCGGGTCCGCCTCGCGCGGATGATGGAACAGCCGGTCATAGGGACGCCCGGCATCGCCCGCGGTCGTCGTGGTCAGGACGACCTGATGCCATTCCTGCTCGTAGATGCGCCAATCGTGGGCGGTGAGGGTGACCTCGTACCGGAACCCGGTCGGCCCGCCGATGAACGCGTGCCGGAAACTGTCGGAGTCGGCGCGGACCATCGCGGACAGGGCCGTCCCGAGCCACGGATCGCCGATGATGAGTTCCTTCGGCTCCCGCGTCGAGGCCCGGTAGGCGAGCTGGTCCCGGAAGGCCATGAGCCGGGCGCGCGGCCCGACCGCCGCCCCTTCGATCGCGATCTCCCGGGCACTGATGATCTTGGGTCCGGCCACGGCCCCGTCGGTCAGCGCGCGGTCGGCGTTGTTGCCTTCCAGGCCGGGGGTGGCGTACCAGCCGGTGACGTTCTCCACGATCCCGGTCATCCAGTCCCCGGCCCCGCCGTAGCCGCCTTCGTCGAACTGGAGGTCCATCCCGTGCCAGCTCACCGGCACCAGGGCGGGCCGGTACTCGGGATCCCCGGGCTGGGGCGGCGGCGGGGGCGGCGGCTGGTCGGCCAGGTAGCGGCGGTCGAACTCCAGGTCATACCGGCGCACCGGGGTCAGCTGGGGCTCGGCCAGCGTGCCGGGGTCCTGCTGCGGGTCGCCTGTCGGCTCGGTCACCGTGCGCCCCCTGCCTGCGCCCAGGCCAGCTCGCGGGACACGGCGGCGGCGATCGCCCTCTCGTCCTGGCCTTCCCTCGGGTACACGTTCACGGTGACCCCGGACCGGGACGTGCCGAGCCCGCGGGTGATGTCCGCGCTCCCGGCCAGGGGGGTGATCATCTCCGGTCCCCGTTCCGCGATCTCGTACCGTTCCCCGGTCCGGACCCCGTAGCCGACGACGGGTTCGCGGATGATGCCGCCCCGGGCGTACCCGTGCCCGTGCCCGATCACGGACGTGATGCGGTTCTTGCCGTACTTCTTGATCGCGTAGTTCATCGCGGTCCAGATGTTGGCCTGCGGGTCGGTGCGCGGGCGGCCCCGGAACGGGCCGGTGTTGTAGGCGTTGAACGTCGAGCCGATGACCTGAAGCAGGCCCATCGCGGGGTCGCCGCTGCGCATGTTGACGTCCATGACCCGCTGGCGGGCGTTCGGGTCGCCGCCGGATTCGCTCTGGATCTGCTTCAGCCACGCGTTGGTCGTCCAGGGGATGCCGTGCATGGCGGCCATCCGCTGCACCATGGGCGTCCACCGCTGCACCGCCCCGCCGGGGGGAAGGTGGGCGTTGGCGTTGCCGCCGGAGGGGTCGCATCCCCCGGCGGCGGCCCCGGCCCCGTCCTTCCACCGGCGGATCGTGTACTTGCCGTTGGGGATGTTCTGCGGGCCGGTCCCGGAGTCGGCGCCGCGTGCGGCGAAGCCCTTCCCGCCGGGCCCGGTCACGAGGATGATGTGGGAGTTGTTGACGGCGATGTCCCCGGCCTGCATCTGCCCGTAGGGGATGTTGGTCATCTTGTCGAAGTTGAGCCACATCGTGGTGTTGGGGCCGTGCTCGCGGGACGGGGCCTTGAACCCGCCGGGCAGAGGGAGTCCGGCCGACCCGGCGATGAAGTTGATGAACGACGAGCAGTCCCAGCCGCCTTCGGGCTGGGAGGCGCCTCCCCAGATGTAGCGGTGCCCGTCGTAGGTGAGTGCCTGGGCGACCAGGCCGCCCGCGTCGCAGGCTCCCATCGCCTTGGACGCGATGAACTCGATGGCCTTGTCGATGATCTGGGTGATGGTCTTGCCGCCCCACCGCTCGGGGAACAGCTTCGGGTGGTTGACCCAGGGCTTCACGGCTTTCTTGAGCGGTTCGGCCGCGAGCTTGAACAGCTCGGCGGCGGCGAACGTGAGCATGCCGACGACGTCATCGAAGAGTTCCTTGCCGCCCTTCCACAGGTCGTCCAGGCCGGTGACGCGGGCGATGCCGCCGCCGATGTCCTTGATCCAGCCGGGCAGGCCGAACAGCGGCGCGGGGTGGGCGTCCATGGTGTGCTCGGACCCGACCGGCCCGCCGTGCTGGTAGTGCGGCAGGTTCCGGAGCCGGTTGTAGCCGATGCCCCGGGCCTGCTGCTTGGTGAGGACCCATTCGCCGGGCTCGGCCATCAGCGGCACGCGGTCACCGCCACCCCATCCGCCGGGGACCCGGCCGCCGCTGCGGAATCCCTGGATGGTGCCGATCTTGCCCATCCCGATTTTCGTGATCAGCGTGTTGATGCCGTTGATCAGCTTGTTGATCACGTTCCTGACGACCCAGCGGACCGGGGCGCGGACGGTCTCCTTCAGCTTCTCCCAGACGTTCTTGATGGTGTTGAGGATGCCGTTCCAGGCATTGGTGGCCGCGTTGCGGATCGCGGTCCACGCCGCCTGCATCCGGCCCTGAACCCATGCCACGGCGCTGCCGATCGCGTTGCGGATGTTGTTCCACACGTTGCGGATGCTGCCGAGGATCTGCCCCCAGAACTGCGTCGTGACGGACTTGCAGAAGTTCCACGCGGCATTGATCCGGGTGCCGACCCAGGTCACGGCGGACTGCACGGCGTTGCGGATGTTGTTCCACACGTTGCGGATCGCGTTGAGGATCGCGTTCCACAGGGAGCTGGTGAGACGCCTGATCCAGTTCCATGCCGAGGAGATCAGGCCCCTGATCCAGTTGAGCGCCCCGGAGATGACGCCCCGGATGCCATTCCACACCCCGGCCAGGACGCCCCGGATCGCGTTCCACACGCTGGCCGTGGTGGACCGTAGCCAGTTCCACGCGCCGGACACGAATCCGCGCACCCAGTTGATGGCGGCCGAGGTCGCGGACCTGATGCCATTCCACACGTTCCGGATCACGGACAGGATCCCGTTCCAGATCGCGCCGGTAGTCGCCCGGATGGCGTTCCATGCACCGGAGATGAATCCGCGTATCCAGTTCACGGCCGCCGACACGGCGGCGCGGATCCAGTTCCACACGTTCCGGATGACGCCGAGGATCGCGTTCCAGACGGCCGAGGTCGCGGACCGGATCGCGTTCCAGGCGGCGGTGACGGCCCAGCGGACCCAGCCGACCGCTGCCGACACCGCCGCCCGGATCCAGTTCCACACGTTGCGGATCACGGTCAGGATCCCGTTCCACACCGCCGCCGTGGCGGCCCGGAGCCCGTTCCACGCCGAGACGACCAGCCAGCGGACGAAGTTCACGGCGACCGACACGGCCGCGCGGATCCAGTTCCATGCGGCCTGGACGGCCAGGACGATGACGTTCCACACCGCCCGGGTGACCGCCACGATCCCGTTCCACCCGGCGGAGATGATCATCCGGACCCAGTTCACGGCGGTCGTGACAATGGACGTGAGCATGTTCCATGCCCAGGTGGCCCCGGTCGTGATGGCGGTCCACACGGCCTGGATCGTCCAGCGGATCGCGCCGAACACGGTACTGATGATCGTGCCGATGAACCCGACCGTGGAGCTGATGATCGTGGCGAGGAACTGGAAGGCGGGCACCAGGCCGGGCGAGCCGCCCACGATCCAGTGCCAGACCGTCATGATCGCGTTCTTGATCGCGTTGAAGATCACGATGCCCCGGTTGATCGCGGCGGCTGCGAAGTCCAGGGCGATGACCAAGGACTTCCCGATCACGTCGATGAGCCACGTGAGGACCGGCATCAGCAGCCTGATATAGAACCCCAGCGTCTTGAACGCCATGGTGATGACGAACCCGAGGAGCTTGCCGAGGGGCTGGAGGATCGGGATCAGCCGCTCGATGATGGGCGCGAGAGCATCCCCGATCTGCCGGATGAGATCCCAGATGGGCGGGATGATCAGCTTCAGCCCGTTGACGATGGCGTTGAACGCGGGCTTGAGCGCGGAGAATATCGCCCGCACGAATCCCATGACCGCCTCGCGGAATTTGGGGCTGGCGGCCATCAGGGCGGCGAACGCGGCCACGGCGATGAGGATGGGGGCGGCCAGGCCGCCGAGGGCGCCGCCGAGCCCGCCGACTTCCCCGATGGTGCCCGACAGGGCGGGCATGAGCTGCTTGCCCGCTTGCATCGCGACGGTGCCGAGCTGTCCGCCGACGGCCTTGAACGGGCCGGTCAGGCCGCCGAGGAGGTTTCCGACGACGGGGATGTCCGACAGCATGGACCCGGACATGACGGCGAATGCGGCCCCGGCGATCCCGATCACGGGACCGAGCTGCTTGAACCGCTTCTCCAGCGTCTCGGCGGGGGTGTCCTTGATGCCCTTGGCCAGGCGCTCGATGAACCCGATCACCCGCTCCACGGCGGGGGCCACGGCCCGCGCGAACGCCGCCGCCAGGGGCTTGACGACGGGCACCAGTTCCTTCATGGCCTTCGACAGCCGGTTGGCCCAGTCCACGGCGAGGCCGCCGCCGCCCTGGCTGATGAACGGCTCCATGATCGCCGCGCCGATGTTGCGCATGGCGGCCCGTACGGTGTCCTGCGCGCCGGTCCATGTCGTCTTGAGGTTGGCGGCCGCCCCGCCGAACCGGGTGTCCATGCCCTGCGCGAGGGCATCCAGCGCCACGGTCGCGTCGAGGGACCCGGCGGTGATCTCGGACTGGATCTGATCGCCGGTCTTGCCCATGGCCTGGCCGATCAGGTCGGCGGCCTGGATGCCGCGCTGCCCGAACTGCATCAGGTCAACGCCGGTGATCTTGCCCGCCGCCTGGATCTGCGACATGACGAGCGTGAGTTCCCTGAGGTCCTGCGCGCCGCGCCCGGAGGCGGCGACCGCGTCCTGAAGCGCGGACTGATAGGGGATCGCCTTGTCGGTCTCAACGCCGAACGCGATCATCTGCTGGGTTCCCTCGATGAAGGCTTCACGCGGGAACGGGGAGGAGTTCGCGAACTCGGTGATCCGGTTGATCATCTGGTCGGCGGCCTCGCGGGATCCCAGCATGGTCTGGAACGCGACCCGCGCGGATTGGCTCATCGAGTTGAACCCGACGCCGGTTTTCCCGACCGACACGCCCAGGCCGATCATGGCGCCGCCCGCGATGGTGGCGGCCGATCCGATGGCCTGCCCGACCGCCCCGCCGATGGACTTCACGGCATCCATGGCGTGCGCGGCCCGTGCCCCGGACCGCTCGGCGGCGTCGCCTACCTCGTCGAAGGCGGGCACCAGGCCGAGCACGGACCGCGACGAGCTGTTAGCCGCGTCGAGGAACCCGTTGGCGAAGGTGCTGGCGGCGTTCTCCGCGACCCTGCCCGCCGTCGTGGCGGCGGCCCCGGCGGAGTCCCCTGCGGTGCGGCTGGCGGTCTGGACGGCGGCTGATGCCTGCCCGGCGGCGTCCGCGATGCCCTTCATGGCGTCGGAGGAATCGGCGGCGGCGGCGATGAACTCCCGGCCGAAGATCCGGGCGGCCTTGCCCGTCATCGACGCGATGGAGCCCAGGACGCGGGCGATCACCGAGGCTACGGCGTGGAACGCGGAGGCGACGGTGGAGGCCACCGTCCGGGCCGCCGACACGAGCCCGCCCCAGTGCCGGGCAACGGTGGCGGCGGCGCGCCCGGCGACCTCGCCCAGCGCGCGGAACGGGCCGCCGAGGACGATGCCGATCTGGGTGCCCAGGTACCGGAACGCGGCGAACACGGCCCGCGCGGCTGCGGCGGCCGAGTTGACGACGGCGGCGAAGGCCCGGGACAGGCCGGTGACGATGGGACCGCCCAGGCCCGGGATGCTGGCGAACGAGGCGGCGATGGCGCGGGCGGCCGAGGAGGCGGCCGACACGACCGCGGTGAAGGCACGCCCGAGCGCCTGGGCGATCAGGCCCCCGATGCGGGTGAGACCGGACCAGGCGGCGGCCACGGTATCGACCGCCCGGCGGAGCCCGCCTGTGGCGGCGGACCCGGCCGCCTGCACCTGCCGCCAGATGTTCCCGGCGAACCGGGCCACGCGCAGGAACGCGTCTTCCAGGGCGCGGGCCAGCTCCGCGCCGACCCGCATCCCGGTGGTGACCAGGCTCCCGAGACGCTCGGCGGCCCGCTCGACGCCCCGACGGATCGCGGGCTCCATCTCCAGGAACATCTGGGCGGCGGTCCGCTTGCCCGCCTCCACCGCCCATGGCTTCACCGTGTTCATCAGGGCGGAACCGATCAGGCGGCCCGCCCCGCCGAGGGCAGCCGACAGCGCCTTGTGGAACAGGGTTCCGCTGGTGTGGGTCGCGTCGGCGAGGGACCGGGCGATGTTCTTCCCGGCCTGCCCGAAGGACCGTTCCACGCTGCGGGCGGCCTTGTCCGCGTTGGCGGAGATGGCGCGCCCGGCCGACTCCGACGCCTTAGACAGGCCACTGGTGATGCTTCGCCCGGCGGCATCGGCGGCACTGGCGGCCGACCGCTTGACGGCGTTCTCGAAGCCGGAGGTGTCGGCCCGCACCGGGATGCGCAGTCCCGCGTAGCTGTAACCCGCCACGGACCTTCACCCCCTCATGACTCGCGATGAGCCCGAATGCCTCGGCCCATCCGCCGGTCTTCTGTCCTCGCGGCTTCTGCCTGGGCTGCCGTCCCGGCCCGGTGGCCCGTCCCCTGGCCGGGCGGTCCCGCTCGGGCCGGGGCACGGGCTTGGGCCTGGATGCCTTGGACCCGTTGGCGCGCAGGGTGACCCAGGTGAGCTGGGCCACGTGATCGATGAGCGCGGCGAGCATGTCCGCTTCGGCGGACCAGATCTCGCCGGGGCGGCGGGCATCCGGCGGCAGGCGGTGGAGCAGGCTCCACACCCGCCGCACGGACACCCCCGGATCGAGCACGTCCACGCCGAAGGCGCCCAGCAGCGCCGCTTCTACGTCCGGGTCGAACCGCGCCGCGCAGGCGGCCCGGAATTTGGGAGGTCAGGCGTTCCCACCTGGGTCTTGCCTGCCTGCTCGATCAGGATCTCCATCGCCTTCATCGTCAGGCCCGCCGCGCGGAGCTTGTCGGCGTCGGCCTGCCCCATGATCTTGGTGAGACCGTCGCTGAACTGGCCCTGCGCGATGTCGTTGAGGGCCTCCACGGGCCAGGTGGCCTGGGGCGGGATCGTGTACTCGCCACCCTTGTAGGTGAAGGTAAAGGGCGCTGCTTCCGCTTCCGCCGCGAGCGCCGCCGCTTCGAGGTCGAACGCATCAGTCACTTGTCGCCCCCGCCCGCGGTCGTGCCCGCGGTCGCCGCAGCGGTGCGGGCGGCGGTGCGGGCGGCGGCGGCCGAGGCCGTCAGCGGCGCGGCGGTCTGCGGCTCGGCATCGACGGCCGGGCCCAGGAGCAGATCGGCCAGGACCCCGGCGTCGTCCAGGGCGGACAGGGTGACATCCAGGGGGACGGCGGCCCCGGCCTCAAGCTGGACGTCGCCCGCGTCCGACAGGGACGCGCGGCGGAACGCGAGCCGGAACACCCGGTCCCCGTCCCGGGCGTCGATCCCGACCGCGTGCAGATGCTGAGGGGAGTCCGACCGCACTTCCATGTGCAGTGACCCGTCTGGTTCCGGTTCCGGGGCGTCGGAGTCGAAGTACAGCGACAGGGTGTCGGCGTTGAGCTGCCACAGCACGAACTGCAGCGTCATCGCGCGGGCGGTGATGATGGTCCGGATCGGGGTCCGGGACTGCCACGGCGTCAGGTCCTCGGTGTCGATGGAGCTGGCGATCGTGGGGCCGTCGTCGGACAGGTAGCCCAGCGACCGCCACGGCGACGGCCATTCGCTGACGGTGTCGGGTGGTCCCTGGGTCCCGGCTGGCGCGAGGTAGATGCCCGGCCCGTTGGAGGTGCCGACCTGGACTTCGTCCGGGTTCAGCGGCGCGAGCGGCGTTGTCATGAGACGGTGTCCTTCCCTGATGCCCTGCCCGCTGGCAGGGGGTCACGTGCCGCCGGGCGCCGGTCGTCCGCGCCCATCGCGGGAGCGCGGATGACGCCACGGCGGGGATGCGCGCGCAGCTCGTAGCGCGCGAAGTAGCGGGGGTGCCCGTCGTCCGGGTCGGGCTCCCACTGGGGGCCTTCGGTGACGATGACGTGCGACACGACGCCCTCCGGCCAGGAGACGCCGGTCAGGCCCTCGATGACGATGCGGGCCTCCTCGGCGGCGTCCCGGGCGGCCTGCTTGCGCGGCGCCCGGGAATCGACCTGGACGTGGGCGGCGACGACCCAGCCCGGCCACCGGCGGGTCTGGGCGAAGCAGAACGAGGTCGTGCCGGGCAGGTGCCGGATGTTCGCCCACACCCATGCCTCGATGTCGGGCTGGCGGATCACGGGATTCACCGGCCCCACCTGGCCCGGTACCGGGCCAGGACCCGACCGGCGGCGGGCCGGGCGGGCTGGCGGATGGTCCCGTGCTCCACGAACCGCGCGTACGGGACGGGATTGCGGACGTGGTAGTGGGCGTCCCGGATGCGCACGCTCTGCCACCCGGCGGCCAGGCGCCCGGACCGGCGGGGGGTCGCTGCCGCGATGTCCCGGCGCAGGTCGGCCGCGATCCGCCGGATGTCCGGATCGACGGCGCGGAACGGGGCGCGCCGGTCGGAGATGTGCAGGTCCCGGTCAGGCATCCGCGGCCACCGCCCCCGTGTCCTCGGTGACGGTCGCCGCCCAGCACGACAGCACGCCGCCGGTCGGGTCGGGAATGTTCCGCACCTGGGACAGGACCCAGGTCCGCCCCCGGATCACGGCGGTCATCCCGTCGGCGGGCCGGGCCTGCGGCGGCAGGAACAGGTCACCGGCCGGGGTGACGGCGGGGTCGAACGGCCCGTGCCCGCCCCCGCCGGTCGCCTGCGGGTCCGACCGGCCCGGGGCAAGCTGGAGGTTCCCCGTCCCGGTCCACACCGGCGCCGACGGGCGGCCCGCCCACCCGTGCGCATCCTGCTGGGTGTCCCCGTCCTCGTGGGCCAGCAGGGTGACCAGG
>WRBL01000242.1 GCA_009784565.1 Streptosporangiales bacterium | reverse complement strand
CCCTCGTGCTCCTCCTCATCTTCGGCAGAGGCGGACGCGGACGCGAGAAACACCGACGCCGGCAGGTCACAGAACCGGACCGGCACGTCGTGGCGCAGCGCCCAGGTCAGCGCCTGACACTCCGGTGAAAACACCGCGAACGGCCAGAACGCGGAGATTTTCGGGTTCGCCGGGTCGTAGGCCAGCAGCGCCACCGGCGGTTCCATGCCGGGATCGGCCGCCAGGGACAGCACCCGACAGCGTGCCGGACGGCGACTTCAGCCGCGTCCGCTGATCGGCCGTGACCCCCGAACGCAGTTCCCGGAACACGGTGACGACGCGCCGGATCTCCTCGGCGGCCGACGGGACCTCCGGCAGTTCCAGGGAGGCCCCGAGCTCGGCGACCCGGCGGGAGACGATCGCGACCTCGTCTTCCTCCGACGCGGGCAGCGGCAGCACGACCGTGAACCCCTTCACCGCCTGGACCTCGGTGCCCAGCTCCGGGACCGGGAGGGACTTCTCGGACAGGATCGTGATCAGGGCGTCCTGCACGTCGGACGGGATACGCGTCAGTTCCTCCACCCGGGCGACGCGGCCCTCGCGCATCGCGGTCATGACGGGGGAGGGGACCAGAGCCTTGTCGGTGGGACGGGCTTGGCCAGGGCCGCGAGCTCGCCGGCGTAGACCTGTTCAGCGTGAGGTCGGAGCAGGTGGCTGTCGGTCATGCAGGCAACGTAGCCGGCGGCAGTGATCGCCCAGCCGCGGACCGGAACCGCTCCGGGCCGCGGCGCATCGACATGGCTCGATAAAAATGCCGGAAATGTCGATACCTGACAGGATTGGAGGGAAATTACGGCACAGGGGGAGGCGGGGCGTGGCCGAAGAGCTGCCCACCCGGCGCCCGGGAAGGCGCCTGACCGGCCCCGCCGAAGGGGAAACCGTCGGCGGCTACCGGCTGGAGTCCCGGATCGGCGCGGGCGGCATGGCCGTCGTGTTCCGGGCGCGAGATGAGCGGCTCGACCGGCTGGTCGCGCTGAAGGTCCTGACTCCCGCGCTGACGCTGGACGAGGAGTTCCGGGAGCGGTTCATCCGGGAGTCCCGGGCCGCGTCCGTCGTCGATCACCCGCACATCATCCCGGTCTACGGGGCCGGCGAGGACGACGGCGTCCTGTACCTGGCGATGCGGCACGTGTCCGGCGGGGACCTGCACTCGGTCGTGGAACGGGAGGGTCCGCTCGCCCCGGGCCGGGTCGCCCCGCTGCTGTCCCCGGTCGCGCTGGCGCTCGACGCGGCCCACCAGGCGGGCATCATCCACCGCGACGTGAAGCCCGCCAATATCCTCATCGACGCCGGGCCGGGTCGCCCGGACCACCCGTACCTGTCGGACTTCGGCCTCGCGAAGCGCGAGCTGGCGACGCAGCTGACGGCGGCCGGGGAGTTCGTCGGAACCGCCGGTTTCGCGGCGCCCGAGCAGATCGAGGGCCAGTCCCCGCGCCGCGAGAGCGACCAGTACGCCCTGGCGTGCGTGGCGTTCACGATGCTGACCGCGTCGCTGCCGTTCCGGCATGCCTCCGTGGAGGCGATGCTGTGGGCGCAGATGTCCCAGCCGCCGCCGAAGGTGATGCCGCACCGCCCGGACCTGTCTCCCGCGGTCGACGACGTGATCACCCGCGGGCTGGCCCGGCACCCAGCCGACCGCTACCCCAACTGCGCCGCCTTCGCCGACGCGCTGCACCAGGCCCTGCGCCAGGCCCCGGGAGGGGGAACGTCCGTCGGCTCCGTGCCGGTGCCGGAACCAGGGCCGTCCCCGCGCCGGGCCCGGCGTCACGACCGGAAACGCCGCCGGACGCTCATCTTCGCCTCCGCGTCCGTGGTGGTCGTGGCGGCGGCCGTCCTCGTCGGCGTCCGCACGGTCCCGCACGTGCTCGGCCCGGCCCCGGCCAAGGGCCCGGCCGGGCCGCGCCTGGTCGCGAAGCTGGCGGGGGACGGCGCGCAGGCGGCGGCGATCGCGTTCGGGCCGGACGGAACCCTGAAGACCGTCGACCAGATGGACTCCGTCTTCACCTACGACATCGCGACCGGACGAGTGCGGAGCAAGGTCTCCCTGGGCGGCGACTACTACGCCGGCAACGCGACCCGGTTCACCCTGGACGGGTCGGTGATCGTGTGGCCCAGCGGCATCTGCGGCGGGGGCGTACCGAACTCGCCGTGTCCCTACCAGCTGTACCGCACGGCGTGGAAGCAGGCCTCCGGCCAGATCACGGTCGCCAGCCCGGAGGCCAGCGTCGGCGACTTCGCGCTGGTCGCCCCCGACCAGGCCGGCGACGGCGTCGGAATATGGAACCTGCAGTCCCTCAGCTCCATCGGCACTCTCCCCTGGCCCGGTCAGCACGCGATCGAGGACACCGCGGTCAGCCCGGACGCCACCACCGTGGCCGCCGCCAACGGCCCCGCGGGCGGCACGCACCAGATCCGGGTGTGGAACGTCGCCTCCCAGTCGGTCACGGCGACCCTGACCGTCCCGCGCAAGATGGGCTCCGTCTGGACGGTCGCGAACCCCGATTACCAGGCCGGAATTCCGATGGGGCTGGGCGGCACCACGCTGGTGGCCAGCGACGGGATCACCACCGACATCTACGACCTGCGGTCCCCGGCCCGCCCCGCCACCACGGTGACCGGCGGCGCGGTGGCCCTCAGCCCGGACGGCGCCACGCTCGCGGCCACGGACCCGGCGCGGCCGGACACCATGGACTTGTGGAACACCCGGACCGGGAAGAAGACCGCCGCCCTGGTCATGCCCGACGCCGAGCCCCAGCCGGCGTCGGCCGCCTTCAGCCCGGACGGAAAATCCTTCGCCGTCAGCTGCAACGACGAGCACGCGTACGTGTGGAGAATCGCCGGAGGCGGAACGTGACGTTCCAGCGCGAGTACCGCACTCGGAAGCCCGGGACTGGAGGAATTAGAAGCTAGGGGTCATAGCGTTTACCTGGCTACCGTCGCTGCCGAGAAGGTTTATCTGTGCATCCGACGTGGTATTCCCGTCGTAGAGCATATTGGTGTAGTCGAAGTACTGTCCCAGTGTGGAGCTGTAGGAGATCGCGCCGCCGCTATCCGCCTGGAAGTCGAGCTGATTGTGGTTTCTGACCACCCTGATAGTGGCGACAAGAATTTGTGCTGAAGGGGCCACGAATCTTGCCCATGTGGTACGGCAGGCAGTCGAATAGCGGAGTTGGAGTTCCCCGTCGTCCGCGCCAGAACTGCTGTCCACGACCTCTACTTCTTCGGCGGTAATGGCAGTCGCGGAGCATCCGGTGGAGTTGGGGTTCCGGCCGTCGCAGCCATTTCCGGAGCAGGAGGCTGTGGTCGTCGCCGCAGAAGCGGTAGTCGTTTGTGTCGCGATGAGTGCCGGAGTTGCCAAGAGTGCGGTAAGCGCAACACGCGTAATTCTATGCATTGATCCCCCTGTATGTCTTGAATTCCTGGTTCCTGAGGGGATCTTAAGGCCTTCGCTCAGAATATGCAATACTGTCCGATAGGTGAGTGCCTTGAGCTGGCTGGTTAGTTAATTATCGATGCCGCATTCTCGGCGCACTATGCGGCTAATTTGTCTTATTTGGGTGAATTATCGTATTCAATTAATGCATATTGGTGTTATCAATGGCCTTGTCCTTCACCCTCAGTTCCGCAGCACGTCGGTGACGAGGGCGGCGAGCAGGGCCGCGCGGCCGGGGAGTTCCGCGACCACGACGTGCTCGGAGTCGGCGTGGGCGCCGCCGCCGACGGCGCCGAGACCGTCCAGGGTGGGGACGCCGGTCCCGGCGGTGAAGTTCCCGTCGGACGCGCCGCCGACCGCCGCCTCCGGCAGCGTCCCCAGTCCCAGGGCCGGCGCCAGGGCCCGGGCCCTGGCGAACAGGCCCGCCGACGCGGAGGCGGGGAACGGGGGCCGGTTCGGGCCGCCGGCGACCGACAGGGAAGCGCCCGGCACGGCCGGCTGCAGCGCCCGCATCGCCGCGTCGACCCGCTCCTGTTCGGAGACCGACCACATGCGCCCGTCCACGGTGAAGGACCCGGACGCGGGAACGGTGTTGATCGTCGTCCCGGCGGACAGCCGGGTCGGGGTCACCGTGGTCCCGGTGTCCGGCGAGGACAGCGCGGCGACGGCCTGGATCTGGTGTGCGAGTTCGACGGTCGCGTTGACGCCCCGTTCCGGCTCCAGCCCGGAGTGCGCGGCCTTCCCGTTCGCCGTGACCGTATACAGCGACGTTCCCTTGCGCGCGGTCTTCAGCGCGCCGCCGTCCGCGGCCGCCTCCAGGACGAGGGCGGCCCGGCAGCCGGCCGCCGCGGACTCGATCAGCGCGCGGGACGTCGGCGACCCGATCTCCTCGTCCCCGGTGACCAGCAGTGTCACCCCGTCCGGTGTGCCCAGCGCCGCCAGGGCGTGGAACGCCAGCACCAGTCCCGACTTCATGTCGAAGCATCCCGGCCCGCGCAGGATCCCGTTCTCCGACACGGAGAACGGGTGGGTGTCCAGCGACCCCAGCGGCCAGACGGTGTCGTGGTGGGCGAGCAGCAGCACCGATCGCGGGCCGGACCCGAAATCCCACCGCAGGTGCGAGCAGCCGTCGACGGTGATCCGTTCGGGCGCGGCCCCGAGCCGCCGCTCCCCGAGGCCGGCCACGACGTCCGCCGACCTCGCCACCGCCTCCAGGTCATCCGTTGGCGACTCCGTCCGCACCAGCGCGGCGATGTCCTCCACGATCGCCGGCAGCGCCGCTTCCATCGTCCCGGAGCTCACAGTCCCGCCCGGCCCTGCTCGTAGCCCGCTTCGGCGGACGGTCCCCGGGAGGCGGGATCCAGCGGGTTGGCGCCGAACGCCGCGGTCGAGGCGGAATCGGGGGAGATCACCGTGACCTGCGAGCCGTCGGCCTCCAGCCGGGAAACCACGTCGCGCAGCGGCATCGGCGAGGGCATCTCGGAGTTGGTGCCGAGCGGCGATACCACCACGATCCGCTCCGCCCCGGAGGCCAGGTCGGCGTTGTCGGACGACCGGGCGCCGCCGTCCATGTAGCGGCGTCCGCCGATCGTGACCGGCGGCCAGACGCCCGGCACCGCGCAGCTGGCGGCGACGGCGTCCACGAGGGGTACCCCGGACGAGGAGTCGAACACGCGCAGGGATCCGTCCGCGCAGTCGATGGCGGTGATCCGCAGCGTCCAGGCCGCGGGCCACTCGCGGGCGGGCAGCCGGCCGGCGATGACTTCCCGGCGCCGGCCCTCGGGGACGGTCCGGGCGGCGAGCGCGAACGCTCCGGCCGCCCGCAGCATCTCCTCCGGGGTATCGGCTCCGTCGGTGAACCGGCGCATCTCGTCGGCGAACACCGCGAAGTCGATCTCGGGTGCTATCTCCGCGGACTGCAGGGCCGGGTCGGTCTGGCGCGCGTACAGGCTGGCCAGGGGGAGCCCGCTGGTGAGCTGGGCCGCGACCGTGGACCCGGCGGAGGTCCCGATGACCAGGTCCGCGCCGGTGATGTCGTTCCCGGTCTCGGCCAGCCCGTGCAGCAGCCCGGTCATCCAGGCGATGCCCGCCAGCCCGCCGCCGCCCAGCACCAGCGCACGTCGCGTCGTCATACCGACGACGGTAACAGCAATGTTTGAAGCGGAAACAAGGACCATGATCCGTTCCGTATGATCGGATGTGATGGTTTGCGAGTTCGCGGTGGTCCTCGGCGCCGGCCTGCGGCCCGACGGGGCCCCCGCGCCGATACTGGCGGCCCGGCTGGACCGGGCCCGCGGGCTCGGCGCGCCCTACGTGGTGGTTTCAGGGGGAAAAGGCGAGGCCAAAGCCATGCGCGCCTACCTAACGGATCATGGTGTCTCTCCCGCGTCCATTCTCCTGGAACCGCGTTCGCGGAACACCGAGGAGAACCTCCGCTTCTCCCGGGAACTGATGGACGAGGTCAGCCCGGGCGCCCGCTGCGTTATCGTGACCAGCGTCTTCCACGTACCCAGAACCCAGATGCTGGCCCGGCGCCTCGGCATCCAGGGTGACGTGATCGGGGCGCCGGTGCCTCCGCGTTTCTGGCCCGGCGCGCTGCTGCGGGAATCCGCCGCCTTCGTGAAATTCCTGGCCGGCGGAGCAGCCTGAGAAGGAGGAGGTAAACATGCCGGACCTCGATGGTCTTTCCGCCCTGGTGACCGGCGGCGGGTCCGGGATCGGCCTGGCCGCCGCCCGCCTGCTGGCCGCGCGCGGGGCGAAGGTCGCCGTGCTCGACGTGGCGCCGGGGGAAGAGTTCGCTGGGCTGGTCGCCGACGTGACCGACGACGACGCGGTGCGGGCCGCGGTGGCCGCGGCGGCCGAACGGCTCGGCGGCCTCGACATCCTGGTCAACAACGCGGGCATCGGCGCGGCCGGGACCGTGGAGGACAACCCCGACTCCGAATGGCACCACGTCTACGACGTCAACGTGGTCGGCATGGTGCGGGTGGCCCGGGCCGCCCTGCCCCATCTGCGGCGGTCGGCGCATCCGGCGATCGTCAACACCTGCTCGATCGCGGCCACCGCCGGACTGCCGCAGCGGGCGCTGTACTCGGCGACCAAGGGCGCGGTGCTGTCGCTTACCCAGGCGATGGCCGCGGACTTCGTCGCGGAGGGCATCCGGGTGAACTGCGTCTGCCCGGGAACGGCGGACACCCCGTGGGTGGGACGGCTGCTGGACGCGGCTCCGGACCCGGTCGCGGAACGGGCGGCGCTGGAGGCGCGGCAGCCCATGGGGCGGCTGGTGACCGCTGAGGAGGTGGCGGCCGGGATCGCCTACCTGGCCAGCCCGCTCGCGTCGTCGGTCACCGGAACGGCCCTGGCGGTCGACGGCGGCATGCAGGGCCTGCGGGTGCGCCCGAGGCAGTGATCAGGCTTCGACCGTGACGTCCGGGACGTCGCGGCCGGCGAGCCACATGCCCAGGGCCTCGGCCGGGCCGAGGACCCGGGGGCCGCGGCCCAGGGGCGCGCCGATGCCGTTGGAGGGCTCGACGCGGTAGCGCAGCAGCGTTGGCCGCCGGCGCTGGAGGGAAAGCACGACGCCTTCGTGGAAGACCGCGGATTCGATGTGCCGCGGAAGGACGCGGGTGAGTCCCGCGCCGCGCAGGACGTCCTGATGGTGCACCGCGACGTCGCCGAGCAGGAAGGGAGAGATCGTCCGGTCGGCCCGTCCGGCCAGGCCGGCCCAGCTCCGGCCCGCCGCGATCATCTCGTCCCGGGACTTCGGGCGGGCATCGGCGACGAACCGTTCGTTGATCTGGTGGAGGCGCCAGGGAGCGCGCAGGTAGTCCGTGATCCGCGCGGTGCCGATCAGGTGGGCCAGCACGTCACGCGGCGCCCATCCTTCGCACAGGGTGGTGCCGGATTCGAAGTCCGCCTCGGGCAGGCTGGCGACGGTGTCGACGAACGCGTGCCGTTCGGCGCGGACCTGATCAAGGGCTGGCAGCCGGGGGATGGTGGCGGGCATGGGAGCAGCGTAGCCTACTCGCCAGTAGGGGAGAGCGGGAGGATCAGGCGGCGAGGGTGCAGCGGTCTTCCTCGTGCTCCACGATGATCATGGTGCCGCCGGGGCCGGGGACCACGGACCAGTTGATGCCAGGGACGTCGGCGTGAGCGCGGGTCCAGCGGGACATGTCCTGCTTGGTGTTGCATTCCGTGACGCTGAGGGCAGTGGCGAACATGAGGTCTCCTTCTGGGCGGCCGTGTCGTCAGGGGTGGCATCGGGCTCCCGGACCGGTGGTCTAGACCGTTTCGGGGGCACCTGTGACAGCGTTGTCCGGCTGGTGTTTATTCGCTCCCGGGAGTGCGATCCGCGCCACATTCGCCCCATGCGGAGCGGGTAGGGCCCTCGTGTGACAACAGAGTTTCCAGACCGGGTGATCAGCGGGGCCGTCCATTACTTCCGGGTCCACCCGGACCTGTGGGAGGACCGGCTCGCGAGGCTGGCCGCGATGGGGCTGAACACGGTCGAGACCTACGTGGCCTGGAACTTCCACGCCCCCGACCCTGGCGTGTGCGACTTCGACGGCTGGCGGGACCTGCCGCGCTTCCTGGAACGGGCGGCCGGCGCCGGTCTCGGCGTGATCCTGCGTCCCGGGCCCTACATCTGCGCCGAATGGGACTTCGGCGGCCTGCCGGCCTGGCTGCTGCGCTCTCCGGAGGCCGGCGGGCCCGGCATCACCAGCCTCCGGTGCTCCGACGCCGCGTACCTCGCGGCGGTCGACGACTGGTTCGACCAGCTCATCCCGCGCGTCGCGCCCTACCAGGCGACCCGCGGAGGCCCGGTGACCGCGGTCCAGGTGGAGAACGAGTACGGCTCCTACGGCTCGGACGCCTCGTATCTGCGGCACCTGCGGGACGGACTGGTCCGGCGGGGCGTGGACGTCCCGCTGTTCACCTCCGACGGCCCGGACCCCGACTTCCTGGCCTCCGGGTCGCTGCCGGGCACGCTGGCTACGGTGAACTTCGGCTCGCGGTCCGCCGAGGCGTTCGCGGCCCTGCGCGCGCAAAGGCACGGAGAGCCGCTGTTCTGCATGGAGTTCTGGAACGGGTGGTTCGACCACTGGGGCGAGGAGCACCACACCCGGGACGCCTCCGACGCCGCGGCCGAACTGGACGCGATCCTGGCCGCCGGGGCGAGCGTGAACCTCTACATGGGGCACGGCGGCACCAACTTCGGCCTGTGGTCCGGCGCGAACTGGGAGAACGGGCTGCAGCCCACCGTCACCAGCTACGACTACGACTCCGCGATCGGCGAGGCGGGGGAGCTGACCGGTAAGTTCTGGGCATTCCGGGAGGTGATCTCGAAATACGCGCCGGTGCCCGACGTCCCCGCGGCCCTGACCGCCCCGCCCCGGCGGCTGAGCGCCCGGACCCTGGACCTGGCCGGCCAGGCTTCGCTGCTGGACTCGCCGGGAGCGTTCGGGAAGCCGGTGCGCGCGCCCGTGCCGCGGCCGATGGAGGACGCGGGCAGCGGAAGCGGGCTGATCTTGTACCGGGGCGCCGTCACCGTCCCGGCCGACGGGCGGGACCTGGTCCTCGAGGGCCTGGCCGACCGTGCGATCGTCTTCGCCGACGGCCGGAGGCTCGCCACGATCGACGCGGGAGACGGCGCGGACGATTATCCGGCGGTGCCGCTTCCGGGCAGTTCCGGCGGCCAGCCCACCCGGCTGGAGGTTCTCGTGGAGAACCGGGGACGAGTCAACTTCGGCCACCGGATCGGCGAACGCAAGGGCATCGCCGGGATCCGCCTGGGGCCCCGCTTCATCCACGGCTGGGAGTCGATACCGGTCGATCTCGGCAGTCCGGACTTCACCCGCCGCCTCACGTTTTCCTCTGAGAAGAGCACACCGCCGAACACGGATACGCCGACGTTCGCGGTCGCGGCAGCGGACGTCGAGACGCCCGCCGACGGGTTCCTCGCCTTCCCCGGCCACGGCCGGGGTTTCTGCTGGTTGAACGGGTTCCTGCTGGGCCGTTACGATGCCGGAGGCCCGCAGCGGACGCTGTACGCCCCGGCCCCCCTGTGGCGTCCCGGCCGTAACGACATTGTGATCCTGGATCTCCAGCATCTGGGTTATCAGATCGAAATCAGGGAACAGCCGGCACTGCATTCTGTCGAATAACACATAACGCATTAGGATGCTCGGCACGTCTACGGAAAGTGACTCTGACCGGCGGCGACAGGAACGTCGTGGCCGGTCACCCGGGGTCAGCAGAATAGAAAGGCACACTGGATGGCTAACATAGCCAGTGACGAGGGGCCGCAGCTTAAGCGCGGTGTCGGCGTCATCGGCCTCACCTTCTTCGCGCTGGGCAGCGTCATCGGTTCCGGATGGCTCTTCGGGGCGCTGAACGCGGCGAAGGTAGCGGGCCCCGCGGCCATCATCTCGTGGCCGCTCGCCGGGGTCATGATCCTGGTGATTGTCCTGTCCTACGCGGAACTGTCCCCGGCGTACCCGGTGGCGGGCGGCATCTACCGGCTGGCCCACTACGCCTTCGGCGGCCTGGGCGGCTTCGTCATGGGCTGGGTCAGCTGGCTGTTCTCCATGTCGCTGATCGCCATTGAGGTCGAGGCCGCGCTGACCTACCTGTCCGGGCTGAAGGGCATGACCTGGCTGGTCGACGCCAACGCCGACCTCACCATGCCCTG
>WRBL01000241.1 GCA_009784565.1 Streptosporangiales bacterium | reverse complement strand
GGCGGGTAGATGTAGGTGTTGCGGACCATGAACTCTTTGAGGATGTCGTTCTGGATGGTCCCGGCCAGCTTCTCCGGGGGGACACCCTGTTCCTCGGCGGCCACGATGTAGAGCGCGAGCACGGGAAGCACCGCGCCGTTCATGGTCATCGAGACCGACATCGACTCCAGCGGGATGCCGTCGAACAGCTGCCGCATGTCGTAGATCGAGTCGATCGCCACGCCGGCCATGCCGACGTCGCCGGTCACCCGCGGGTGGTCGCTGTCGTAGCCGCGGTGCGTGGCCAGGTCGAACGCGACCGACAGTCCCTTCTGGCCGGCGGCCAGGTTCCGGCGGTAGAAGGCGTTGGACTCCTCCGCGGTGGAGAACCCCGCGTACTGCCGCACCGTCCACGGCTGGTTCACGTACATCGACGGGTACGGGCCGCGCAGGTACGGGGCGATGCCGGGGTAAGTACCCAGGAAGTCCAGGTCCCCGAGGTCGGCCCCGGTGTAGAGCGGTTTGACGCCGATGCCCTCGGGGGTCTGCCACACCGCCTCGCCGACGTCCTTGCCGGTCTGCTCCCGCCAGGCGTCCGCCCAGTCGCCGGCCGTGACCGGGGCGCCGGCGCGGTCCTCGGTGCCGAGGCTGATCTCACTGAAGTCCGGGATCATCGGGCCTCTCCCTCGATTGCGGCCGTCAGGGCCGCGACGGCGTCGCAGCCCGCGTAGACGAAGTCGTCGACGCCGGCGCTGGCGTAGGCCTCGCGCCGGTCGCCGGGCCGTCCGGCGAGCACGACCCGGCGCGCTCCGGCCGCCTTCAGCGCGGCGGCGGCCGCCTCGCCGTGCTCGGCGTAGACCGCGTCGCTGGAGCACAGGCAGGCCCCGGAAGCCCCGCTGGCCCTGAACGCGGCGGCGAGGGCGTCCAGGTCCGGCCCGTCGCCCGCCTCGACCAGCGGCGTCTCGATGCCTCCGGCCTGGAACAGGTTGGCGGCGAAGGTGGACCGGGCGGTGTAGACGGCGGGGGAGCCGAGCGCGGCCAGGGCGACCTTCGGCCGGGCGCCGGTCCCGGCCAGCGCGTCGGACCGCGTCCGCAGCGCCTCGAACGCCCCGGCGCGGCGCACCCGCGGCAGGCCGCCGCCGGCGGGGGCGGGCGCCGGGTCGCGGACGACGGGCTTCTCCGCCAGGTTGGGAAATTCGCTGACCCCGGTGACCGCCTCCTTGCGGCGGGCCAGGTTCTTCGACCGCTTCTCCCAGTCGTCGGCCAGGCGCGCCGCGACCGTGCCGGAGCCCAGTGCGGCCTCGAGGCCGCCGGCCCGCTCGATGTCCTGGAAGTACGCCCAGGCGTTCTGCGCCAGCTGGAGGGTGAGGCTCTCCACGTACCAGGAGCCGCCGGCCGGGTCGATGACCCGGGCCAGGTTGCTTTCCTCCAGCAGGATCGCCTGGGTGTTGCGGGCGATCCGGCGGGCGAAGTCGTCGGGCAGGCCGAGCGCGGAGTCGAAGGGCAGCACGGTGACCGCGTCCGCGCCGCCGGTCCCGGCGGCCAGGCAGGCGACCGTGGTGCGCAGCATGTTCACCCACGGGTCGCGGGCGGTCATCATGACCGAGGACGTCACCGCGTGCTGGCGCTGCGCGGCCCCGGCGGGGCCGACGCCGCTCACCTCCGCGACGCGGGACCACAGCAGGCGCGCGGCGCGCAGCTTCGCGATGGTGGTGAACTGGTCGGCGGTGGCCGCGTACCGGAACTCGATCTGCCCGGCCGCCTCGTCGGGGCTCAGCCCGGCCGAGGTCAGCGCCCGCAGGTAGGCGACGGCGGTGGCCAGGGCGAGGCCGAGTTCGTCGGCGGCGGAGGCGCCCGCGTCGTGGTAGGGGAGCGCGTCGGCGACGAGGGCGCGCAGGCCGGGGAACTCCCGGGCGCAGCGGGCGGCCAGGCGCGCGGCCTCGGCCTGGTGTTCCGCGGTGGCGGCGGAATCCCCGGTGCGGGCGAGCAGCCCCAGGGGGTCGGCGCCCAGGTTGCCGGTGACCTCGGAGGCGGGGACCTGGGAGTACAGGGAGAGCATCTGCTCGGCGGCGGCCGCGAACTCGGCGCCCGCGTCCAGGCTGACGCCGGCCAGGTCCAGGTACACGCCCTTGAGCGCGGCGGGCAGCGCGGTGACCGGCAGCCCGTCCCCTCCGGCGGTGAGCCACAGGGACGTGACGCCGTGGTCCAGGTCCGCGAGGATGGCGGCGTTCGTCCGGTCCGGGTCGGGGTGCGCGTGATGCTGGCGGACGTCCCACCCGGAGTCCGGGTTCCCCGGGACCTCGCGGCCGCTGGCCCGGCCGCCCCGGGCGAAGGGCGCGAAGCCGGGCAGGCCCGCGTCCGGTCCGGGCAGGTCGTCGGCCGTGTACAGCGGCCGGACGGTCAGGCCGTCCTCGACTTCGGTGGACAGGGCCGCCTCGGCGTCAGGCCCGGCCAGGGTCTTGCCGGACTTGGCCAGCACGCCAGAGAGCAGGCGCTGCCATTCTTCTCGGCTCGCGGCGGGAAACTCCGCGGCGAGGGCCAGTTCTTCGGGGACCGTCACGCGCTCCAGTCTAGAGATCGCTTTCGCGATGGTTTCGCCGGGGGGTAGAACAAGTTCTAGTTAGATCACCAGGGAGCCGCCGTGACCGGCCCAGTAGCGCTCCCGGAGCAGGCGCTTGTAGAGCTTCCCGTTGGGCTCGCGGGGGAGGGAGTCGGTGAAGTCCACGCTGCGCGGGCACTTGTAGGCCGACAGCCGCTCCCGGCAGTAGGCCAGCAGTTCGCCCTTGAGGTCGGAGTCCGCGTCGCGGGGCGAGACCGGCTGCACGACCGCCTTGACCGCCTCGCCCATCTCCGCGTCCGGCACCCCGATGACCGCCACGTCGGCGACGGCCGGGTGCCCGGCCAGCACGTTCTCGGCCTCGGCCGGGTAGATGTTCACCCCGCCGGAGATGATCATGTGGGCCTGCCGGTCGGTGAGGTACAGGTACCCGTCCTCGTCCAGGTACCCGATGTCGCCGAGGGTCCGCCAGCCCTGGTCGTTGACGACGGAGGCGGTCTTCTCCGGGTCATTGTGGTACTCGAACGGCCGTCCGCCCGCGAAGTAGATCAGGCCGGGGGAGCGGGGAGGAAGCTCGGATCCGTTCGGTGAGATGATGTGGCATTCGCTCTGGGGCCGGCCCACCGAACCGGGGTGGGCGAGCCACTCCTCCGGGCCGATGTGGGTGTTGCCGATGTCCTCGGTGCCCGCGTAGTACTCGTGGAGGATCGGCCCCCACCAGTCCATCATCTGCTTCTTGATGTCGACCGGGCACGGGGCGGCGCCGTGCGTGACCGTCTTCAGGCTGCTCAGGTCGTACTTCGCGCGCTCGGCCCCGGGCAGCCGCAGCATCCGCGTGAACATGGTCGGCACGAACTGCGCGTACGTCACCCGGTACTTCTCGATGATCCGCAGGCACAGTTCGGGATCGAACTTCTCCATGACGACCACCGTCGCCCCGGTCCGGTGCAGGGACATCGAGAACACCAGCGGCGCGGAATGGTAGAGCGGCGCCGGACTGAGGTAGACGATCCCGTCCCCGGCCGAGCGGATGATCCCGTCCGCGACGATGACGGGCGCCGACTTCGGGTCTCCGAACGCGGTCCCCGGCAGCTGCTTGCGCACGCCCTTGGGGCGGCCGGTCGTGCCGGAGGAGTAGAGCATCTCCCGGCCCTCGCGCTCGCCGCCGAGGGGGCCGGGCCCGGCGGAGGCCAGGACGCCGTCGTAGGACTCGAACCCGTCGAGGGCGCCGTCGGCGCAGACCAGGGTCCCGATGACCGACAGGTCGAGGTCCGCGATGACGCCGGCCATGGCGGCCGAGGAGAACAGGGCCGTGGCGCCGCTGTCGTCGAGGACGTACTGGACCTCGGACGGCTTGAGGTGGGAGTTGACGGCGGTGTACCGCAGGCCGGAGCGCTGGGCGGCCCAGGTGATCTCCAGGTAGGCCCGGTTGTTCTCCATGAGGACGGCGATCGTGTCGCCCTCGGCGAAGCCGCGCGCCCGCAGGGCCCGGGCGAGCCGGGTGGACCGGTCATCGAGCTGCGCGTACGTCACGGTCTCCCCGGACGTCCCCATGATGATCGCGGGCGCGCCCGGCGTCCGCTCCGCGTACCACCCCGGCGTCCTCGGCGCAGCGCCCACAGGGCCTCCTCGCTCGTTCGGAAACATCATTCTCTTCTAGTGTAAATCCCCCTATCGCCGTTGCCCGGTTCTGGGCCGCCTACCTCCGCACCCTGGCCGCCCTGCAGGCCCTGGCCGGCACCGCGGCCGACAGGCTGAAGGCCAGTGCCGTGGCACAGGTCCAGTCTCAGCTCCCGCCCGGGAAGCCCGGTGGCGAGACCCCAGCGACCTGACGGCCGGCTAAATCCTTTCTTTCCCGGTGATCATGGACGGGGATCTGTAATGTCCCCGCCCATGCATCCCCGTGTCTGGACCGCGGCCGGCTGGCTCCTCGGCGCTGCGGCGTTCGCCCTCGTGCTCCTGGGTTTCTCCTGGAACTGGCTCACCAGCCCCGCTCTGTGCCCCGCGCCCGGCCCCGGAGGCATGGCGGGCTCCTGCGTGCCGCCCGTTCCCGGGTACGCGGACGGGCTCGCGCTCATAGCGCTCGGAGTCGCCGCACTCTTCGGCTCCGTCGGCTGCTTCTTCTGGGCCGCGCACCGCCGTGTCCTGGACGACCTGTGCGACCTCCTGGACTCCCGCTCATGAGAGCGCGCGCCTGGATCGCGGCGGGCTGGGCCCTGGTCCTTCCCGCGGCGTTCTGCGGACTCACGACCTACATGTTCCTGGACACCAGCTTCCCCGCCGGGAACGAGGTCATGACCGTGGGCGGCGTTCAGATCGCGAGCGGCCCCGGCTACGTCAGCGCCGGGTCCTACCTGCTCTCCGCGGGCCTGGCCCTCTCCGGATCTCTGGCCTGCTTCTTCCGCGCCGCCCACCTGCGCACTCTCGCCGCCGTCACGGAGATCCGGGCCAAGGTCACGTGTGACCAACTCCACGGTGAGCCGCCCGCCGGGCGTGTGAGAGAGTGAAATTCTCACCCATGTAACGAAAGGTTCTCATCCATGGCGCGGGAAGCGGTAATCGTCGAGGCCGTCCGGACTCCGATCGGCAAGCGGAAGGGGTCGCTCGCCGAGTCGCACGCCGCTGACCTGTCGGGCCTGGTGCTGCGGGAACTCGCGTCGCGAACCGGGATCGATCCCGGGACCGTCGATGACGTGATCTGGGGCTGCGTCAGCCAGGTCGGCGACCAGTCCTCCAACATCGGCCGGTACGCGGTGCTCGCGGCGGGCTGGCCGGAGACCGTTCCCGGTACCACCATCAACCGGGCCTGCGGCTCCAGCCAGCAGGCCCTGGAGTTCGCGGCCGCGGGCGTCATCTCCGGCGCCTACGACATCGCCGTGGCCGGCGGCGTCGAGACCATGACGCGGGTTCCGCTCGGCGTGACCCGGATGGACGGCTTCCCCTACGGGCCCGACGTCATGAAGCGGTACGACGACTTCGAGTTCAACCAGGGCACCGGCGCGGAGATCATCGCCGAGCGCTACGGCTTCGACCGCCAGCGCCTCGACGAGTACTCCTCGCGGTCCCACGAGCTGGCCGCCGCGGCCATCGACTCCGGCGCGCTGGCGTCCCAGACCGTCCCGGTGGGCGACTTCGCGGTCGACGAGGGCCTGCGCCGCGGCACCACCCCCGAGAAGCTGGCCAAGCTCAAGACCTCGTTCAAGGAGGACGGCGTCATCCACGCCGGGAACGCCTCCCAGATCTCCGACGGCGCGGCCGCCCTGCTGGTCATGACCGCGGACAAGGCTCGCGAGCTGGGGCTGAAGCCGATCGTCCGCTACCACTCCGGGGCGGTCTCCGGCGCGGACCCGATCACCATGCTGCTCGGCCCGATCCCGGCGACCCAGAAGCTCCTGAAGCGGTCCGGCGTCCCGGTCAGCGAAATCGGCGCCTTCGAGGTCAACGAGGCGTTCGCGCCGGTGCCGCTGGCCTGGCAGAAGGAGATCGGCGCCCCCGACTCCAAGCTCAACCCCCTCGGCGGCGCGATCGCGGTCGGCCACCCCCTCGGCGCGTCCGGCGCGATCCTGATGACCCGCCTGGTCCACCACATGCGCGACAACAACCTGCGCTACGGCCTGCAGACCATGTGCGAGGGCGGCGGGACCGCGAACGCGACCCTGGTAGAACTAGTCGGATGAAGCGGGACCTTTTCACTCCTGAGCAGGAAGACTTCCGGGAACTGATCCGCGACTTCGTCGCGAAGGAAGTCGTGCCGTACTACGGCGACTGGGAGAAGCTGGGGCACATCCCCCGGGAGTTCTTCACCAAGCTGGGCGAGATCGGCGTCATGGGGATGGCGATCGATGAGAAGTTCGGCGGCGGCGGCAATCCGGACTACCGCTACAACGTCATCCTGCAGGAAGAGGCGTCCCGCGCCATGGTGACGATGGGCACCACGCGCTCCCAGCTCGACGTGTGGCTCCCGTACTTCCTGGACTACTGCTCCGAGGAGCAGAAGGAACGCTGGTTCCCCAGGCTGGCGGCGGGCGAGCTGCTCACCGCCGTCGCGATGACCGAGCCCGGCACCGGGTCCGACCTCGCGGGCATGGCCACGCGGGCCGTGCGCGACGGCGACGAGTACGTGCTCAACGGGTCGAAGACCTTCATCACCGGCGGATACCTCGCCGACCTGGTGATCGTCGTCGCCCGGACCAGCGACGCGCCGCCGGAGAACCGGCGAGAGGGCCTGACCCTCCTGGTGGTCGAGGACGGCATGCCCGGCTTCACCAAGGGCGGGAAGCTCGACAAGATCGGGCTGAAGGTCCAGGACACCGCCGAGCTGTTCTTCAACGACGTGCGGGTTCCCGTGGCCAACCGGCTGGGGGAGGAAGGCAAGGCGTTCGGCTACCTGGGGCACAACCTGCCGCAGGAGCGCCTGACCATCGCCGTCGGCTCGGTCGCCCAGGCCCGGGCCGCGGTCGTCGCCGCCACCGAGTACACGAAGGAACGGACCGTCTTCGGCCAGGCGGTCGCCAGCTTCCAGAACACCAAGTTCGAGCTGGCCGCCTGCCACACCGAGGTCGAGGCGTCCCAGGCCCTGCTGGACCAGGCGCTCAAGGAACTGGTCGCCGGCGAGCTGACCCCGGCCGACGCGGCCATGGTGAAACTGCAGACGTCGGAGATGCAGGCCCGGGTCACCGACCGCTGCCTGCAGCTGTTCGGCGGCTACGGCTACATCACCGAGTACCCGATAGCCCGCCTGTACGCCGACGCCCGGGTCACCCGCATCTACGGCGGCACCAGCGAGGTCATGAAGGTCATCGTCAGCAAGTCAATGGGCCTGTAGCAGTGACAGGTCATCGGCCCCCAGCCGTTGGCCCGCCGCTTTCCCAGAGCTGGTCTGAGGTCCAGGCTCCGGTGATCGCGACGTCGGGATTCGTGCCCGTGACGCCGGTGAACTGCGAGGCGAGCATCTGCAAGCGCGCGGTCACGGGCAGCTGCCGCAGGTAGGGGTGAAGGTCGTCGTGCTGGTCGTCGAGCCGGTGCGTGGTGATCCCCTCCTTGCGCGCGGCCTCGAGTAGCTGCCCGGTGAGCCCGTCCCGGTCGCTGCCGGGCTGCAGGGCAATGAGCGCGTCCTCCCCGGCGTACGGGACAGCGGCGCCGTGAAGAAGCCGTTCGGGGTCGAAACCCTCCGCGAGGATGCGCGCGGACTCCCTGATCTTGAGCGCTCCCTCCCGGGCGCTGACCCCCCAGGGGCCGGCGCCGACGATGGCGAGCGCCCTCGGCGGCACCGCGATGCCGGAGATTCCTGGATCGGCAATCGCGTCGCGGACGGCCGTGGCCGTGCGGAGGAGTTCCCCGGCGCCGGTCGGGGTGCCCGCGACGTGGTGCGCGAGGAGCCCGAGGATCGCGAGCGCGGCGAGGTAGCTCACGGTGTAGGTCTCGGATGTTTCCTTTTCCGGGGTCTTGATCGCCTCGTCCCAGCCCGACGCCGGCCCGGTGATGGTGACCAGGGGAAGGCCGGCTTCGCGTGCCGCGGCTCGCAGCGAGAGAGCGTAGGCGGTCTCCCCCGTGTGGCTGATGATCACGTAGGCCGCGCCGGATCGCGGCCGGGGGTACCAGCGTGCGGCTTCCGCGGCGGGCACGGCGATGGCGTCCGTGCCTCCGCTCCGGAAGAGGTACGCGCCCAGCTCCGCCGCGTGGAAACTCGTCCCGGTGCCGACGATCATGACCCGGGAGGCCCCGCGGAGAGTGCCGGCCTCGGCTTCGACGGTGGTGCCCGCGAGCTGCTCAAGCACGCTGGGCTGGGCATGGATCATGCGCTGCAGTTCGGTCGGCATAGGCGACGGATTCTCCTTCAGGGCCCGGTTGCTGGCGTTGCCCGATTATCTCGTGTGCGCCGCAAACCCGGTAGTAGGGCGAACTGAAGGTCAGCCGCGGACGAGCACTACTGGGCGCTGTGGATCTACTTCGGCGGCAACGTTCCGGACTGGAGCCCGGGTGCCGGCCGTTCGTCCTGGACGCCTCGCCCGGCGCCGCCGAGAGACTCCGGACTCTGGCCCTGTGACCGCGGACCGGCCCGGCGTTACTCCGCGGGAACGACCAGGAAGTCGGTGACGAGGGAGGTGACCTCGCCGGATTCGGCGTAGCCGATGAAGGTGGGGTAGGCCCCGTCGCCGAGGCCGGAGGTGACCACCACGACGTTGGCGCCGCTCGCCTGGTCGGTGACGGCCGGGAAGACCCCGCCGGGGATGGGGGCGTCGGGGGCCTGGTCCGGGATGAAGGCGGCCTCGACCTGCTCGTAGTCCCAGGCGCCGAGCGCCGTGATGGCCGCGACGTCGGCCAGTGTCCCGGTGCCGGCGTCCACCGGGTACCCGAAGAACGCGTCGTCCTCCAGCTCGGCCGGGTCCTGGCCCTTGACCAGCGCGGGCTCCCAGCGGGCGGCGGGCTCGTCGCGGACTACCAGCTGCAGCGCGGCGACGGTGCGGTCCCATTCGGCGCCGTCCTGCTGCAGGACCGCCACCCAGACCCGGAGCGGGTACGTGCCGGGCCCGACGGTCACGGTAAACGGGTCGGGGTCCGGGAAGGCCAGCGGGTCGCAGCCCACCACCTGCCCGGTAGGCAGCACCACGTCCCCGGCGGGGTGAGACTCCAGCGCGTACTCGGCGTCGTCATCGGGGAAGGTGGCCCCGGAAGTGAGGATCCGGTTCAAATCAGGAAGGTACATCGCGCCATGATCGCACGCCCCCGGGCCCACGCGGCGGGGAGAACCGGAGCTCGAACAAAATTGCGTGAGATCTGCGTTACTGCTCGGTATCCTCTTGGGCATGCCGGATGAATCGGCCGCTGATTCCCGTACCTTCCAGGTAGATCTGCGCGGCCTCGTTGACCTCCTGTCCTCCCACCTTTACTCCAGCCCGCGGGTGTACGTCCGCGAACTGCTGCAGAACGCGGTCGACGCGACCACCGCGCGCCGCCGGCTCGCCGATCCGGGAACGGACACGGCCATCAGGATCGTCCTCGACGACACCGGCCTGTCGATCACCGACCACGGAATCGGGTTGACCGAGGCCGAGGCCCACCGGTTCCTGTCCACGATCGGGAACTCCTCAAAGCGGGACGACCTGGAGGGCGCCCGCCGGGAGTTCCTCGGGCAGTTCGGCATCGGGCTGCTGGCCTGCTTCACCGTGGCCGAGGAGATCACCGTCCTCACCCGCTCGGCGAAGGACCCGGCCGCGTCGGCCGTCGAATGGCGCGCCACCTCCGACGGGCGGTACGGCGTCCGCGTCCTCTCCGATTCTGATAACAGCAACAAGAGTGCGGAGCCGGGAACCACGGTCCGGCTCACGCCCCGGCGCGGCGCCGAGCGCTGGTTCGAGCCCGGCACCGTCGCGGACCTGGCCCGGGACTACGGGGCGCTCCTGCCGTTCGAGGTCACCGTCACCTCCCCGAGGGGCATCGTTACTACCACCCAGACCCCGGCGGTCTGGGACCGCCGCTATGCCAGCGACCGCGAGCGCAAGGCCGCCCTCACGGAGTACGCCCGCGACAATCTCGGCTTCACGCCGCTCGACGTCATCGACCTGGACGTTCCCCTGGCCGGACTGCGCGGCGCGGGCTTCGTGCTGCCGCGGGCCGCCAGCCCGGCCGAGGGCTCCCG
>WRBL01000240.1 GCA_009784565.1 Streptosporangiales bacterium | reverse complement strand
TCCAGTCCCTGGGGCTGCTGATTCGGCATCGTCACGGTGCAGAGCGTGCCGTAGCGAGGTCCTGGAAGCTACTGGCCAGCGATCTTCCGGGCGATCCGCAGCGCCGAGTCGACGGGTACGGCGTACCCGACGTCAACGTGCGTGCCGGAACCGACGTTGAGCCCGACGACCTGGCCGGACAGGTTGAAGACCGGACCGCCGAGTTCGCTGGCCGGCGCGGTGAGGGACGTGGTCTCCAGGAGCCCGGTCAGCCGCCGGCCGTCCAGGGTGACGGGCACGCCGGTCCTGATGAGCTTCCCGGTACTCATCGTCAGGCCCCTGGCCGCCGGGGAGCCGCCGGCCGAGGCCACGCGGTCCTGCGGGCGCAGGCCGGACGCGGTCCCGATCGCGACCGGCTTGAACGGGCCGCCGGACAACTGCAGCAGCGCCAGGTTCGCGTCGGAGTCCGAGCCGACCACCCGGGCGGCGTAGGTCCGGCCGGACATCACCAGCCGGGCGGCCAGCGGCCCGGCCCGGTGCGCGGAACGGTACGCGGCGAGGACGTAACCGGAGCGGGTGATCACGATGCCGGCTCCGGTCTCCGCCCCGCCGGAGCGGATGGTGACCACGCCCGGGGCGGACAACCGCAGGATGTTCTGCTGCTGGTCGGAGCCGGCCCCGTCGTTGTCCTCAGCGAACGCGGCGTCCTTCGCGGCCGCGTGCGGGATCCTGGCGTTCGCCGGAACGGGCCCGGCCGCCGCCACGCCGATTCCGATTCCGGCCGCGACGATCGCGGCCGTCACGCCGGCCGCTATCCAGGGGCCGCGCCTGCTCTTCGGCCGGCTCGTACTTCCGGATTCGTCCTCGACTTCCATCCCTGCCTCCTGCGTCCGTATCCGGGGATTACGGTAGGCACATTCACGGCGGTGTAGGGGAAAACGCCCTTACGGATGTCTTTCGGCCGCTTTCCCCGGCGGCGGTCGCCCGGGAACGGGAGTGTCAGCCGCCGGAGTAGACGACCCGGCCCGCCGCGATCGTGGCCGCGACGAGGCCCGGCCGGGGCGAGCCGAGCGCGTCCCGCGGCGGGACGCGGAGCAGGACGAGATCCGCCGGCTGGCCCGGGGCCACGCGCCGGGGCGTGGCCGGATCGCCCGGTTCGCCGAAGAAGAGGGACAGCGCCGCCGCGCAGGTGACGGACTCGTCGGCCTGTCCCGCGAAGCGCGGCCGGTCGCGGGCCGCTGCCGCGATCCGCCACGGGTCGGATCCGCCGAACGGAGCGTCGCTGCCCGCCGCGACCTTCAGCCCGGCTTCCAGCAGGGAACGCAGGCGCCACAGGTCGGGCAGATCACCGGGATCGACGTCGGACGCGTACTCCTCGCCGCGCTCGGCGGCGAAATGAGGCTGGGTGACGACGGTCAGGCCCCGCAGGGCCGGGATCAGGCCGGCCGGGATGACGGCGCCGTGCTCGATCCGGTCGCCGCGATGGCGGCCGGCCTCGTCCAGGGCGGTGAGGGTGAGGATGAGCTGCACCCGGGTCACGCAGTGCACCGCGACCGGCCGGTTCGCCGCGTGGGCCGCGCGGATCCGGCCGGTGAGGTCGTCCAGCGCGGGCAGCGTACCGTCGTCCAGCATGATCTTCAGCGGGCCGGGGGCGTCCACTTCCGGGGGCGCCATGCAGTACACGCGCTGCGCGACGGCACCGCCGCACGCGAGGGAATCGACGTCGGACTGGGACGCGCCCGGGGTGGCGTCGGTGAAGCCGGTGACGCCAGTGGCGGCGGCGTCGCGGCTGACGGCTTCCAGGTCCGGCGGCGCGGACGGGGCCCGGCCGGCGAGCCAGGAGTCCAGGCGCCACAGCCGTCCGGTCGGGACACCCCGGCCGTCGCGTTCGACGCCCGGAAGATCGCAGTCGTCCAGGCGGAGCGCGTCGGCGGCGGCGGAATTGAGGATCCACAGGGCGCCGGTGCGATGCTGGACCCGGACCGGGCGGCGGCCCGGCAGCAGCCGGTCCAGGGCGTAGCGGTCCAGGCCGCCGGCGACGGACTCGTGGTAGCCGGTACAGCGCAGCCATCCGGTGCCGCTGGCCCCGGCGAGGGCCTGGCGCAGGCCGGCGACGGTCCGGACCTCCGGCGGCCCCACCCGGATGCTGGCCCGGGTCGCGGCCAGGGCCCGCAGGTGGACGTGATGATCGTGCAGGCCGGGCAGGACCGCGCAGCCCTCGGCGTCGATAACCTCCTCGTCCCCGGGGCCGCGCCGGAGCCCGGGACCGACCGCGGCGATCGTGTCACCGGCGGTCCGCACGTCCGCGGGCGCTGCGCCGTCCGGCCACAGGCGCGCGTTCCGGATCAGCATGAGGACGGCGCCAGCCCGGCCAGGACGGCTCCGGTGTCCGCCCCCAGTTCCGCGGCGGGCTTGCCCGGCGGGGAGGGGCGCCGCGGCGCGAGTATCTCCTGCGTTCGCCCGGACGCCAGGCACGCGACGGTCCCGTCGGGGCGGACCTCGTGCGGGCCGTGATCCGGCCCCGGCGCGGCCGCGAAGGCGGCGGCCACGTCCCGCATCGCCAGGTCGATGAGCTCCCCGCCGCCGCTGGCCAGCGACTCGCAGACGGCGAGCGCCCCGTGCATCCCGGTCAGCGGGTCGGCTACCGCGTCGGCGCAGAACACCGGGTCTCCGGCCGCGTCCCGGCCGGTCAGGCCCCCGGCGACGGCCGCGTCATCGCCGAACGCGACCCGGTCCCCGGCGCGCCCGTAGCCGGTGATGCTCAGCCAGACCTGGCCTTTCTTGTGACTGATGGCGCCGGGAGACAGACCGAGGTGCGCCAGGGCCCGGGGCCGCGACGCCTCGATCACCACGTCGGCCGACTCCAGCAGCGCCGCCAGCGGGTCCCGCCGGGCACGGAAGTCCACCGCCGCGCTCAGGTGCCCGCTGTGCAGCCAGTCGTAGAAGTCACGGTTCCCGGCGCGCGCTCCGTCCGGCCGGTCCGGGGACTCGACCTTGACCACCCGCGCGCCCGCCAGGCCCAGCAGCCGGGCGCACAGCGGCCCGGCCCACATCGAGGACAGGTCCACGACCAGGGCGCCTGCCAGCCGCGCGCCGGGGAGAGCGGGAGCGACGCGGGTCCGGAGTCCCGGCGGCCAGGCCCCGGGCGCCGGGCCAGGCGGGAGCGCCGCGGCCGGAACACCCAGCGTCTGCGCGGCGTCCGCCAGTTCGGCGGCGGCCGCGTCCTTCGCCGCGCCTGCCAGTGATTCCCACGGGTCAGCGCCGGGATCGCCGGCGGCGCCGAGGATCCCCAGGACCGCGGGTACCGCCTCGAGGTCGCTGTCCCGGCTGAGGGTGACCGCGCACCAGCCGTCAGCGCAGCGCAGCAGCCGCGACGACCCCCCGGCGGACACACGCCCGGCCCTCGTGAACCCGGCCAGCGCCGCCCGCCCGGCGATCAGCTCGGCCGGGTCAGCCCGCACGGCGGACACCGCGGCCAGCCGGCCGGCGACGTCGGCCAGGAGGCCGTACAGGCCAGCCGGCGCCAGGGACGGCGGCCCGTCGCCGGGCCCGGTCAGCGCCATGCCGCCCGACGCCGCCCAGTCCAGCACGGAGCACCTTTCACGCATTCATCAAGTATCACGCAAGCCGAACGCGGCCGTCCCGGCTGCGGTACGGAGGGGACCGGGTGCAGTATGAGAACGTGATCGAGGCAGACCGCAGGCCGGGGATCCTGGCCCTCATGCTGGGGACGATGCTCGAGAAGGCCCGGGAGATCGTCGGGCTGTCCTACGACGAGGCCGCGGAGCGGGTGGGCTGCGAAGCCGACTGGCTGATCCGCGTGGAGACCGGGTTCGCCACGGCGACCCCGGAGGAGGTGGCCCGCATCCTCGTGGAATACGGGGTCCGGGAGGCCAAGGCCGCGGACCAGATGATCGACCTGGCGCGGCGGGCCGCCTCGCCGCCGGAATGGCTCGCCCCGCACACGTCCCGCCTCAGCGCGACCGACCGGGACATGTGCCTCGTCGAGGCCGAGTCCACGCTGGCCCAGGTCCACGGCTGCCGCCTGATCCCGTACCTGGCCCAGACCGAGGAGTTCTTCAAGCAGACGTCCCCGGCCGCCGTGACCGGGGGCGACGTCGGCCAGGAGTGGGAACTGCTGGCCGCCCGGCAGGCGCACAAGCCCGCCGGGGTGACCCGGCTCCTCGACGTGATCATCGACGAGAGCGCCCTGATGCTCAAGATGAAGACTCCCGGGACCATGGCCGGCCAGATCCAGCGCCTGATCGACCTGGCCGACAGCGACCACGGCACGGTCCGGGTCGTCCCGTTCAACGCGCCGTTCTGGGAGAACCGGGGCTGCAACTTCGACATGCTGTCCTTCGCCGGCACCGCCGACCGGATCGGCATCGGCTACTCGATCCTGGGTCCCCACTTCGCCTCGAACGCCGACGAGCTGCACACGCTGTGGGAACGCATCGGCGAGATCGCGGCCGGTCACGCCGACAGCCGCGCCATGCTCGTCCGGTACCTGGAGCAGGCGCGCGACGAATAACGCCGTCCCCGCGATGCGGCAGCGGCCTGCCGGTCGCCTTAGCGCGGCGGCTGGTCGGCGAACGTCTTCAGGCCGCGGATCATCAGGTCGATCCCGAACGCGTACCGGTCGTCGCGGCCGCCCGCGAACAGGAAGTCCGCGGCCTGCCGGGTATGCGGGAAACGGTCCTCGGGCAGCGAGCGCAGGTAGTCCTTGACCATGTCCAGGAACTCTCCGGGCGGCGGGTCCTGGAGGCCGGGGGAGCCGGCGCGCAGGCTCTCCTCGAACGCGAACGCCCCCACGTACAGGCCGATCAGGTCGCCGAGGTAGGCGATCACCTGGTCCGGGATGCCGGCCGGCCGCAGCAGGCTGAAGAGCCACTCGGTGAACACCGCGATGACGGGCCCGGTCGGCGCGCGGCCGAGCGAGATGCGGGCCGCGTCCCGGTGCCGGCTGAAGATCGCCCGCATCTGGCCCGCGAACTCGCCGAGCTGCTCCTGCCACCGGGACGGATCGGGCGGCGGCAGCTCGGCCTCCTCCATGATCCGCTCGAACACGAGCTGGAGCAGCTCGTCCTTGTTCCGCACGTGCCAGTAGATCGAGGCGGCGCCGACCCCGAGTTCCTCGCCCAGCCGGCGCATCGACAGGCGGTCCACGCCCTCGCTGTCCATCACGCGCAGCGCCGCGTCCACGATGGCCTGCCGGGTCAGCGGGACCCGGGATGAGGGTCTGCGCTCCGCGCGCCACGGCGGGTCGGGAAGGTCTCCGGTGTCCCGCCACGGCCGCGGCGCGTCCTCTTGCATGACCCGAGTGTATGCCCACGCCGAACGTGGTTCTAGAACTCGAACAGTGTTTGACAACACGTCATATCGCGTATCAAGATGGGCGTGTCGCGTTCCCGATCCCGGTCACGGACCCGGATCACCGAAGGAAGAAGGTGCCGGAGATGGCGCCCATCATCGAGGCCAGGGGACTGGCCAAACGTTTCGGCAAGACACAGGCTCTCGACTCTCTCGACCTGACAGCCGAATCCGGCCAGGTCACGGCCCTGCTCGGGCCGAACGGAGCGGGCAAGACCACCTTCATCAAGGCGGTGGCCACCCTGCTGCGCCCCGACCAGGGCGAACTGCGGGTCGGCGGCTACGACGCCGGCCGCCAGGCGGCCGACGTCCGCCGGATCATCGGCCTGGCCGGCCAGTTCGCGGCCATCGAGCCCGCCATGACCGGGCGGGAGAACCTGCGGATGGTGGCCCGGCTCTTCGGCCAGAACCGCGCGAGCGCCCGGGCCAGCGCGGACTCAGTGCTCGCCGCCCTGGGGCTGACCGAAGCGGGCGGCCGGCTCGTGCGCACCTACTCCGGCGGCATGCGGCGCAAGCTCGACCTGGGCGCCAGCCTGGTCGGCGCGCCCAGGCTGCTCCTGCTGGACGAGCCGACGACCGGCCTGGACCCGCGCAGCCGGATCGAACTGTGGGACGCCATCCGGGCACTGGTCGGGCAGGGCACCGACGTGCTGCTGACCACCCAGTACCTGGACGAGGCGGACAACCTGGCCAGCCGCGTCGTCATCATCGACCACGGCCGGGTGGCCGCGGACGGGACACCCGCCGAACTCAAGCGCCGCGTCGGCGGCAACGTGGTCGAGGTGCATGTCCGCGACGCCGCCGACGTGCCGCGGGTGGCGGAGGTCCTGGGCCGGTCCGGCGGCGAGGTCCGCACCGACCCCGGCACCCGCCAGGTCGGCGTCACCGTCGAAAGCGGCGGCCGGGTGCTGATGGAGGCCCTGCGGGCGGTCGAGGACGCCGGCGTCGAAGTCGAGGACTTCGCCCTGCGCCAGCCCCGGCTCGACGAGGTGTTCCTGGCCCTCACCGGCCAGCCGGCCGCCCCCGCCGCCGAGCCCCTGAAATCCTGAGAGAGGGAAACGACATGGCCGCCATCACCGCCACGCCCCCGGCCCGCACGACCGGACTCGGATCCAGCACCGTCCAGATCGCCCACCGCGCCCTGCTGCGCTACCTGCGCACCCCGCAGCTCATCGTCGTCGGCACCCTCCAGGGCGCGATGTTCCTGCTGATCTTCCGCTACGTCTTCGGCGGCGCCATCCCCATCGGAGGCGGAGTCCCCTACGTGGACTTCCTCGTGCCCGGGTTCATCACCACCGGCGTGCTGTTCACCGGGATGAAGGCCGCGAGCGGCGCCGCGGAAGACCTGCAGCAGGGATTCGTGGACCGGCTGCGCTCACTGCCCGTACCCCGGTTCTCCTTCCTGGCCGGCCGGGCCCTCGCCGACACCGCCTGGAACACCTGGGGCCTCATCGTGACCGCCGCCATCGGGTTCGCGGTCGGATTCCGCATCCACGGCGGCATCCTGGACTCCCTGGCCGCCTTCGGCCTGTGCGTCGTCTTCGGATTCGCCTTCGAGTGGCTGTTCATCATGCTCGGGCTGATGGCCGGGACGCCGCAGGCCGCCCAGGGGCTGGCGCTGCTGGTGTTCCCGTTCACCTTCGTCTCCAGCGCTTACATCCCGGTCTCCACCATGCCGGGCTGGATGCAGGCCTTCGCCAGCCACCAGCCGGTCACCTACATGGTGGACGCGGTGCGTTCCCTGTCCCAGGGCCGCGCGGCCGAGCTGCTGATCGGCCACTCCACCGGGTACCTGGTCACCGGGTCGCTGCTGTGGGCGCTCGGCCTCGTCGTGGTCTTCGCGCCGCTGGCCGCGTTCAAGTACTCCCGCAGCTAGCCAACACGGTTAGCCCGGTGTCGTGACGATCCCGTACTCGTGGATGCGGCGGTAGATGGTGGCGCGGGACATGCCCAGGGCGCGGGCCGCGCGGATCTTGTTGCCGTCGTGGTCGCGGAGGCTCTCCACGATCGCGTCCCGCTCCATCGACTCCAGGGGCGACAGCACGCGGCGGCTCACCGCCCAGCATTCCGGCGGCAGGTCCTGCGGCTGAATCGACCCGGCCCGCCGCCGCTGCACGACCTGGCGGAGCACGTCCCACAGCTGGGCGGTATTGCCCGGCCAGTTATGCCGCAGCAGCAGCTGCATCGCGGCCGGGGAGCAGCTCAGCCGCTGCTGGCTGAGCCGCGCCAGGAAGAACGGCACCAGTTCGGTCAGGTCCTCGGCGTGGTGGCGCAGCGGCGGCACCTCGACCGTGGCCGGGAAGAACCGCAGCAGGGCCGTGAGGTCGGCCCGGGCCGCCGCCCGGTTCAGGGTCACCGCGACCCTGATGTCCCGCTGCTGGGCCTCCTGCAGGGCGGCCATCAATGCGCGCAGCGAGCGGGGGCTGGCGGACTCGATCCGCCGGATGACCAGCATCCCGGCGCCGCCGGTCAGCTCGGCCCGGGCGGCGGTCACGAAATCCGGGTCGGAGGCGTCGGCCACGTAGAACCGCCCGGCCGGGCTCCGGCGCTGGTGGACCGCGCGGATCACCGACAGCTTCCCGGCGCCGCCCTCGCCCTCCAGGGTCATCCACTCGCCGGAGTCGTAGCTGGTCTCGGCGGCCCGGCAGGCCCGGCGCCAGGCGGCGCTGCCGCCGACCAGGCCGGGCAGCGTCATCGGGGGCGGGCTCGGCGGCGACGCCGAACGCTGGGGCGGCACGGCCGGCAGGCTGTCCGACGCCGGGGACACGATCTTCACGTTCGCGACGCCGTCGGCCGTCCCGGACGCCGACGGGCACTCCCCGGGCACGCGGCGGCAGAACATCCGCGCCACCGCGCCGCTCGGCAGGTCCACCGTGACCGCGCTGGACGTCCCGGACGAGCCGGGCCCGCCCAGCGGCCCGGGCCGGGACAGCACGTCCGTGGCCCGGGCGATCAGCGCCGCCTGGTCCGCGGGGATCAGGGACGACCGGGCCCGGTCGTTCATCATCACGATGTCGCGGCCGATGGCGAGGACGATGCCGCCGGAGTGCCGGCAGGCGCGCAGGTACTCCTGCAGCAGGTACTGGTCGCGGCGGCTGCCCGCCGCGGCGATCTCCCGGCTGATCTCGCTGGACGTGGCCTGTACCAGGGAGGTCAGCAGCCGGTCGGCGTCCCGGTGCCAGCAGGTCAGGTCGACTACGCCGACCGTCTTGCCGGAGACCGGGTCGCGGACCGGAGCCCCGGCGCAGGCCATCCCCTCCAGCCGTTCGGCGTAATGCTCGTGGCCGAACACGTGCGCGGGCCCGCCGGCCTCCAGGGCCGTCCCGATGCCGTTGGTGCCGACGACGTCCTCGGCGTAGGAGAAACCGGGGGCCAGCATGATGCCGTCGAGGTGCCGTTCCAGGTCCTTGTCGCCGGTGAGCCGCAGCAGCACCAGGCCGGCGGCGTCGGTGAGAATGACGCTGATCGGCTGGCCCTCGAGCTGTTCGCTCAGCCGCCGCAGCACCGGTTCCGCGCCCCGGGCCAGGGTGCATTCCAGGTTCGGGTCGTGCAGATAGGACAGGTCGAGCCGGTCGGCGGCGACGTTCCGGTCCCGTGACCGGCACCAGGAGGCGAGGATCGGCTCCCGGACGGCTCTGGTGTCTACTGCCTGCCTGGCCAGGAAACGGTCCCTGGCCAGGGCCAGGTGTTCCGCCGTGATTCGTCCCATCTCGCCTCCCGTCAGCACTGCCGGGTACCGCAACTTGTCCACAACATAAACCCGCCGTTACGAAGCACTGTCTCAACATGAGACGGCTGCGGCAATCCCAAGGGAGTCGTCTCGGTGACATGGACACCGAAACGTACAACCCGTGGACCATCGTCAACCTGGTCTTCGAGCACCTCGCTGACCAGGGATTGCACCCGGTTCTGGGCGAGACGGGCGACCCGGGCGCCCCCGCGGCCGAGCTCCTGAAGGCCCTCGGAATCAGGCCCACGCAGGAGGGCGACCAGCGGATCGCGGATTACAAGCGGGACCGCCTCGCCGAACTCCGCGACGCCTACGAACGCGGCCTGTCTCACGATGAGAGCGCAAATCCCTCGTAGCCGTTGTGTGATCCAGGACACAAGCCATTCACGGCACGCACCCAACCCACGGAGGGACGCCGATGAGTCGCCAGAGTGTGGCCAAGGCCCATCAGAAGATCCAGGAACTCTCCTGGGAACCCCAGTACCACGAGCCGGTCAGCCACTACGGCACCGACTACACGTTCCAGAAGGCGGCGAAGAAGGACCCGCTCAAGCAGGTCCTGCGCTCCTACTTCCCGATGCAGGAAGAGAAGGACCACCGGGTCTACGGCGCCCAGGACGGCGCGATCCGCGGCAACATGTTCCGCCAGGTCCAGGAACGATGGCTGGAGTGGCAGAAGCTGTTCCTGTCCATCATCCCGCTGCCCGAGATCAGCGCCGCGCGGGCGATGCCGCTGCTGTTCCGCACGGTCCCGAACCCGGAGCTGCACAACGGCCAGGCGATCCAGATGATCGACGAGGTCCGGCACTCGACGATCCAGCAGAACCTCAAGCGCCTGTACATGAACAACTACATCGACCCGGCCGGCTTCAACAACAGCCTGCGGAACTTCCAGAACGACTACTGCGGCACCATCGGCCGCCAGTTCGCGGAGGGGTTCATCACCGGCGACGCCATCACCGCCGCCTCCATCTACCTCACGATCGTCGCGGAGACCGCGTTCACCAACGTGCTGTTCGTGGCCATGCCGGGCGAGGCGGCCGCCAACGGCGACTACCTGCTGCCCACCGTGTTCCACAGCGTGCAGTCCGACGAGAGCCGGCACATCTCC
>WRBL01000239.1 GCA_009784565.1 Streptosporangiales bacterium | reverse complement strand
GGGCAGGGTGAGCATCAGCCGCAGCGACGCCAGGTAGTCCGCCAGCGCGGCCCGGGCGACGACGGGCTGGAACCCGATCGACGGGGTGATGTGCGGGAGCACGTGATCGCCGGAGAACAGGGCGGCGTTGCCCTCGTCGTGGTAGACGACGTGGCCCACGGTGTGCCCGGGCGTCGCGATCGTCGTGAGGGCGCGGGACTGCAGGTCCAGGACCGTTCCGTCGGCCAGCCAGCGGTCCGGCTCGCCCCACGGCAGGCCCGCGCCGGGCGATTCCTGCTTTCCCGGGCTGTTCTGCGCCAGCAGGCGGACCAGGTCGTCGGCGCCGCAGCGGCGCATCCGGACGACCTGCCCGTGCTCGGTGGTGCCCTCGGCGACCCCGAGGATTGCCTGGAGGTTCTCCTGCTCGCCCTCGCCGATCATGATCTGGCCGCGCAGCGAGGTCCGCAGTTCCATCGCGAGGGTGTAATGGTCGCGGTGGATGTGGGTGATGAACAGGTTGCGGACGTCGCCCAGCTCATAGCCGATCGTCTTCAGGGCCCCGGTCAGCTGCTCGGCCGCGCCGGGGGTCGCCATCCCGGCGTCGATGAGGTAGACGCCCGCGTCGCTGGCGATCGCGTAGATGTTGACCGCCTTCAGCGCGTCGCCGGGCAGCGGCAGCGGGATCCGGTAGACGCCCCCGCCCAGGTCCTCCACCCCCGGTTCGGTCCACGCGTTCCGGTCGGCCTGGGATGCGCCCGTCACAAGATTCACTTCTCCTCCAAAGCCGTCAGGTTACCTGCCTTCCAAGTCAGGCTTCCGGGGAGGGCGTCGCGAAGGCGATGGGAGCGGTCCGGTTCCGGCGGTCATCATGACCCGGTCAAGGTTTTTGATAGTGGCAATATTGCCATTTCAAATTGACGTGGATTCTCTTTTGCGGAGAATTAGTTGGAAATTGACATTCTGTCCAGGAGCGGTACGGTTTCGGTCTATGGGGAACCCGGGAGCGCAGCACGAATTGGTATGCACGCTGATGCAGCGGTATCCGCGGCTGGCCCTGCGCCTGGCCGAGGCCGCGAAGGTGGAACTGCCCTCGCACGACCTCGCGGTAGCAGGGGCGAACTCACACCAGTTGCGCGGCAGGCCGCCGCTCGACAGCGACGCGGCCGTCCGGCTTCTGGACGGCGGCAAGCCGGTCTATTTCGCCCAGGTCGAGGTGCAGAGGGAGCACACGCTGGACAAGTACGCCACGCTGCGGGCGTACTACGGCAGCGAGGTCAGCAAGGCCAAGACCGGCGGGCACATGTTCGTGCTGTCGCCGAGGACCTCGCAGGCGGCAGCGTTCCGGGAGAACGAGGCCGAACTCGGAGAGGAGTTCGGCTATCGCGGTTCGTATCTTTCGCATGAGGACCTGGAATTTATGGCGGTCGAAGGGCGACCGTTCGAGGAACGGTGCCTTGCGATGGGAATGACGGACTTTTCGCTAGAGGTGCCGGGCTGCGTGCGGGACATGCTCCGTGAGGCGGCCGAGCACGACATGACTATCGCTGATCTTTTCTTTCGCACTATCCTGGAGGAGGTAACAGACGTGACCACGGTGGAGGGCCTCTTGGAGCCGGACATCCTTGACAAGCTCCGCGGGCTGCAGGCGTTCCGCGACTACGAGGAGCGCGTTGAGGCGGCCGCGACCGCGAAGGCGGAAGCGATGGCTCAGGCGAAGGCCGAGGCCGCTGCCGTCAATGCGGAAGCGAGGGCGGAAGCAAGGGCGGAGGTGAAGGTCGAGGCGGCCAAGCTGGAGGCGAAGGCCGACGACCTGATCGACTGCTTCATCGAGCGGGGCGACCACCCGTCGGCCCACGCGTACCAGCAGGTCGCCGCATGCACCGATGTCCGGCAGATGGGTTCCTGGCTCAGGCGGGCGTTCAAGGGCGAGACGTCGGCGGAGATCTTTCCCGAGCCGTAGGGCTGGCCAGAGGACCGGACCGGCCCCGATGGTAGGAAGATGAGTTCCGCGGCACACCATCACCACAGCGACCTCGGCCCGCCCCGGGTGCAAGAGGTCAGTGACGGAGTCTTCGCCCGCATCCAGCCGGACGGCAGCTGGTTCATCAACAACACCGGGTTCCTGGCCGGGCGCGGAGGCGTCACCAGCATCGACACCTGCTCGACCGAGCGGCGCACCCGCGACTACCTGGACGCCATCGCGCGGGTCAGCCCGGGTCCGGTACGAACCCTGATCAACACGCACCACCACGGCGACCACACATACGGGAACTGCCTCCTGCCCGGCGCCACGATCGTGGCCCACGAACGCTGCCGGGAGGAAGTCATCGCCGCCGGGCCGCCACGCTACGCCGGGGTCTTCGAACCCGTCGACTGGGGCGACGTGACGATCGCGCCGCCGTTCCTCACCTACGCCGACGGCGTCACCCTCTACAGCGACGAGCTGCGCTGCGACGTGCGCTACGTGGGCGGGCCCGCGCATACCACCAACGACTCCATCATCTGGATCCCGGAGCGGTCGGTGCTGTTCGCCGGAGACCTGATCTTCAACGGCGGCACCCCGTTCCTGCTCATGGGCTCGGTCGTCGGCGCGATCGACGTCCTGGAGAACGTGGTCCGGCCACTGTCACCGCGGACCATCGTCCCCGGGCACGGGGAAGTCTGCGGCACGGAGTCGATCGAAGTCGTTCTCGGCTACCTGCGGTTCGTCCTTGACACCGCGCGCGGAGCCCGGGCCGCGGGCCTGGACCCGCTCGCCGCCGCACGCGACACCGACCTGGGCGAATACGCGTCGCTCACCGACCCCGAGCGGCTGGTGGGAAACCTGCACCGGGCCTACGCCGACCTGGACGCCGAAGCCGCGGGCGGCGGCCTCGGAGTCCGGCTGGACTACCCGGCGATCCAGGCCGACATGGTCGCCTACAACGGCGGCAAACCGCTGACCTGCCTCGCCTGACGCCGGGTTCACGTGATGTCGGAGAGCAGGGACTCCACGCGGGTGCGGGCGCGGTCGGCGACGCCGGTTCCCGGGGCGACGTGGACACGCCCCGCCTCGATCGCCTTCAGGGCCTCCTCGGCCACCTCTACCGGGGTGAGGATGCCGCCCTGCGCGGCGGCCTGGCTCCGCATCCCCTCTCCGGGGTTGCTGCCGGGCGGCAGGGTGAACGCGCCGAGCGCGGCCGAGTTCGCGCCGAGCGGCGTGTCCACGAGTCCGGGGCACAGCACGGTCGCGCCCAGGCCCGGTGCCGCCTCCTTCAGTTCCAGGTCGAGAGTCTCGGTCAGGCCCACGACGGCGTGCATGGTGCCGGTGTAGGGGGTGCGGCCGGGCAGCGGGGCGAGGCCGCCCGAGGACGCCGTATTGAGGATGTGGCCGCTGCCGCGGCGGATCAGCAGCGGCGCGAATACGCGGACCCCGTGGATGACGCCGAGCATCTTGATGTCGATCATCCGCCGCCAGGTGGCGGGGTCCTGGTCCCACATGGAGGCGGCCGGGCAGACGACCCCCGCGTTGTTGCAGACCAGGTCGACCTGTCCGTAAGCGGACAGCGCGGCGTCCGCGACCGCGCGGACGGCGGACTCCTCGCGCACGTCGGCGGCCAACGCGGTGACGTCCGCTCCCTTCTCCTTGAGGGAGGAGGCCGCCGAGGCCAGGCCGTCCGGGCGGACGTCGGAGATGACCAGCCGGACGCCCCGTCCGGCCAGGACTTCCGCGAGGCCGAAGCCGATGCCGCTGGCCCCGCCGGTGATGACGGCGACCTGCCCGGGCTCGACGCGCATCAGGACCCGTCCCCGAACCGGGCGACCAGCCGGCCGGTGACCTCGGCGGCGGCGAGCCGTTTGAGGCCCTCGCCGATCTCCTCGAAGGCGATCTCCGTGTAGTACGGCTCGATCTCCTTGCGGAGCATCAGGCCGTAGACCTCCTCGATGTCGGCGACGGTGCCGCCGAGCGACCCGATGAGGTTCTTGCCGAGGATGGCGCTCGACGGGATCGTGATCGTGGGCTGGCCCAGGCCGACCTGGACCACGGTGCCGCTGGCCGCGCCGCCGAAACCGCGCTTGACCGCCGCGACGGCCTTGGCCGTGGTGTCGAAGCCGGCGTAGTCGACGATGAGGTCGAAATCCTGTCCCGCCCAGGCGGAGGCGTCGGCGACGACGGACACAGCGCCCGCGGAGCGGGCCAGGTCCCAGACGTCTTCCTTGACCTCGGCCACGTGGACCTCCGCGCCTTTCAGGACCGCGGCGCGGGCGCCGACCTGGCCGAGCCCGCCGTATCCGATCACCCCCACCTTCATCCCGGCCGCGGCGCCGCCGCGCTTGACCATCGCGTGATAGGCGGTCATACCGGCGTCGGTGGCCAGCGCGCCCAGGGAGATGTCGAGGCCGTCGGGCACCCGCGCGAGGTCGGCGGCGGGCGCCACGTGCTGTCCGGCGAAGCCGCCGGGGCGGAACATGCCGGGCGGCGGCGCGACCCCGGACGGGCAGACGCCGACCCGGTCCCCGGTCTTCCAGCCGGTGACGCCGTCGCCGAGCGCGGCGATCACCCCGGCCGTCTCGTGGCCCTGCGTCATGGGCAGATAGGGCATCGAGCGGCCGCCGGTCTCCATGTACATGACGTCGGAGTGGCACAGGCCCGCCGCCCGTACGTCGACGACCACCTCGCCGGGACCGGGTTCCGGGCCGGGAACCTCGTTGAGGGCGATCGGCCGGCCTTGTCCCTCGAACTGCCAAGCGCGCATGGCTGCCATCTCCTCCGGATCCATACGAAGAGAAAATGTGATTCTCTCTTATGAGAATAGCGGTTACGGGCGGTTGACGCCTCCCTGCCCAACCCGGGCAAGGACCGGCTCTCTACATTTGATCCGGTGGGAACCCTCCTCCTCATTCGGCACGGGCAGGCCTCCTTCGGGGCGGCGAACTACGATCAGCTCAGCGAGCACGGTCGGCACCAGGCCGCCGCTCTCGGCGCGGATCTAGCGCGGCGCGGGATAAAACCGCTGCGGCTGATCACCGGGTCGCTGCGCCGCCAGCGAGACACCCTCGAAGTCGCGGCCCGGGCCGCCGGGTGGACGACCGAACCCGAGATTGACCCACGCTGGAACGAGTTCAGTCACTGGCCGGACGGAGGCCAGCCGGCCCCGAGAAATTCCGGCGAGGCCGAGAAAGACTACGAGCGCCGCGCGGACGACGCGATCGACCGCTGGTTCGCGGGCGAGACCGAATCGGACGAGCCGTTCAGCGCGTTCGCGGCCCGCGTCGCCAGCGCCCTGGCGGAAACCCGCCCGGGTAGCGGCGAGACCTACGCCGTTTTCACCAGCTCGGGAGTTATCGCCGCAGCCGCCGCGCACCTGCTGGCCGGAGGGCTCGTCGAAGATACTCTCGGCGGCAAGTCTGCCGCGAACATCTGGCCGAGACTCAACCGCGTCGTCGTCAACAGCAGTGTCACCAAGGTGGTCGTCGGCCGCCGGGGCATGTCACTCGTGTCCTTCAACGACCATGGTCACCTCAATCCGGCCGAAGTGTCCTATCGTTGACATCCTCCGTGTATCGCAAATCCCCTCCCGACCGGGAGGCAGGGCCTCGTCCGGGAACGCGCGATGAACGATCAGGTACCCGCGTGCTGGGGTAACCAAATTCTCATATATAAATGTTGGACCTGTTTTCCATAGACTGCGAGACCCGTAAAGGAACCGCGCATGTTGATCGGAGTGACCCGCGAGACGCGGCCCGGGGAAACCCGTGCCGCGGCGACGCCGGCGACGGTACGCCAGCTGACCGGACTCGGCTACGACGTGGTCGTAGAGTCCGGCGCGGGCGCGCTGGCGAGTTTCGCGGATGACGCGTATGCCGAAGCCGGCGCGCGCATTGGCGACGCGAAGGAGGCATGGGGCGCCGACGTGGTGCTCCGCGTCAACGGCCCCGACATTGAGGAGGTCAAGAACCTCAAGGAGGGCGCCTACATCGCCGGCCTGATGGCCCCCGCTCAGAGCCCCGAGCTCCTCGCCGAAATGGCCAAGAGCAACGTCACGGCCCTGGCGATGGACGCGGTTCCGCGGATTTCCCGGGCGCAGTCGCTGGACGTCCTCTCCTCGATGGCGAACATTGCCGGCTACCGCGCCGTTATTGAGGCGGCCCACCACTTCGGCCGGTTCTTCACCGGCCAGGTGACCGCCGCGGGCAAGGTGCCGCCGGCCAAGGTTCTCATCGCGGGCGCCGGCGTGGCCGGCCTGGCCGCGATCGGCGCGGCCTCGTCGCTGGGCGCCGTGGTCCGCGCCACCGACCCCCGGCCGGAGGTCGCCGACCAGGTCGCCTCCCTCGGCGGGACCTACCTCCCCGTCGAGGCCGAGACCGAGCAGTCCACGGACGGCTACGCCAAGGCCACCTCGGAGGCCTACGACGCGGCCGCGGCCAAGCTTTACACCGACCAGGCCGGCGACGTCGACATCATCATCACCACGGCGCAGATCCCCGGCCGCGCGGCACCCCGGCTGGTCACGGCCGCCGACGTGGCGTCGATGAAGCCGGGCTCGGTCATCGTCGACATGGCGGCCTCCAGCGGCGGCAACGTCGAGGGTTCCAAGGCCGGCGAGGTCATCACGACCGACAACGGCGTCATCATCATCGGCTACACCGACCTGGCGGGCCGCCTGCCCGCCCAGGCCAGCCAGTTGTACGGCACCAACCTGGTCAACCTGCTCAAGCTCCTGACCCCCGAGAAGAACGGCGAGGTCACCCTCGACTTCGAGGACGTGGTCCAGCGGGGCCTGACCGTCACCCACGACAGCGAGGTGCTCTGGCCCCCGCCCCCGGTGAAGGTCAGTGCCGCCCCCGCGGCTCAGAAGGCCCCGGAAGTCGAGGCCAAGCCGGAACGCCAGCCGATGTCCATGGCGAAGAAGATCAGCCTGGTCGTGGCCGGGCTCGCGGTCTTCTTCCTGGTCAACGCGTTCGCGCCGGACCCGATCCCGGACCACTTCACGGTTCTGTCCCTGTCGATCGTGATCGGCTACTACGTGATCGGCAAGGTCGCGCACGCGCTGCACACCCCGCTGATGTCCATGACCAACGCGATCTCGGGCATCATCGTGGCGGGCGCCCTCATTCAGGTCGGGCTCAACAACACGGTGATCGAGATCCTGGCCGGGGTGGCGACGCTGGTCGCCTCGATCAACATCTTCGGCGGCTTCGCCGTCACCCGCCGCATGCTGTCGATGTTCAGCAAGGGAGCCTGACGTCATGACCGCGAGTGCAATTTCCACCGCCGCCTACATCGTCGGCGCGCTGCTGTTCGTCTTCAGCCTGGCCGGCCTGTCCCGGCACGAGACCGCCCGCCAGGGCTGGACCTACGGCCTCATCGGCATGATCATCGCGATCGCGGCCACCATCGGCCTGTCGCTGTCCAGTTCCAAGAACACCGGCACCGCCGTCATCATCCTGGTCGTGGCCATGATCATCGGCGCCGCGATCGGCCTGTGGCGGGCCAGGGTCGTCCAGATGACCGGCATGCCCGAGCTCATCGCGCTCCTGCACAGCTTCGTCGGCCTCGCGGCTGTCCTCGTCGGCTGGGCCTCCTACATCGAGGTCGAGGTCAACCACACGGGCGACTACCACGGGAGCCTGCTGGGCATCCACCACGCCGAGGTCGTCATCGGCATCTTCATCGGCGCCGTCACCCTCACAGGCTCGATCGTGGCCAACCTCAAGCTCTCGGCCAAGATCAAGAGCGCCCCGCTGATGCTGCCCGGCAAGAACTTCATCAACCTGGGCGCCCTGGTCGTCTTCGTCATCCTGACGGTCCTGTTCATCATCTCCCCGTCGCTGTGGGCGCTCATCGCCGTCACCGTGGTCGCGCTGGCGTTCGGCTGGCACCTGGTCGCCTCCATCGGCGGCGGCGACATGCCGGTCGTGGTCTCGATGCTGAACTCGTACTCCGGCTGGGCGGCGGCCGCTTCCGGCTTCCTGCTCAACAACAACCTGCTGATCGTCACCGGCGCGCTCGTGGGGTCCTCCGGTGCGTACCTGAGCTACATCATGTGCCAGGCGATGAACCGGTCCTTCATCTCCGTCATCGCGGGCGGCTTCGGCATCGAGGCCCCCTCCGGCGGCGACACGGACTACGGCGAGCACCGCGAGGTCCAGACCGAGGGCGCGGCCGAACTGCTGGCGCAGGCCAGCAGCGTCGTCATCACCCCCGGTTACGGCATGGCGGTCGCCCAGGCCCAGTACCCGGTCGCCGAACTGGTCCGGGCCCTGCAGGCCAACGGCACCGAGGTCCGCTTCGGCGTCCACCCGGTCGCCGGGCGCCTCCCGGGCCACATGAACGTGCTGCTCGCCGAGGCCAAGGTGCCCTACGACATCGTCCTGGAAATGGACGAGATCAACGACGACCTGGCCGACACCGACGTCGTCCTGGTCATCGGCGCCAACGACACCGTCAACCCGGCCGCCGCGGAGGACCCCGGTTCCCCGATCGCCGGCATGCCGGTCCTGAAGGTCTGGGAAGCCAAGGACGTCATCGTGTTCAAGCGCTCCATGGCCGCCGGTTACGCCGGCGTCCAGAACCCGCTGTTCTTCCGCGATAACACGCAGATGCTCTTCGGCGACGCCAAGAACAAGGTCGAGGAGATCGTGGTCGAGCTCCACAAGACCGCCCCGGCCCTGGCCGGAGCGAAGTAACTCCCGGCACGACCCCGGCGGCGGCCGGGGCGGTCTCGCACCCGCGGGTCCGCCCCGGCCGCCGTTCTTTTTATGCGGAACGGATCTTCGGTCCAGTGGCGTTGTGACGGGCGGAGGAGATCATGCGTAGTGATGGAGACCTCGTCATTGAGACGGGGCCCGCTCGCTTCGGCCCGAGGGTTCATACTAGAATCGAGTTCTAGAAATAAACGGCGGCCAGAGGAGATCACTTGAGCGCGATGGACTCCGGTACCGCCGTTGAAGACGCCGACGGTGGCCTCCGGCTCGCCGCCGGGCTGTTCACGGTAGAAGCGGCCGGGACCGACACGTTCCGTGCGGAAGGCGCCCCTGGCGGGGAGAAGGCTCACCTGTTCGGCGGGCAGATCGCGGCCCAGGCCCTGGGCGCCGCCTGGCAGACCGTCACCGGAGCCCGGCCGCACTCCCTGCACTGCTACTTCCTGCGGCCGGGCGACGTCGGCCAGCCGACGGAGTTCACCGTGGAGCGGCCGCACGAGGGGCGGACGTTCAGCCGCCGCCGGGTGATGGTGTTCCAGCGCGGAGTGGCCATTGCCTCCCTGGACGCCTCATTCACGGCGGACTCCGAGTTCACCGCGGACGCGGCCAGCCCGGCCGACTGCCAGCCCGCGCCCCGGGTGCCGTCGCCAGATGACTGCCCGGAGTTCTCCCCGCCGAGCACATTCCTCGGACGCCGGTCACCGTGGAAACTGATCGAGGTCCGCCTCGTGCCCAGCGACGGCGGCGTTCCCGACGTCCACCCGACCACCTCGGACCTGTGGATCCGCTTCCGCGGCGAGCGGCCGCCGGGAATCCGGCCCGAGGTCATCGTCACGTACCTGAGCGACCTGGCCTTCGGCGGGGCCATGATGCGGCCGTCGCCGTCCCATCCGGAGGGCCGGCGGGACGTCGCCCACTTTTCCTCGCTCGATCATTGCGCCTGGTTCCACCACGCCGCTGACCTGTCGGACTGGCTGCTGTTCACGAAGTCGCCCGTCGCGGCCGGTCACGTCCGGGGCCTGGTAACAGGCCAGATCTTTAACCACGACGGCGGGCTGGTCGCGTCGCTGACCCAGGAAGCCCTGCTCCATCTGCGCCGTGCCTGACCCATCGCCGAACGGGTCCCTCCTGCGCTTGTGCCAGATGGCCGTGTTAATGGCGAGTAAGTCCTTGGAGGACGTGGGGTTGGACGAGCGAAGCCCTGGCCAGGCTGGGGCGTGGCCAGGGCTTGCCGGTGGTCGAGAGATTAGGTTAGTGCTTGACGGCTGTCGTGAATCGGATCCAAGCGGCGGGGGCTAGCTGCAGGACTGGGCCGGTGCTTTGGTTCTTGGTGTCGCGGACGAGGACGGCGCCGGGGGTTGCGCCGGTTTCGACGCAGTTGACGCCGCTGCCGCTATAGCTCGATTTACGCCACGCGGGGGTCAGTCGGTCCATGTTCGCAGTGCCTCCAGGAGAAGGTTCCGGCTGTCCGTGCGGCTGAGTGAGTCGGCGCGCACACTGTTAAAGGTAGTCCGTGCCTTGCGCACGGTCACGGGGTCGGTCGT
>WRBL01000238.1 GCA_009784565.1 Streptosporangiales bacterium | reverse complement strand
CCGACGTCGACGAGTTCCTCCGCGAGCACCCCGACCTCAGGGGGCAGAAGAAGATCACCCTGCCGTACGTCACCTACTGCACGCGCGCCCGGCGCGCGTGAGCTTCCAACGCAAACCAAGAATGAGTCCGACCCAAAGAAGGCACGCACTGCTTCATGTCGCCGCGGGAAGAGCCCCGCAGCCCCAGAGTGAATCCCGGGATCAGCCCGCCGGACGAGCCTGAGCAGGGTCGGCGGCTCCCGCGTTCTCTTGGAAGTCGACGATAGCCTCGCCGTGGTCCCGCGCCCAGGTCGTCAGGACCTCGATGGGCTCGATCAGGGTCCGGCCGAGGTCGGTGAGGCTGTACTCCACCCAGCGGGGCGCTTCGACGTGGCGTTCGACCAGGCCGTACTGCTGAAGTCGGCGCAGCGTCTGGGTGAGGACCTTGCGGGAGATGCCGCCGATGAGATCGGCGAGTTCGCCGTGCCTGCGGGGCCGCTGGCTGAGCCCGAAGATCACGAGCACGGCCCACTTGTCGGAGATGATCTCGACCGCCAGGCGGGTCGGGCAGTCCGCGAGGAAGGCCGTTCCGGCCTCGATCTGCATGAATTCGAAGGTACCAGGAGGTAACCCAGGGCTTCGTAACGTCGTCCGCGAGCCACCACACCAGCGTGAGACGCGGAGGGATCACCATGCAAAGAGTCATCGTGTTCGACGAGTTCGGCGGGCCTGAGGTCCTGCACGTCGTCGAGGAACCGGCCGTCGAGCCCGCGGCCGGCGAGGTGCGGGTCAGGATCGAGGCGTTCGCCGTCAACCCGCTGGACCAGATGATGCGGGCGGGCACGTCGCCCGCGCCTGTCCCCCTGCCTTACGCCCGCCTCGGCATCGAGGGAACCGGCGTCATCGACGCCACCGGTCCCGGGGTCACCGGCCTGAAGACCGGCGACCCGGTCATCATCACGGCCATCCCGGACGCCAGCGTCCACGGCAGCTACGCCGACTACACCACGGTCCCCGCGAGCCGGGTCATCCCCCGGCCGACCGGGCTCGGGATCACGGAGGCGGCCGCGGTCTGGGTCGCGTACTCCACCTCCTACGGCGCGCTCATCGAGAAGGCGGGCATGCGGCCCGGCGACCACGTCCTCATCACGGCCGCGTCCGGCGGCGTCGGCCGCGCGGCGATCCAGGTCGCCAACCAGATCGGTGCCGTGCCGATCGCCGTCACCCGGGACGCGTCGAAGAAAGAGGAACTTCTCACCGCGGGCGCCGCCGCGGTCATCGCCTCCGGCGAGACGGATGTCGTGTCCGCCAGCCGCGACCTCACCGCCAGACAGGGCGCCGACATCATCCTCGACCCGGTCGCGGGTCCCGGGCAGCAGGATCTCCTGAAGGCGGCCCGGGACGGCGGGACACTGGTCTCCGCGGGGTTCCTCGATCCCCGGCCCGCGTCTACCCCAGACGACTCCCCGGTGACGATCCACCGCTACGCGAGCTTCGAGCACACCCTCGACGACGCCGTCGTGAAGCGCATGGCGGCCTTCCTCAACGCCGGGATACGCCTCGGCGCGCTGCGGCCCGCCGTCGGCCCGGTGTTCGCCTTCGAGGACGTCGTCGAAGCACACCGGTACCTGGAGCAGGGGCTTCACGGCGGGAAGAAGATCATCGTCACGACGTAACGGGCGCTGGCTACAGGCTGGCGGCGTAGATGACGGTCTCGGCGCCGTCACGGGAGACAGAGCGTTTCTCCTCCGCCAGGCCGATTTTCCGGGCTACTCGCTGGGACGGCTCGTTGAGCGGGTTGATGATGGCAATGAGCCGTTCCGCTCCGAGCACGTCCCGGGCGAAGTCGCGCGAGGCCGCCGCGGCCTCGGTGGCGTAGCCGTTTCCCTGCAGGCCGGCGCGCACGTGGTAGCCGACCTCCAGTTCGTCGACGCCGTCGACGTGCTGGACGGTCAGCCCGCAGTCGCCGACGAACTCGCCGGTGTCACGGAGGCTGATGATCCACAGCCCGAAGCCGTGGTCACGGTAGTTGCGCTGATTCCAGACGATCCAGTCGCCGGCCTCGGCGCGGCTCATCGCCCTGGGGTAATAGCTCATCACGTCTTCGTCGCCAAGCAGGGCGGCCATGTCATCGAGGTCGCCGCCGGTCATCTCGCGGAAGCTGAGCCGGGACGCCGCAGGAAGTCGCATGAATCCAAAGATAGGGGTAGTTAGCGGCTTGGCCGAGGATCGGCGTTTCTCGCTCCGAGGAGGTTCGGTGGACATTACCCAGCTCATACTTGACGATCATCACGAGCAGCGGCGGCTGTTCGCGATCCTGGAACAGATCGACCGGTCCGACACCGAGTCACTGTCCGCGGTCTGGAACCGGCTGGCGGCGTTCCTGGACACGCACGCCGAGGCGGAGGAAAAAATCTTCTATCCGGCGCTGCTGGAGGCCGGAATCGAGGCGCGCCGCAAGGCCGGAGTCGAGGACGAGACGCTGGACGCCATCGACGACCATAACGAGATCCGGGACGCGGTCGCGGAGGTCGCGAAGCACCCGGTCGGCAGCGACGGCTGGTTCGGCGCCATCGCGGGCGCCAACGAGGCCAACGGCGACCACATGGCCGAAGAGGAACGCGAAGGCCTCACCGACTTCCGCCGCATCACCAGCCTGCAGCACCGTCACGACCTCGCCGTCGCCTTCACCGCCTACGAGGCCCGGCACGTCCTCGGCGTCGAACCAGTCGACAAGGACCCCAAGACGTATATCCGCCAGGCGGAATCGGCCCCGGACCGCGGTTAGCCGGACTGGGTCTCCACGGCAAGCGGCCGACCGGGACAGGACTCGCAGGTGAACAGGTACATGTCCCCGACGTCCCCGATCATGATGCCGTGCGGCGCGAAGTTGCGGGCGAACGCGGACGGCGGTTCCTCGCCGTCGTCGTCGGGGCGCCAGCGGCGGGCGCCGAATTCCTCGCTGGAGATGGTGACCAGGTGTCTCATCCGGCGGCCGCACCCGCAGACAGGCCAGCGCGGCTCCTGATACCAGCGAGGATGCCCGAGCAGCTTGCTGCCCGGCGCGACGGACAGCGATGACCAGTACAGGTGCGGAGCGTCGTCTTCCAGCACCCGGTCCCACTCCTGTACCCGGTCCCGAAGATCGCGGGGAAGGTCGCCGGCGTCCGGGTACTCGATGACCCGTTCGGGATGAACCAGGCATGGTACCGGGTTGAAGTCGTCTTCGTCCAGGCTGGAGTCGAAGACCGGCGCGGGCGGGTCCGCCAGCACGTCCCCGACGTCCGCCGCGCGGCGCCAGAACGTCTCCGCCGCCGGCCCGTACCACGGCTCGTCGTGAGCGTTGGGACACCACAGCAGCTGGAACAGGTCCGTGCCGTCCGGGAACGGCAGTTCGGGCACGTCACGGGCGTACACCTGCAGCACGGCCAGGAGCGGGCGCGCGTCCGGCGGCACCGGGACCGGTTCGGTTCCCGGGTGCGGGAGGCCACAGACTGGCCATTCCTGATCGGCGGGCCACAGGAGCGGGCCGCCGAACGAGCTGTCTTCCGTGCCCGGCCGCCCCGGACGCGGGTGCAGCCGTATCGTCGTCGCGGCCAGCCCGGCCAGTTCCGGGAAAACGGTGGTGATGTCGAACGGCGGCGCGGGGGTCGTAACGCGGAGCCCGGCGGTCCGCAGGTACAGCGGCCGGTGATCGAGCGGAGCCGACGCCCACGGGAGCCCGTCCTCGACCGCGGCCAGCGCCACCGCGACCGCGTGCGCGCACAGCTCGGGCGGGTCTGCCTCGCCGTCGGCCGCGGCCTGCAGGTATTCATCCGAGGTCGCCTCAGGTTTGGCGTCGGCGCAGTCGCACTCCCCGACCAGAAACCGGTACCGGATGCCGACCCACACGTCGCGTTCGGCTCCGCGGTCCGTGACGAGCCCGCCGGCCCCGCCGTCGAAGCTCTCGAGTTCGGCGACCGCTCCGGCCCTCAGGAGCGCCCGCCCGGCGGCGAACGCCCCCGTCCGCGCCGCGCCCTCGACGATTCCCTCGCTGATAACGGCAGCCATACCGCACATTCAACCGCGAAGCGACGCTGCCCGGGCCGCATCCGGACTGCCGGACACGCTTCAGGGCATCGGGCCGAGCCGTCGGCCCTTGCGCCAGGGCCGCTCCACTTCCCAGTCCTCGAACCGCGGGTTCACTTCGTAGGAGCTGTCGCAGTAGGACCGGATGTACTGCGCCGCCCTGATCTCGGCCTCGTTGGCGTTGACCGGGCTCCCGGCCGCGTCCAGTTCGAGCACGTTGCAGAAGATGACGGTCGCTTCCTCGGCCGCGTTCCCTTCCTCTATGAGAACCGGCCGGTAGTCCACCGCCTCAGCAACGGGTACCCGAGCAGGCCGTTCATCATCGAATACACGAAATGGTTCATGACGGCCCGGCAATCCGGGTTCAGCTTCGGCACAAGGCCCTCCCTGGACTCCGCGGGAACCGGCGCGAGCTGGCGCAGACTCTACGCCTCCCGTCAGCACTCGGCACACTGGTTTGGGGGGTTACCCGCGGGGCTGGGTGGCGCCGCTCAGGGCGGCCGCGATGTCTTCGACGGAGTCGAGGTTCCCCGCGGCGACGCTGATGAACAGGTCGTAGGCCGCGTCGTTGGTCAGGGTGAAGCGCCGACCGTTGAGACCGTAGAAGGCGATGGCAGAGGACAGCGACAGCCGCTTGTTGCCGTCGATCAGGGCGTGATTGCGGGCGACGGAGTGCAGCAGCGCGGCGGCCTTGGCGTCCAGGTCCGGGTAGGCGTCCTGGCCGAATGCGGTGGCCCGGGGCCGGGCCAGGGCGGCTTCCAGCAGGCCGTAGTCCCGCACCTGGTACTCGCCGGGGCCCAGAACACGGTCGGCGACGTGCAGCAGTTCGGGCAGGGTCAGGTAGATCATTCGCCGAGCCGCTTCAGTGCCTCGGCGTACCGGGGCAGTTCCTCGTCGAGCACCTGGTCGAGCAGGTCGGCGCGGCTAAGGCAATCGCCGCCCCGGTCGCGACGGAATGCTTCGCCGCCCGGATGAGCTGCAGACACGTATACGACTCCACTCCGTACCGTTGCCAGCCCACGGCGCCCGGGATCTCTCTGCCACACGTCGCGAAGACTTCCTCAGACTCCGGGTCAAGATCCTCGGGCAGGCCGAGGACGCCGGCGATGCGCCGGGTCTCCGCCAGCAGCCGGACCGATGAGCCGAGATAGCCCCCAGCGATGCTGTCGTCGGCGATCACCTGCTCGAAGTCCACGGGCACGTAGTAACCGTCGCAATCCGAATGCCAGACCAGGTGATCGAACGGCCCGGCCGAGTGCGGGGGCCCGCTGGCATAAGCCTGCTTGAGCAGTCGATCACCGGTTGCCTCCGAGGCGTGCCTCAGCGGGGGCGGCAAGGCCCCGGTCGCCGCGAGGTGAACGGCAACCCGGCGCAGAGTGTGTACGCCGCGGTACCCCCAGGCCTCGTACTCGAGATCGTCTTCCTCGCCAAGATCAGGCTCGGCCCACTGCCCGGCTCCAGTCCGGGCCAGCCAGCCCTGGATAACCGCGAAGCACTGCCGGACATCATCGGCGTAATCCTCCTCAGCCCCGATCAGAATGCCGACGACGATATTCAGGCCCACGGCAGAGGATTATCCCAGGACCAGCAGGACTCCATGATCGACGGGCCGGGATCCCGCTGGTGGGAGCCTGGCTTGCGCTCGGCGCCGCCTCAGGCGCTGGCGTATACCTCGCGGATCTCGACGGTCTGCGGCATGACGCCGGGCAGTGGCGGGAGCGGGTAGGCGACGGCTTGCTCGGCGTGTTCCCTGGTCTGGAAGATGATGACAGACAGGCCGGTGCCGTCCACCGGTTCCAGCCAGCAGGCGCTGACGAAACCGGGCGCCCGCGGCACCAGCGTGAGCCTCAGGGTTTCCAGCGCCGCGCGGGCCGCGGCCGGGTCCTCGACGCGGACGGTGGAGACTACTGCGTGCATGAGGCCGAGCCTCCCGGCACGGGAAAGGCGTGTCAACGGAATTACGGGCTGATGGCCGTGGCTGGCGGGTCGCGCTGCCAGGTACCCGCGGCGGTAACGGCTGCTCGGACCGCTCCGATGTTGCACGCGGATAATGAGACTAGCCAGGCAGCGGCTACGTCTCGGCCTCGACCGCGTGGACCTCGGCGCTGAGCACCGCGGGGCCGTTCGCGGGCGTCAGCGGTGCGACCGCTGCCCTGGCATCGTTCTCGGTGGCGAATACCGCGATGCAGGTACCGGTGCCGGCGCCATCGTTCAGCCAGGTTGCCCGCACGAAACCGGGCATCGCCTTCACCTGCGGGATGACGAAGTCGCTGAGGACCGCCTGACGGTGGCCGGGGTCCGAGCCCGGCTCGATCCTGACCTGGGCTACAACTGCCTGGGCCATCCTGGGCCATCCGTCCGCAGGGCAGGAGCCCTCCGTCGTCTTCCGCAGTGCGCGGGTCTGCCAGTTACGACGAGCCGGTCCGGCGCAGCTCATCGCCTGGATGCCGGAGCAGCGGCTCGGCCCGAGGCCAGTCCTCGCCGACCGCCGGCCGGACTACCACGTCAGTTCCTCGCGGCGCGCCCACCACGCCTCGGCGGCGTCCATGGCTTTCTCCGCCTCGGCCAGGCCCGCTGTTCCGACTACTCCGATCCGCTCATCCATCAACCCGGCCGTTGCGACCCAGTGCAGGGGAATCAGGGTGATCTGCGCCGGGAGGAACCGGCGCTCGCCGGGTGTCACGGGTTCGGGAGCCGAACGGTCGTAGGCGTCGCAGAGTTCGCGGAGGTCCACGCTGGCGCCGCTGTCGGATGCCCAGTACAGGCTGCCGGCCACGTCGTAGAGCCGCTCCCGGACGCGCACGAAATCCAGATCGAGATTCAGCCAGGAGCCATCCGGCAGCTGGCCCGCGTTGCCGAGCGTGTAGTCGCCGTGGATCGGAGCGCGCGGGAGATCGATACCGCGCCGCGCTTTGCCCAGCTCGTCGAGGAGGAGCCTGGCGCGGCGCACCACCGGCTCGGCCCCAGGACCCAGACGGCGACGCGTGAAGCCGAGCCAGTAATGCAGCTGGCGGTGGGTCCGGTGGTCATCCATCGGCGGGGGCAGGTCCGGCTCCCAGGCCGCGCGCAGACCCGCGTGCAGGCGGCCGAGCTCCTCGAACAGCCGAAGGTACGACTCCTGGCTCGGGTCCAGCCGCACGTGCGGGACAAACTCTTCGAGTTCCGCCCAGCGGCCGCCGGCCCTGGCGAGGTCCCGGCCGAGGATCGGCACCGGCCGGGCGACCCGGACCCCTGCCCGCTGGAGTCGCTCGTGCAGCCGGCGCAATCCCGCCACCCGGCCGCGCGTCGCCCATGGCCGGTGCACGCGCAGGACGAGCGGTTCGGCGGCGTCGACCCGGACGTTGAGGTTGAAATTACCGCCGATGTCCCGCCACGTCCCGGCAGGCGCGACCTGATCGAGCAGCACGGCGACCGCGGAGTCACCGGTGCTGGCTCTTGGCCCGAACCAGCTGGGCAGTAGTGGAGGCGGCGGCGTCATTCAGCTCCTAGTCTCCCGTCGCGGCGCAGCGGCGGTGCGGGGACGGGGCACGTGGCCCGATCCAGGTGTCGGACCAGCGGACCGCTTCGGCGAAGAACGACCGCGCGTTCAGGCTGAGGTTCAGGTCGTGGCCCGCGCTGGGCAGCACGTAGGCGGACAGGCAGCCGGTGCCGGTGTAGTAGGGCGCCTCGCTGGCCAGGAGCGCGGAAGAGCTTGAGCAGTCGGTGACCGCGACTCCGGTACACATGAGGTGATCGTCCTGGCCGTCCGCGAGCAGGACGGGAACGCTGATCCGTGCCGTGTCAGCGTCGGCGTCTTCCGCGAAGTACGTGCCCGCGTAGAGGTAAGTGGCCACGTCCTTCGTCCGCTCGTCGAGGGCGATCACCGTGGGATCGGCGTCGGCTTCGTTGTAGAACAGCGGTCCCCGGGTTCCGGGCCGGGTCGTCAGGTACCGGGGGTCAAGATGGTCGGGGGCGAACCTGGGATCCAGGTCCGCCGGATAGAGGTCCGCCAGGCCCTGTGAGGCGCCGGTCACCGAGGGCAGGTGAACGTTTCCCGTCGCGATCAGCCCGTCGATGTCGTGGTAGACGGCCGCTTCGTGCCAGGCGACCGCGGTGCCCATGCTGTGGCCGACGGCGATGACCCGGGGGAAATGCGGGCCGAAGGCCCCGTTCCGCGCGGCCTGGATGACCTGGTGAACGGCACTGGCGTCGCTTTCTATGGCGACCAGCGCGCTCGGCGGGCGACTGCTGTCCCCGACGCCCAGGGTGTTGATGTCGAGGGTGGCGTAACCCGCCGATGCCAGGGCGTCGACGTAGGAGTACCGGTCCGGCTCGTACGGGAAGTCCCAGTAGCCGACGGAGCAGGTGGCACCGGGGATCAGCACCTGGACGGTCGTGGCCCCGGCCGGGAGGCACAGCTGTCCGCGGATGGTCTCCGGGATTCCCCCCGCGACCGTGACGGGAACCGACACCGCGCGGCACGGGGTCCCGGCGGATGCCGCCTGAGCCCGGGCCGCCCCGGCCGTCCCGAGCAGGATCATCAGGAACACGGCGAGCCGAACGGCGTGGCGGCTGCTCCGTCGGCTCCGCCCGGCCATCGGTTCCGTTGCCAACCGACGACTCACCATCCCTCATGACTATTCGGTCCTGATCCCCAGCATCCCCCGCGCGCCTCCCGCAGGCCAGGCGGTGGCGGGCAGGGGCATCGCTATTGACACGTTCGGGCACGCCGCGACAGTGTCGAGGGCACCGAAAAGGGAGAAGGCATGTCCAATACCGAATTCGAGTTGGGCGGGATCAACCATCTCGCGCTGGTGTCGTCCGACATGAAGCGCACGATCGATTTCTACTCCGGCGTGCTGGGCATGCCGCTGATCAAGACCCTCGAGCTGCCCGGCCGCATGGGGCAGCACTTCTTCTTCGACTGCGGCGGCGGGGACTCTCTGGCGTTCTTCTGGTTCCCGGACGCTCCTGAGGCCGTCCCGGGGGTCTCCGCGCCGAAGTCCCGGCCCGAGCAGGGCGAACTGCTGTCCGCTGTCGGCTCGATGAACCACGTCGCGTTCCACGTACCGCCGGAGAAGTTCGACGACTACCGGCAGCGGCTCATCGACAAGGGCGTCGAGGTCAGCCCGGTCCTGAATCACGACGACAGTCCGGCGACCGTCGCCCCGCGCCTGCACGAGGGCGTGTTCGTCCGGTCGTTCTACTTCCAGGATCCGGACGGGATCCTCCTGGAGTTCGCGTGCTGGCTGCGGGCCTTCACTGGCGCGGACGTCCGCCATGAGCCGAAGACCGCCGCCGACCGCACCGTTCCCTCCGGTAAGGAGACGCATGCCTCGCTTGCGTGAGGTTCCCCGCGCTGAGGTCACCGACGAGCGCATCCTCTACTTCTACGACCGCCTTTTCGCCCCGGACCGGGACCCGGCCGTCGATCACGGGACGGCCACGGGGTCTCCCGGCGACTGGTGGACGGTGTTCGCGCAGGACCCGAACGTGTTCCGGCATGCCGTGCGCGGCTTCGCCCTGTACCGGGACGCGGACGTGGCGCCGGAACTCCGCGAGCTCGGCCAGTGCCGGGCCGGGTGGGCGCGCGGCAGTCAGTTCGTCTTCTCCCAGCACTGCAAGCAGATGCGGGCCCTCGGCATGAACGAGGAGAAGATCGCGTCCATCCCGCACTGGCAGACGGCCGAGTGCTACTCGCGGCTGGAGCGGGCTGTGCTCGCCTACGCCGACGGGCTGGTCACCGGCGGCGGCCGGGTTCCGGACGCGGTGTTCGGCATCCTGGCCGAGCACCTGCCCGAGAAGGAGATCCTGCAGCTCACCTACATCATCTGCATGTACGACATGCACGCGACGATGGCGCGGGCCCTGCGGCTGGAATTCGACGACCGTCCCGAGCCGGTGGTCGAGGTGCCGGCGCCGGACGGCTACGGCAGCCGGGACATCGCCGACGACCTGGCCGGGGACCGCTGATTCCCCGGCCCCTTCAGTCCTTGAACAGGGGCGGGCGCTGTTCCTTGCGGGCTCGGACCGCCTCTTCGAAGTTCTGGGTGGTGACGCGGACGAGCAGCTGGGCGGCGCCCTCGGAGCGCATGTGCGCCTCCAGGCTTCCGGCGTCCAGACTCGACCACAGGGAGCGCTTCGTCAGTTCGACGCCGGTGTGGGAGAAGCCGGCGATCCGTTCCGCCCTCTCGTAGCAGGCGT
>WRBL01000237.1 GCA_009784565.1 Streptosporangiales bacterium | reverse complement strand
TGAAGAAGTACCGGTCGTAGTAGTTACGGTCGCCCGTGCCGGGGTGCGCGACGGGCAGCGAGGTCTGGTGGATCGGATAGTCGTCGAAAGAGGTGATCATCCGGCTCCTCCTCCAGAGATCATCGAATACCCGGTCACCGAATGCCCGTTCAACGCAACGTACGATCGCCCACATCTCGCGTCAATATGCTTAATACGATGAAATATCAGGACTCACCTAATCCTTGAGTTCACTGACCTGCGATTTACCGGGTGCATCGGGAGACTCGTCCCCCAGGTAGGCGGCGATGACGCGGGGGTCCCGGCGGACCTGCCCGGGCGGGCCGTCGGCGATGACCTGGCCGAATTCCAGGACCACGACCCGGTCGCAGATGCCCAGCACCAGGCTCATGTCGTGCTCGATCAGGAGCATCGACTGGCCGTCGTCGGCCAGGGCGCGCAGCCGGTTTCCCAGTTCGGTGCTCTCGGCCGTGTCCAGCCCGGCGGCGGGCTCGTCCAGGCACAGCAGCTTCGGCTTCGCGGCCAGGGCGCGGGCCACGCCGACGAGCTTGCGCTGCCCCGACGACAGGCCGGCGGGCATCGCGGGCGCCGCCCAGTCCATGCCGACCAGGGCCAGGGTTTCCTCCGCGTCCGGCGGCACGCCCGCGGCGGACGCGGCGACGTTCAGGTTCTCGGCCACGTCGAGGTCGTCGAACAGTTCGGTGGACTGCCAGGTCCGGGCGACGCCGTGGCGGGCCCGCTCGTGCGGCGGGAGGCCGGCCAGGTCCGCGCCGTCCAGCCGCACCCGGCCGGTGCAGGGGACGAACCCGGTGACCGCGTCGATCAGGGTGGTCTTGCCCGCGCCGTTCGGGCCGATGAGGCCGACGAGCTCTCCCTCGCCCACGACGAGCGTGACGCCGTCGACCGCGCGGACGCCGCCGAACCGCACCGACAGGTCCGCCACCCGCAGGACGACGTCCCGGTCCTCCGGCTTGCGGTGGCGGCCGACCCGCGCCGCCGCCGGGGCCGCGGCGCCGGCGGCGTCGGGCGCGGACACCTGCGGCCGCTTGTGCAGCCGCCGGTACAGGTCGCCGGCGACGCCCTCCGGGTTCTTCAGCAGCGTGAAGATCAGCAGCACGCCGCCGACGAGCAGGAACCAGTTGCCGTTCAGGCCGAACCAGTCGTCCAGGGCGTACGGGATCAGCGCCTGGGCCGACAGCAGGCCGGCGAACACCGCGCCGGAGACCAGGGAGATGCCGCCGGCGTAGGCGAACGCGATCAGGGACAGCGCGGTCACCGGATCGAACCGGTCGGCGCTGACCGAGCCGAAGTTGTAGGCGTACAGGACCCCGGCGACCCCGGCGATGAACGCGGCGATGGTGAACGCGGCCAGCTTGACCCGGCGCGGGTTGACCGCCGCGGCGGCGGCCGCGCGCTCGTTGGAGCGGATCGCGAGCATCCGCTGCCCCAGCGTGCCGCGCCGGAGGTAGCCGACGCCCACGCACAGCAGCACGCAGCAGGCCAGCACCACCCAGCCGAACACGGGGCTGGGCTGGTTGCCGTCGATGCCGCGGAACCCGGCGTTGGGGCCGAGGTCGAGGCCGAACCATTTCGGTTCCGGCACCGGGGACCCGGACGGGCCGCCGCCCCAGGTGGTGTTCTGGAAGCCGAAGTTCTCCAGCGCGACCGCGCCCGCGAGGGTGACGACGGCCAGGGACACGCCGCGGACCCGCACGGCGGAGACCGCGGTGATCACGCCGATGACGACGGCCACCGCGATTCCCGCCAGGGCGGCGACGGGGAAGGTGATCCCGAAGTCGGACGCCATTTGGGAGATGGTGAACCCGGCCGCTCCGGCCAGGCCGAGCTGGATCACGGAGATCTGCCCGACGAAGCCCGTGATGACCACCAGCGACAGCGCCATCAGCACGCCGATCAGCGTGTTGACCAGCGCCTCCCGGTAGTCGTAGGGGAACACGACCAGCAGCGCCGCGCCGAGGGCGGCGCAGATCAGCCCGGTCCGCACCAGGTGGGCGGGGCGGGGCGCCTCGGGAAGCCGCTGCTCGGCCGTCGTGCCGCGGCCGGGGACGCGGGCGCCGCGCCAGAACAGGACCACGATGATGACCACGAAGGCGAGCAGGTCGGTGACGCCGGGCAGGGCGACGCCGCCGGACTGCGGGTACCACGGCTGGGCCGCCATGTAGCCGATCAGTGAATCGCCGATCCCGATGACGGTCGCGGCGGCGAACGCGCCCCAGAACGAGGTGAACGACGCGACCAGCGCCGCGGCCAGGGCCGGGATGACCTGCAGGGGCAGGGTCTCCGGGTCGAGCTGGGTCAGGGACGCGGCCAGCACGCCGAGCAGGCCCGCGAGCAGCGCGGCGATCAGCGTGTTGGCCAGGGAGATCGCGTCGGGCGACAGGCCGCCGAGCATGGCGCCGGTCTCGTTCTCGGCCGCCGCCCTCGTCGCCAGGCCGAACCGGGTCCACTTGTAGACGGCGGCCAGTCCGGCCGTCACCACGAGCACCAGCCCGAACAGGATGAACTGGTCGACGGGGACGGCGGAGCCGAGCATCCGCACCGCGGTGGTGGGCAGAACGCTCGGCTCCGGCTGCGGGGTGATGCCGAACGCCAGCAGGACGGCCGACTGGGCGATCAGCAGCACGCCGAGCGAGGACACGAGCTTGGCCAGCGGCGAGGCACCCCGCAGCGGCCGGAAGACGGCGTACTCGATGAGTACCCCGACGGCGACGGTGAACGCCAGGGCGCACGCCAGCGCGACCGCCGTCGGCAAGGCGGCGATCTTGCCGCTGGTCAGGGCCCAGAACGCGTACCCGCCGACCATGGCCAGCGCCCCGGCGGACAGGTTGATGACCCCGGACCCCCGGTAGGTGAGGACCACGGCCAGCGCGATGCCCGCGATGAGGGCGCCGGAGCCCAGGCCGAGCATGACGAAGAGAAGAACGGTATCCATGCGCGACAGGCAGGTCAGGCCGTCAGGAGACGGGCTTGAGCCACCCGGCCTCCTTGACCCACTTGTTGTGACCGGCGTACTGGAAGAACTGCGCCTGGTCGTTGCAGACCGCCGGGGCGGGCGCGAACTGGCCGCAGTCCAGGGACGGCGCGCCGAGCGCCTGCGGGCCCTTGAACGCCTTGGCCGCCGCCAGGACCTTCGACGGGGACAGGCGGGCGTAGCCGACCTGGTTGAGGATCTTGTCGACGGTCAGCAGCTGCCCGAAGTCGACGATCTCCCACGGGTCGGGGGCGTCGGCCGGGGTGGTGTACTTGCCGGTCACCTTGGTGTAGGCGGGCATGCCCTTGTCGGTCGTGTCGCCGAACAGGGAGGAGGCGATGGAGTACGTCCACTTCGGGAAGTCCCCGCCGAGGCCCGCCGCGACCTGGCCGTTGAGGCACAGCGGGGCCGAGACGATCTTCTTCGGGTCGGTGATGCCCATCTGGGTGAGGGCCTTGGCGATGTTCACGCAGCCGGAGGAGTCCGTGTAGGGGACCACCATGTCGGCGGTCTGGGCGCCGGCGGCGGTGAGCACCCCGGTCAGGCTGGTCGTGGTCGGCGGGTAGCCCTCCATCTTCACCGTGACGCCGGCCGCCTTCAGGCCCTGCTGGATCGCCAGCGCGCCGGGGATGTCGGCGTTGCTCTGCGGGTAGACGACCGCGGCGGTCTTGGCGTGCAGCACGTTCTTGGCGTAGGCGCCCATCGGGCCGAGCACGTGCGTGGAGTCGCCGAACAAAATGACCGCGTTCTTCTGCGTGGAGTCGATGTCGGTCGCGGCCACCCCGTCGATCACCGGCTTGGCGCCGCCGAGGGCGCCGTAGAACGACTGGGCGCCGATCGCGACGCCGCCCATCGCGATCACGTCGGCCTTCTTGTTCGCGAGGAACTTCTGGGCGCAGGTGGTGCCCTCTTCCTCGGCGGAGGCGATGAAGCAGGTGCTGAGCTGCACCGGGTGGCCGTCCACGCCCCCGAGCTGGGCGTTGATGTAATTGACGGCCATCTGCGCGCCGTTGGTGGCCAGCGGCCCGACGGAGGTCGGGCCGCCCTGCTGGTTGACGTAGCCGATCTGGACCGGGGCCAGGGACTTGTTCGCCGCCCCGGGCTTGCCGCCGGTGTAGGACAGGTAGTCGGTGACCGCTTTCGCGCCCAGGCCGCCGCTCCCGGCGGAGGTCGCCACGCCGGACGGGGCGGCCCCCGCTCCGCTGCCCGAGTCTCCGCCCGAGCCGGAGGACCCGCAGCCCGCCGCCGCGAGGATGCCGGCCGTGACCGCAGCCGCGACGGCATACCCTCCGAATCTCAGCCGTCTGTTTCCTCGCATGCGACGATTCCTCTCTTTTCAGCCGCGCCTATTCGGCTCTGGCGCCCCACAGTTCCTGGGAGGCGATCCGGGCCCCCTCGGCGAGGGAGGCGAGCTTGGCCCACTGGATTTCCTCGTGGACCCGGTGGATGAACGCGCCCTGCGCGAATCCGCAGTCGGTGCCGCCCATCACGTTCTCGGGGCCGATCAGCCTGGCCAGCCGGACCAGCCGCTGGGCGACGAGCTGAGGGTGCTCCACCACGTTGGTGTGGTGGGTGACGACGCCGGGGACGATCACCTTGCCCTCGGGCAGGGGCACGTCCTCCCAGATCCGCCACTCGTGCTCGTGCCGGGGGTTGGCCTGCTCCATCAGGTGGTAGCGCGCGTTGACCTTGAGAATCAGGTCCATGCTGTGCGCGATCGGGGGGTCGTAGGCGTGCGGGCCGTGCCAGGAGCCGAAGCAGACGTGGTAGCGGATCTTCTCGGCGGGCAGGCCGCGCAGCGCGTGGTTAAGCGCGTCGACCCGCAGTTCCGCCCATTTCCGGTAGTCCGTCCAGGACTGGCCGCGCGACAGCATGGTGTCGGCCTCGTGCATCAGGACGGCGTCGTCGACCTGGAGGAGGAGACCGGAGTCGATGATGGCCTTGTACTCCTCGTGCAGCACGTCGGCCAGGGCGAAGACGAACTCTTCGTCGGTTTTGTAGTATTCGTTGCGCAGCCAGTAGGCGCTGGCCGGGGCGACGACCGGCAGGAACGCCTGGGTTCCGGTGCCGCCGGTTTCGGAGAGCGACACGCCGGCGTCGGCCAGGGACGCCTTGAAGTTGGCGATGTCGCGGTCGATGGCCTCGCGCTGGTAGGTCATGGGCCCGGTGACCACCCAGTCCGCGGGGCTGCCCGTGCCGCCGCTGTCCCCGGCGGCCTCGGCGGCCTTCGCCGCGGCGACGGCGTCCAGCCCGTCGATCTCCGCGTAGGCGCCGGGGAAGTTCTGCCGGTCCCGGCTGACCGGGAGGATGGTGGTGAAGTCCCCGGTCAGCGGCCGGGTCTCGAGCCCCGTGGTCCGCTCGTACAGGTAGCTGATCCAGTTGGACTTGCCCATCTCGCCGTCGTCGATGACGTCGATGCCGGTGTCGGCCTGGCGGCGGACGCATCCGGCCACGGCCTGGCGCAGTTCGGCGGCGTAGCGCTCGCCGGCCCCGGGCTCCCCGCGGTCGGCGGCGGCCAGCGAGGACAGCAGGCTGGCCGGGCGGATCAGGCTGCCCGCGTGCGTGACGGGGACTCGCGGCATTGCATACTCCCGGACATCGCGTAAATGACGTGGGTCACATATCGAGAAATCCCCTTTAGCAGAAACCGCGCATCTGCCGTCCGTCAACTGCCTGGCTGCCCCGCGTGCCGCCTTGTCACCGGGACACATATTGCCGCCGTGCGGCTTGGCGGCCGCGACAATGCGCCGGAACGCCGGCCGGGAGACCCTGAGGCGAATAGGCGCTTGGAGAACGCGTATGACGGTGCTGGAGCTGGACGGCCTTTCCGTCGCCTACGGGCGGGCGGCGCCGGTGGTGCGCGGCCTGACGCTGACCGTCGGCCCGGGAGAAGTGGTGGCGCTGCTCGGCGCCAACGGCGCCGGGAAGACGACGACGCTGCGGGCGGTCTCCGGGCTGCTGAAGCCGGCCGCCGGCTCGGTCCGCCTCGACGGCGGCGACCTGGCTCGCGTCCCGGCCGCCGCACGGGCGCGCCTGGGGATCGCGCACGTGCCGCACGACCGGGGGATCTTCTTCGGCCTGACGGTGGCCGAGCACTTCCGGCTCGACGGACTGGACCCCGCCGCCGTCGCGTTCGATCATTTCCCGGCGCTGCGCGAGCTGCGCGGCCGCAAGGCCGGGCTGCTGTCGGGCGGCGAGCAGCAGATGCTGGCGATCGCGCGGGCCCTGGCCCGGGCGCCGAAGCTGCTCATGCTGGACGAGATGAGCCTCGGGCTGGCCCCGGTGATCGTGTCACGCCTGCTTCCCGTCGTGCGGGAGGCCGCGACCGCCAGCGGGACCGGGGTGCTGCTCGTGGAGCAGCACGTCCACCTGGCGCTGCGGATCGCCGACCGCGGCTACATCCTGTCCCACGGCGAGCTGACCGCCAGCGGGACTGCGGCGAGCCTGGCCGCCGACAGCGAACTGCTGGCCGCGAGCTACCTGGGCGGGACCGCGTCCCGCGACGCTACGCCGCGCGCAGGCGACGGCGGCGAAGCCGACGGCGCTCCCCCGGAGTAGTACCGCCCCAGATGCCCTCGGGCTCGCCGGTCCGGACCGCCCACTCCAGGCACTGCTCGGCGACGGGGCAGCGGCCGCACACGGCCTTGGCCTGCGTCACCTGCCGGTGCGCCATGCCGGTCTCGCTCACCGGGAAGAAGAGCTCGGGGTCGGTTCCCGGCACGCGGCACGCCGCGTTGTCGGTCCAGTGGACGGCCTCCGCGTCCAGCTGTCGCCCGTCCGCTGACCGGATCATCATTGCGCTGGTCACCGTTTGCCTCCCGTTGTCAAGGACCTGTCATCTACCGACGGATAGTAGTACTACGGGAAGTCGTATTTCCAGGTAAACCACGGCGATGCGACCGTGATCACACTTGTTCACTGAAGTTGTCCGGGCGGTCCCCGGTCATCACTCTTTTCCCACTGTCCACCCGCATAACGTCCGCGCGCGGATGATCACGACAGTATGTTGAAGCCCGGGAAATTATCCCGATGCGGATCACACCGTCTCTATCCGGCCAATCTTCTCGTTCCGGTTGGCGTGTGCGGTGCGGTCGATTAGCCTGCTGGGGATTGCGAGAGGGAGTCAGTGGCTGGTTTTAACGGTTCCTGGGGTGCGGCATGCGGGCATCCCGTGCAGCCAGGATCACGGTTCTGCTCGGTGTGCGGTCAGCCGGTCGGCGCGGTTGACGTCCCCGGCGGCGCCCAGTCGCCGCCAGGGCAGCCCGCTCCGTCGGGCTACTCGCCCGCCACGCCCCCCGCCCCGGCACCGGATTCCGGGTCAGAGACCCAGTGGCTGTGGGAGGACGCCGGCCAGCGACAGGCCTCCAGCGCCCCCGCCGCCCCGCCTCGGCCGCCCGCGCCGCTGGGCGGCCCGCCGAACGCCCTCCCGCCCGCCGGGAATTCCGGCCCCGGCGCGGGCCAGTGGGGCCCTCCCCCGCCCGGCGCGGGCCAGTGGGGACCGCCTCCCCCGGCGCCGACCGCCCCGGTCCAGCAGCCCGGTGCCTTGCAGCCGTGGAGCCCTCAGGGTTCCGGCGGCGGCCCGTCCGACCAGCATGAGCACACCGCGACCATGCCCGGCATCCCCGCCTACGGCTCCGGAGGCGGCCAGTGGGGCGGCGGCCCCGGCACCGGGGACCCGTGGGTTCAGGGCGGCGGCCAGTTCCAGCAGAACGGCGGCGGCCAGTGGGGGCAGAACAGCTGGCCCCAGCAGCCCGGCCGTCCGGCCCGCCGTCCCGGCGGCAAGCCGAATCCCCTGGCTAACCTGCAGCTTCCCAAGAGCCCGGTCGTCCCGGCGATCGGCGTCGCGGCGCTGATCATCGTCGTGGCCGCGGGCATCGCCGTCATGCGCGGCAACGGCAGCAGCCAGCAGGCGGGGAACACCACCCCCGCGCCGTCGACGCCGACGTCGTCGGCCGCGGCCTCCCCCACCACCAACCCGCAGGAGCAGCAGCAGGCCAGCCAGCTGAACCGGCTCCTGTCCGAGAGCGGCGGCGACCGGGGCGACGTCAACCGCGCCTACCTCGCCGTGATGGCCTGCAAGGCCCTTCCCGCCGACCAGGGGGTCTTCGCCAAGGCCGCCTCCAACCGCCAGAACCTGGTGACCCAGCTGCAGTCCCTGTCCACCTCCGCGCTCAACCCGGCGATGATCCAGGCTCTCAACGGCGCCTGGACGGCGTCCGCGCAGGCCGACAGCGACTACGCCAACTGGGCGGCGTCCCTGACCCACGGCTGCAAGAAGGGCCAGGCCAACAAGAGCCCGGTGTTCAAGGCGTCCTTCGGCCCCGACGGCACCGCGACGACCGACAAGCAGAAGTTCACCCAGCTGTGGAACCCGCTGGCCGGCAAGGACGGCCTGAACACCTACCAGCCGGGCGACCTGTAAGGCTCTTATCCGGAGCCCAGCGCCGCCCAGGCCAGGGAGCCGACCTTGCTGACGGTCGCGGTGCCGTACGCCATCGTCGGATTGTGCGCCGACATGACCACCAGCAGGTAGTCGCGGCCGCCGCCGGAGACCCACCCGGCGGTGTTGACCTGCCAGTCGCCGTTCGCGCCGCTCATCGGCAGCCAGCCGTTCTTGAGCGCGACCGTCACGCCGGACGGGACACCGCTGGACACGCCCCATCGCTGGTCCGGCGTCACGTCCTCCATCAGCGACAGGGCATAGCGGCGCGCGGCCGCCGTCAGCCGCGTGCCCGGGGCGACCATCTGCCGCAGCAGCGCTGCCTGGTCGGCGGGGGTAGTCGTCGACAGGCCCCATCCCGGCCAGGAGAACCCGGGACAGCGCACGCACGACGATAGCTTCGTGTGCGCGAGCCCGGCGGCGGCGTCGTAGCCGCCGATGCCGCCGGGGCCGCCGGCGTCGTTCCACAGCGCCGTGGCGGCGTCGTTGTCGCTCACGGTCATCATCTTCCGGGCGAGGGCCTTCTGCCCGGCGGGCAGGCCGCCGGGATGCCGGGCGAGCAGGCCCTGAAGGATGTTCATCTTGACCATGCTGGCCTCCGCCTGCGGGGTGCCGCTGCCCAGCGTCCAGGTCCGCCCGGTCCGCAGGTCCTCGGCGAACGCGGCCACCGAGCCATGCCGGCCGCCCACATACCCCCTGGCCTTCCCGAACGGGTCTTCGCCGCTCCCCCGCGTCCCCTGACTGGCCCCGCTCCCGCCAGCGCGCACGTCCCGGGAACTGCCCTTGCCCGGCAGGGCGAACCCGATGACGGCGGCCGCGAGAAGCAGGCCGAGCAGGGCCGCAAGAATCGTGAGGAGTTTCCGGAATCCGCGCATAGACGACATAGATTATGCGCCGGGCCGGCGTCCTGGCGGCCGGTTAGACCGTCGCCGGGTATTTGAGGCTGAGCAGCGCGGGAACGGCGCCGAACGGCTGCCGGAACTTGCTGCCCGGCTTGTCCGGGGCGGTCTTCTCGCCGATGGCGGGCCAGTGCATCCGGACATGGGCCTCGGTGAGCCCGGCCACCGAGTAGGGGAACTCCATGGCGGAGACTCCGTGCTTGTGCAGCAGGCCGCCCCAGCGGAACGCGGCGAACACCTCGGCCAGGTGGCGGACCGACATGGGCCGGGGGACGGTGAGGTCGATCCCGTAGACCGCGCCGGCCAGTTCGATCATGTCCGAGGCGCACTGGGCGAGCGCCTCGGACTTGGTGGCGTAGGCCGAGCCGTCCCGGTTGACGGTCCCGAGCCGTTCCCCGTGCACCGGGGACCGGCGGGGGTCAGACTGGCACTGCATCCAGTCGCAGGCGGCGAGCAGCTTCCAGCTGATGCCCGCGCGGCTGGCCACGTCCCGGTACAGGTGCTCGGACCGGCCGACCGGCAGCCGGGCCGAGGTGAAGTACGCGGCGGCGGTGGCCTGCGGCAGCGGGGTCTCATACCGGGCGGCGGTCTTGGCCGGCACGAGGGGCGTCGCCGTCACCCCGGGGATGCTGGCGCTCCCCCGCCGGCCGGGCCGGGCGCCCGGGGACTCCGGGCTTGCGGCACGGGGCCTGGTGTGGCTCGCCGGCGGCGCCGCCGCCGGTGCTCGCGGAGCGGCTTTCGGCTGAGCGCGCGGGGCCGCGTTCGGCCGGGGCGCCTCGGAGCGGGCCGGGGCCGGCGCCGCGGGGGCCGCCTGCGGGGTCGCGGACGGCGTCGCGGCCGGGGCCGGGGTGTCGTACCGGTGCAGGTCGTAGAGCTTCATCGTGGCGATGAGGTTGGAGCCGTAGTCGGGGTCGGTGGCGTAGAC
>WRBL01000236.1 GCA_009784565.1 Streptosporangiales bacterium | reverse complement strand
TTCGACCCGGCCGCGCTGCCGCATCTGCGCGACGGGAGCCTTCAGGCCGTCCTGCCCGCGACGCGGCGCGCCGGCCCGGGAGCGAGGGCGAACCTCTTCGGCATGACCGAGACCCTGGGCCCGTGGGCGGGCTACCGCCTCGACACCGACCTGCCGCCGGGTAAGTCCGGCAGCTGCGGCCGGCCGTTCCCCGGGGTGGAGGCGAAGGTCGTGGACCCGGAAACCCGGGAGCCCGTCCCGCCGGGGCACCCGGGCGAGGTCCTGCTGCGCGGCGACACGATCATGCGCGGCATCTGCGGCCGGGAGCGGCACGACGTGTTCGACGCCGACGGCTACTACCCGACCGGAGACCTGGGCCGGCTCGATGCCGACGGTTTCTTCTGGTACGACGGCCGCCTGGACGACATGTTCAAGGTGCGCGGCGCGACCGTCTACCCGGCCGAAGTCGAGAAAGGCCTGCTCCGCCTGCCCGGAGTCACCCTCGCGCTCGTGACCGACGTCCCGTCGGAGGCCGGCGCGGAAGTCGGCGCCGCGGTCGTGGGCGACGGCCTGGACCCGGCGACACTGCACGAGGCGTCCCGCGAGGCCCTCAGCTCCTTCAAGGTGCCGGCGCTCTGGCTCCCGCTCGCCAGCGAGAAAGAGATCCCCCGCCTGGCGTCCGACAAGCCGGATAAACGCGCCCTGCAGCGGCTCCTGCGGGAGCGGGGAATCAGGATCCGATGACGCTACTCGCTGACGTCGCTGTGCTATTCAACATCGAAGTGCGCGTCCCGGCGCCGGAACGCCTCCTTCGTGCCGTGCGCGGCCCGTTCCTTCACGAAGTTGAACTCGCCGGGCTCGAAGCGGAGGTTCGTGCCGAACGCGTGCGTGAGATACGAGAAGACCTCCTCGCCCTGGTAGGCCTGCAGTTGCTCGACCAGGCGGAAGGCTTCCTTGGCCATGACGATCCCGTCGGCGGGCATGCGGGAGGCCTTCCGCGCCCAGTACGAGGCCCGCGCCGGGACGTCGCCGGCGGAGGCGAACTCCGTGAAGACGCCGAGAGACTCCAGGGTCCCGGCCTCGATGATGTCTCCGGTGAGCAGCAGCCGGCGGGCGAGCACGGGACCGAGCCGGTGGAAGAACAGGTGCAGCGATCCGAGCGCCGGGCCGAGGAACCGGGTCGCCGGCATGCCGATTCGGGCATCGCGCGCCACGACGGCGATGTCGGCGGCGAGGGCGAGCTCGAAAGCGCCGCCCAGCGCGTACCCCGCGACCTCGGCCACGGTGACCTTGGGGAAGCCGATGAACTCGTGATAGAAGCCGAAGGTTGCCCGGTCGACCGTCAGCCGCCTGCGCTGGCTCGGACGCCGCCCGTCGGACTGGGCGCCGGGCCCGTACCACGCGTAGGCGTTGCCCATGTCGGCCCCGGTGGAGAACACGCCGCCTTCGCCCCGCAGGTGCACGACCTTGACGTCATCGTCGGCCGCCGCCTCGTCCAGGTAGCCGGCCAGCCGGTCCCGCATCGCCGGGTCGTAGGTGTTGCGCCGCTCCGGGTTGTTGAAGCTCAGCGTGACGATGCCCGAGTCGCGGTCGAGGGAGCGGAGGATTCTGTCGTCGTCCGGCATGAAGGCTCCTTGAGCGGATCCGATACGGCAATTCATGTAAATCTTATAAATAATGATCATTATTGTCACGCGGCGGCTGGGGCCGGCGGACAGGGAAGGCGACGCGCGTGGGCTCGTACGCAACCATCACCTACGACACGGACTACGACGCGAAGGTCGCCACGGTCACGCTTGACCGGCCGGAATGCCTGAACGCCTTCGACCGCACGATGTGCCATGAGATCGCCGACGCCTGGCGGCGGGTCAAGGACGACGCGAAGATCAACGCGGCGGTGCTGCGGGCCAGCGGCGACCGCGCGTTCAGTGTCGGCCTCGACGTCACGAAGGACTACGGGCAGCCCGCCGACGTGTGGAACCACGAGGATCCGGGCGAACTGCTGTCGGCCAAGTGGCAGAAGCTCTGGAAGCCCGTCATCTGCGCCGTCCACGGCATGTGCACGGCGGGGGCGTTCTACTTCGTCAACGAGGCCGACATCGTCATCTGCTCCGACGACGCCACGTTCTTCGACTCCCACGTGAGCGCGGGCATGGTCTCGGCCCTGGAGCCGGTCGGGATGATGCGCCGGATCGGCCTGGGCCAGACGCTGCGGATGTGCCTGACCGGGAACGACGAGCGGGTGTCGGCCCGCACCGCCCTCGACATCGGCCTGGTCACCGAGGTCGTGCCGCGCGGGGAACTCTGGGAGCGGGCCTTCGAGCTGGCCAGCGTCGTGGCGGCGAAGCCGTCCGCGGCCACGCAGGGCACGGTTCGCGCCATCTGGGAATCACTCGACCGGCCCTACCGGGCCGCGATGGATCAGGGCCTGATCTACACCCGTCTCGGCAACCCGATCGGCATGGCGGAGACCGGCGGGCGCCCGCCCCGCGTCGAGAACCCGAGGATCCGCTGATGGCGGCCTGCGAACTCGCGCGCGAGATCGGCGTGATCGCCGCCGAGGACCCGGACGCGCGGGCCCTGGAATTCAACGGCCGGTGGCACACCTGGGGGGACCTGGCGGCGGCGATGGCCCGCGCGGACGAGGCCATCGAGGAGCGGGTGCCGGACGGCCCGGCGACGGTCGGCGTCCTGACCCGCAACACGCCGGGCTGCGTCGCGCTTCTCCTGGCCGTGCTGCGCCGGGGCGGCTGCTTCGTGGTCATCCGGCCCCCGGGAGGGCCGGACGCCGGGCCCGCGGACATCCAGTCGGCCGAGCCGTCGCCCTATCCGGGGGTCGCGGTGCGGATGCTGACAAGCGGCACCACCGGGCCGCCCAAGCACGTCAGCCTCACCTACGAGGCGCTGCTGACGGGCGTCAGCGGGGCCAAGCACTACGAGTCGAAGAAACCGGGAACGAGCAGGCGCCCGCGGGGCGTGGCGATCGTCAACTCGCCGCTGGCCCACCTGGGCGGCGTGTTCCGGGTGCTGCAATGCGTCCTCGACCGGCGGCCGTTCGTCTTCCTGGAACGGTTCGAGGTGGACACCTGGCTGCGGGCCGTGCGCGAGTACCGTCCCAAGACGGCCAGCCTCGTCCCGGCTGCCCTGCGCATGGTCCTGCGGGCGGACCCGGATCCGGCCGACCTCGCGAGCCTGCTGGCCGTCACGTGCGGGACCGCCCCGCTGTCGCCCGACGACGCGGACGCGTTCACCTCCCGGTACGGGGCGCCGGTCCTGACGTCGTACGCCGCCACCGAGTTCGCCGGCGGCGTCGCCGGCTGGACCCTCGGCGATTACCGGAAGTACTGGCGGGACAAGCGCGGCAGCGCGGGCCGGGCCAATCCCGGATCGGAACTGCGGGTCGTCGACGAGACCACGGGCGCGGTCCTCGGCCCCGATGAGAACGGGCTGCTCGAAGTCCGGCCGGCGCAGCTGTGCTCCGCCGGCGGCTGGCTCCGGACCACCGACCTGGCCCGCGTCGACGCCGACGGATTCCTCTACATCCTCGGGCGGGCCGATCGCGCCGTCATCAGGGGAGGGTTCAAGGTGCTCCCGGACCGGGTCGCGGCCGTCCTGGAAGGTCACCCCGACGTCGGGGGAGCGGTCGTGCTGGGAGTGGCGGACGACAGGCTCGGCGCGGTCCCCGTCGCGCTGGTCGAACCGCGTCCCGGGACCAGCGCGGACCCGGGCCCGATCCTGGACCGGGCGAGAGCGACCCTGGCGGGCTACGAGGTGCCGGCCGAACTGCACGTCACGCCGGAACTGCCGCGGACCATCTCGGGCAAGGTGGACCTGCGGGCGGCCGAGGCGCTCCTGGGAAGGATCCGCGCATGACCGGCGAAGCCGAATGGCCGTCCTCCTGGGGCTTCGGCCTGCCGCCGCTGGCCCAGGCGACCGCGTTCGCGGAGGCGGTGCGGGACCTGACGGAAACGGTCCTGGCCCTCGACGAGCCGTCCCCGGTTCTCGATGACCTCATCACGCGGATCCGGAGCGCCGGCCAGGCACTCCGGGGCCAGGCCCGGGTGACCGCCCGGCCCCGGGTGGGTACCCACGCCGGCTCGGCCGAGTTCCGCCCGTATCTCGACCACGGGCTGCGCATCGGGGCGTACAACCCGGTGTTCCCGGAGTACACCATGACCGTCCTGGAAGAGACCCGGGCGGGCGGGACCGTTCGGTTTCCCGTTCCGTACGAAGGGCCGCCCGGGTGCGTGCACGGCGGATTCCTCGCCGTCTTCTTCGACGCGGTGATCAGCCATCACGGCAGCGAGACGGGAACGGCGGGGAAGACCCGGAACCTGGAACTGCGCTACCGCCGTCCCACGCCGCTCGGGGAGACCCTGACCTTCGAGATCCGCCGGACGGCCGAGGGCCGCGACATCGTCTCGGACGCGTCCCTCTTCCACGGGCCGCGGCTGACGTGCGCGGCCCGGTCCCGCAACGTCGCCACCCGCCGGGACCAGCTTCCCGCGGTCGGCGCGCGGATGGCCCGCCCGAAGCGGGGAATATGATACATCATTGCAAAGATTCGGCTCGACAGGTGACGAAGGAGATGATGGCGTGAGCCAGATGCGCCCGCCGAGGGTCGGGGAGCTCGTCGCGGCCCAGCTGCGGGAGGACATCCTTTCCGGCCGTCTCAAGGAGGGCGACGAACTCGGTAATCAGGAACAGCTGTTCAGTGAGTACCAGGTGAGCCCCCCGGCCCTGCGGGAAGCCCTGCATATCCTGGAAAGCGACGGCCTGATCACCGTGCGGCGGGGAAGCGCCGGGGGCGCCGTCGTTCACGCCCCGACACCGCAACGGGCGGCGCAGCAGATCGCGATGGTCCTGCAGAACCGCGAGACCGCGCCCTCTGACGTCAGCGTGGCGCTCGGCTACATGGAGCCGATCTGCGCGCAGCTGTGCGCGCTGCGGGAGGACCGGCAGGAGGCCGTCGTCCCGGAGCTGCGGGAGATCACCGGGAATCAGCACGCGCACATCGCGGACACCGACGAGTATCTCCGGCATTCCAGCGACTTCCACGCCGCGATCGTGAAACTGTGCGGCAACGAGTCCCTGATCGTGGTGATCGGGGCGCTGGAGGCGATCTGGTCGGCGCACGACTCCCAGGTCTGGAAGACGGTGGCGGACGGCATCGACGTCGAAGCCGACCCGGCCGCCCCGCTCGCGATCGACACGCGCCGGGCGGCCCTGCGCGCGCACGAGAAACTGGTGACCGAGATCGAGGCGGGCAGAGCCGACCGGGCCTACAAGATCGCGGCGGGCCATCTGAGTGCCGCCCACACGAACACGCTGCGTTCCGGTGACGACCGCCAGATCCTCGCGAGCCTGCTCACCGGCGCCCGGGTCGGGCCCCGGGCGGTCGCGGCGCGCCGCGGCTGAGGAGGGTGGGTGGACCGGTTCGAGCTCAGGCGCCATGACTACTCCCTGTCCGGCGAACAGCGCCAGCTCATCTCCGTCCTCCGGGACTTCCTGAGCGCGCACTGCCCTCCTGACGTCGTCCGCGCCGCCGGCCCGCTCGGCTACGACCCGGCCCTGTGGGACCGCCTGGGAGAACTCGGCCTCGCGCGCATGGGCCTGCCGGCCGCCCTGGGCGGCGCCGGCGCCAGCCTCGTCGATCTCGTTCTCGTGGCCGAGGAACTCGGCCGGGCCGCCGCCCCGGTTCCCTTCGCCGACCATGCCGCCGCCAGCCGTCTGCTGTCCCGGTACCGGCCGCTCGCCGCCCCCCAAGCCGACTGGGACGAACCCATCGGCTTCGGGGTACGCGAACCGGGTGCGCGCGGCCACCTGATCCCCGGCGGGGCCGTCACGCGGTCCGCGATCGTCCTGGCCGGGCCGCCGGCCGGGCCTGTCGGGTCACTGGAACTGTGGCGCGGCGGTCAGCCGGCGCCCGCGGAGCTTCCCCTGTCCGGGCTCCCGGCGGCGTGGTGGGCCTGTCCGGGTGACCGGTCCGTCCTCGCCACCGGGGACGAGGCCGTACGGGCGCACGGCCGGGCCCGGACGGAGTGGAAACTGCTCACGGCGGCCACCCTCATCGGCCTGGCCGGCACGGGCCTGGCCGGGGCGGTCGAGTTCGCGAAGACCCGCTATACCCGCGGGGTTCCCGTCGGCACGCTGCAGGGCATCTCCCACCCGCTCGCCGACATCGCGACCGCGCTGGTCAGCGGGCGTCACCTGCTCTACCGGGCGACGTGGATGCTCGAGAACGAGCCGGGAACCCGGCCGGACCTCGCCCCGGCCGCCTGCGCGTTCGCCGCGCGGGCCACGGCGGACGCGCTCGAGACGGCGGTCCACGTCCAGGGCGGGCTCGGCTTCACGCTCGAGTCCGACGTCAGCCTGTACTTCCTGCGGGCCCGGGGCCTGATCGCGGCCGGCGGCGACCCGGGCCGGGACGTCCTGGAAGTCGTGGACGGACTCGACGCGATCCGCCGGGCGGAACCGGCCAGCCGCGGGGCCGGGACGGAAACGAAGACACGTTAGGGGATTATCGCCGTGGATTTCAGCAAGGTGGCACTCGACGACGGGCAGGCGGCGTTCGCCCGGGAGGTCGGGGAATTCTTCGCCGCCCGGGTCACGCCGGACGTGCTCGACGCCGAGGAACGCAGCGGAGACGGGTTCTGCGAGCCGTTGCACCTGGCGATGGGGGAGCGGGGCTGGCTGCTGGACACCTGGCCGGAGACGGACGGCGGCGCGGGGCTCGGGCCGGTCGAGCACCGGCTCCTCGTCCTGGGCAAGGAGCGGACCGGGCTGCCGTTCATCACCCTGGACACGACGCGACTGGTCGCCGAGGCCGTCCGGCGCCACGCCCCCGAGGAGTCGCGGCGCCGTCTGATGCTGGACGCGGCCCGGGGCACGGTCCGGTTCTGCCTGGGCTACACCGAGCCCGAGGGCGGCTCCGATGTCGCCGCCGCAGCGACGCGGGCGGTACGCGACGGCGACGGCTGGGTGGTCGACGGGGCGAAGATGTTCACCACCGGGGCGCACAACTGCCAGTACGCGTTCACGATCACCCGGACCAACCCCGGGGTCCGCAAGCACAAGGGCCTGACGATGCTGCTCGTGCCCCTGGACGCGCCGGGCGTGTCGGTCAGCCCGGTCCGCACCTTCGGCGGCGAGCGGACCAACATCGTCTACTTCGGCGGCGTCCGGGTGCCGGACAGCCTGCGGATCGGCCCGGTCGACGGCGGGTGGGGGGTGCTGCACGACCGGCTCGACGTCGAGCACGGTCTCGGTGCCGACGCGGCCGCTCTGGCGCTCGACCCGCCGTCCGTCCGGACCGGGTACGCGACGCTGCTCGCGCGGTGCGTCGACGCGGTCCACGAATGGTCGCTCGGCGACGATGGCCGCGCCGTGGCCGCCGACGACCTGCGGTACCGGCTCGGCCGCGTGGCGATCGAAGCCGAAGCGGCCCTGTCCGCCCCGGGGCACTACGGGCGGGTCGCGGCGTCACGCGCGCTGATCGACGGCACGGCCCGGCTCATGGAACTGCTCGGCCAGGACGTGCTCCTGGGCGCTGAGGGGCCCGCGGCGGTACCGCTCGCGGAGCGGGCCCACCGGTTCGCCCAGGGGACGGCGATCTACGGCGGGACCCTGGAGGTCTTCCGCAACATCATCGCCGAGCAGGACCTGAAGCTTCCCCGTCCCTCGTATCCGGCGTAACGGAGTACGAGTCGCGCAGGACGCGGCGCTTCAGCTTGCCGGTCTCGGTGCGGGGAAGCTCCGCCGCGAACTCGATGAGGCGCGGGCGCTTCTGCGGGGCGAGCCCCTCCCGGCAGTGATCGAGCAGCCGGCCGGCCAGGATCTCGTCCGGCGCGCTCCCCGGAACGGGCTGGACGACCGCGACGACCGCCCGTCCCCAGTCCGGGTGCGGAATCCCGATGACCGCGGCGTCCTCGACGGCGGGGTGAGCCAGCAGGCGCTCCTCCACCTCCGCCGGGTACACGTTCACCCCGCCGGAGATGATCAGGTCGTCCCGCCGGTCGAGCGGGAACAGGTAGCCGTCCGCGTCGAGCTGGCCGTAGTCTCCCACGGTTCCCAGGTCGCCGCGGCGGCTCGCGGCGGTCTTCTCGGGGGCGTTGTGGTACTCGAACGTGCCCACGCCCTCGGTCGTGAAGTAGATCAGGCCGGCCTCGCCGGGACCGGTCTCCTGCCCGTCCTCTCCGAGGATGCGGAGCGTCACCCCCGGCACCGCCCGGCCGACCGTCCCGGGCCGCTCCAGCCACTCCCGCGGGCCGACACGGGTCAGGTAGCCCTCGCTGGAGGCGAAGTATTCCCAGACGATCGGGCCGAGCCAGTCCAGCATGGCCTGCTTGATCGCGACGGGGCACGGCGCGCCCGCGTGGATGACCGCCTCCAGGCTCGACACGTCCTGTGCCTTGCGGACCTCGGGCGGCAGTGCGAGCAGCCGGTGGAAGTGCGTCGGCACCATGTGGGACGTGGTCACCCGGTACCGCTCGATGTCGCGCAGGACGAGCCCGGGATCGAACTTCTCGTGGATGACGATCCGGTGCCCGGCGTGCAGGAACGAGGAGGCGTGCGCGTTCGGCGCCGCGTGGTACAGCGGAGAGCACACCAGGTGAGTACCCGGCCGGTCCTCCACGTACGGGGTCACCGTGCGTTCCAGGAGGAACGGGATGACGAGCTCCGGGTCGACGTCGAACAGCGGCACCGCCACGCCCTTGGGCCGCCCCGTCGTTCCCGACGTGTAGCCCATCGTCATGCCGAAGGACCGGCCCTGGGGCGGATCCGCCCGCTCGCCGGCCCCGAGGCCGTCATAGGGGTGCCAGCCGGGCACCGGACCCCCGACGGTGAACCGGTGCTCCGGGGCGCTGTCATCGAGCGGCAGCCCCGCCGCGAGTTCCGCCGCGGCCACCACCAGGCGGGCGCCGCTGTCGGACAGGATGTACTGGGCCTCCGCCCGCGTGAGGCGCGGGTTCACCGGCACCAGGTACATCCCGGACTGCCCGGCGGCCAGGAGGAGTTCGAGGAACTCGTGCCCGTTTCGCAGCGCCGCGGCGACGGCGTCTCCCCGGCCCAGGCCCAGCGCCCGGAAGGCGCGGGACAGCCGGTTGACCCGCTCGCCCAGGCGGCCGAACGTCCATGCGGTTCCGTCCGGGTCGATGACCGCTTCCCGGGCCGGGTCCTGCCGGGCGATCTCGTAGAAGCTCACGGCCGCGCTTACCGGCTGATGCCGAGCAGGTCGAGGGCGTTGGTGCGCATGATCTGGTCGGTGTCGGCCGGGCCGAGGCCGTGCAGTTCCTCCGTGAAGTCCAGCGGCCGGGCGAGGCCCTCGCCGTGCGGCCAGTCGGAGCCGAACAGGACACGGTCAGCGCCGAGGACGCCGGCGAGCGCGGGGATGTCGTCCTCGTAGTACGGGGCGACCCACAGGTGGTTCCGGAGCGTGTCGCCGGGCTCGTCGGGGAACACCCAGGGGGTCTGGTTGGCCTGCTTGCGGAGCCGCTTGAGGAGCAGGTGGACCCAGTCCGAGCCGTTCTCGATGCTGGCGATCCGCAGTCGCGGGTGACGGGCGAGAACGCCGCCGATGACCAGGCTCGCGATCGTGTCGTGAATGGCACGGTCGGAGATGAGGACCGATCCCAGGATGTCGGAACTGCGGAACGGGACGAACCGTTCCGGTCCGCCCCAGGCGGAGGCGAACTGGTTGTAGCCGCTGTCGCTGAGATGGAAGGCGACCGCGACACCCGCCTCCTCGAGCAGCGCCCATACCTTCTCGTACGCGGGGTCGCCGAACGGCTTGGAGCGGCCGCCGCCGGCGGGGATGGGGGCGGGCCGGACGGACACGACGCGCGCGCCGCGTTCGAGGACCCATTCCGCTTCGGCGACCGCCTCGTCCGGGTCGGCGAAGGACAGCATCGGCGCGGCGAAGACGCGGCCCTTGTAGGCGAATCCCCAGTCCTCGTCGAGCCAGCGGTTGAACGCCCGGACGCTGGCCATCGTGGCGGGGATGTCGTCCTTCAGCGCCTCCTCGACACCGCAGCCCAGGGTCGGGAACAGCATGACGGCGGACAGTCCCTGGTCATCGATGACCGCGAGCCGCTTGTCCCGGTCCCGGTACGCGGGATTGATCGGCTCGACCTTCATGAGGGTGCGCGGATCGACGCCCTCGGGGATCTGCCCGCGGAACAGCTGGTCCAGGCAGCCGGGGACGATGATGGGGTCGAACGTGGGGTTGGGGACGAATTCCAGCAGGCGCCCGCCCGCGAGCAGGTCGGTGTGCTTGCCGCGCTGGATGACTTCGATGCCGCGGCGCCGGTAGGCCCGGTCGAGATGCCGGGTGAAGGCGTCGAGCGGCTCGTAGTAGTGGTTGTCGGCGTCGAAGGGCTGGTC
>WRBL01000235.1 GCA_009784565.1 Streptosporangiales bacterium | reverse complement strand
CGGAGGGCTCGGTCTCCTCGGGCGGCACCGGCCGCCCGTATCTGGTCGAGGGCGTGGGCGAGGACATCTGGCCCCAGACCTACGACGCGGACCAGGTCGACGAGGTGATGGCGGTCAGCGACGCCGACTCCTTCAACATGACCCGCAGGCTGGCCCGGGAAGAGGGCCTGCTGGTGGGGGGCTCGGCCGGGCTGGCCGTCGCCGCGGCGGCCCGGGTGGCGGAGACGGCGGGGCCGGACGCCGTGATCGTGGTCCTGCTCCCGGACGGCGGCCGCGGCTACCTGTCGAAGATCTTCAACGACGAGTGGATGGCCGACTACGGTTTCCTCCGCACCGTCAGCACCGAGCCGGCCGTCGCCGACCTGCTGGCCGAGCGGGACAGCGAACATCGTCATCCCGAACGGATCAAGCTTCCGCCCCTGGTTCACGTCCACCCCGACGAGACGGTCGCGCAGGCCATCGAGATCCTGCGCGAGTACGACGTGTCCCAGCTTCCGGTCGTGAACAGCGAGCCGCCGGTGATGGCGGCCGAGGTGGCCGGGGCGGTCGCCGAACGCGACCTGCTGGACGCCCTGGTCGCGGGCCGGGCCCGGCCCGATGACCCCATCGCCGATCACATGAGCGACCCGCTGCCGGTCATCGGCGCCGGCGAGCCGGTGAGCGCCGCCGCCGCGACCCTGGAAAAGTCGGGCGCGGCACTGGTGCACGCGGACGGCAAGCCCGCCGCCGTCCTGACCCGGCAGGATCTGCTCGCCTACTACGCGGAAGGACCTCGATGACTGACTCCTTCGACCTGACCGACCCCGGCACGCGCTCCTACGGGGCGCTGGGGTTCGAGACGATCGCGATCCACGCCGGGCAGGAGCCGGACGCGACGACCGGCGCGGTCGTCCCGCCGATCTACGCGACGTCGACCTACAAGCAGGACGGCGTGGGCGGGACCCGGGGCGGGTACGAGTACTCCCGGACCGCCAACCCGACCCGCGCGGCCCTGGAAGAGTGCCTGGCCGCCATGGAGTGGGGCAACCGGGCGTTCGCGTTCGCGTCCGGGATGGCGGCCGAGGACTGCCTGCTGCGCACGCTGTGCCAGCCGGGAGACCACGTGCTGATCCCCGCCGACGCCTACGGCGGCACGTTCCGGCTGTTCGACAAGGTCCTGAAGCCGTGGGGCCTGGACTACACGCCCGTGGACCAGAGCGACACCGGCGCGGTCCGGGACGCCCTGAGGGAGCGGAAGACCGCGGTCGTCTGGACCGAGACGCCGACCAACCCGCTGCTGAACGTCACCGACCTGGCCGCGATGGCCGACGCCGCCCACGACAACGGGGCGAAGCTGGTGGTGGACAACACCTTCGCGTCCCCGTACCTGCAGCAGCCGCTGCCCCTGGGCGCCGACGCGGTGGTCCACAGCACCACCAAGTACCTGGGCGGCCACTCTGACGTGGTCGGCGGAGCCGTCGTGGTCCGCGACCCCGGCCTGGCCGACGAGATCGGCTTCCACCAGAACGCGACCGGCGCCGTCGCCGGCCCGTTCGACGCCTGGCTGACCCTGCGGGGCATGAAGACCCTGGCGGTGCGGATGGACCGGCACTGTGCGAACGCGGTCGCGGTCGCGGGGATGCTCACCGGGCACCCGGCGGTCAGCCAGGTGTACTACCCGGGCCTGCCCGGACACCCCGGCCACAAGGTCGCGGCGAGCCAGATGCGGCTGTTCGGGGGCATGGTGTCGTTCCGGCTGAAGGCCGGGGCGGACCGGGCCGTCGACGTCTGCGGGCGGACCCGCCTGTTCACCCTGGGCGAGTCGCTCGGCGGCGTCGAGTCGCTGATCGAGCACCCGGGGCGGATGACCCACGCGTCCGTCGCGGGCTCCGCCCTCGAGGTCCCCGATGACCTGGTCCGCCTCTCGGTCGGCATCGAAGACGCCGCCGACCTCGTAGACGACCTCCGCCAGGCGCTCTCCTAGCGACACCGCCGCTCCCACTGCCCCGCCCCCACAGCGACACCAACGGGACCAACGAGGGCGCCATAGCGACACCTTCGGTCCCGTTGCGGGCTCTGGGAGAGGTGACTTAGGCTACTTCCAGACCATCAGGATGAGGATGACGAGCCAGATGAGGCTCGTGATGCCGCCGAGGGAGACGATGCGGCCGCGCTCAACCGCCGCGAGCCGCTCGTCTTCCGTGGTGTCCGCGGCGGCGGGCGCCGGAGCGGCGGCGGTGGCCGCGGTGGCGGTCGGAGCCGGGATGGTGGCGGTGCCGGCGACCTTGGTGTCGCCCTCGGCGCCCTCAAGCTCGGTGTCGGCCGGGTCGTCGTGGTCCTTGGCGCCGTGGTCCTTGTGGCCGAAGTGGTGGTGGTCCTTCGTCTTCCCGTCCTTGTCGTCGACGACGGCCGGGAGGTTCGGGACGGGAACAACCGCGGCCCCGATGCGGCGCAAGGCGTCCGCCGCGTTGCCCTGGGCCCGGTCAATCAGGAACAGCAGGACCGCCGCGACCACGAACAGCGTCATGGAGATCGAAATCCACGGCTTCGCCATGTCGCCGTTCATAGAGGCGATGACCAGGCCGAATACGAGGATGAGCACCGAGCCGATCGCGTAGATCCGCGTGATCCGGTGCAGGAACGCGACGATGACGGTCTCGCGCTTCTTGATGTAGCGAGGGGTGGACATGATCGCCGCCGTGGCGGGGCCGATAGTGAAGATCGCCACGCCGATGTGCAACCACAAGATCAAGCGCTCTGTAAACGACATGGTGCCGATCCTAGAGGAACATTAGTCCTCTTCTTCCGGCGACTTGTAGCGCAGCGAGAACCAGGCCGCGACCGCGAAGACCACGCCCACCAGCAGGCTGCCCACGGCCCGCAGCGGGTGATGCCCGGTCGAGCCGTCCAGGTGGCCGAGGAACCCCGGCAGGGAGTTCGCGGGAAGGACGGCGAAGGCGATGCCCGCCACCACGAACACGACGGCCAGGATGGCGAAGACCGCTGCGATTACGGTCCGCCCCGTGGCGGGGTTCGGGCCAGTGGCGGTAGTCAATGTTCCTCCAGGACGGTTTAGCCGACTGTGGGCCCAATCTACCGTCGCGAGCGAGCGCCCCGGGTCCGGAGGAAATCACTCACCACATATTCTCCCAAACGCTCCGGCTGCGCCCGGAGCACCCGGCCCCCGTTGCGCTTGGCCACGTTGTCCACGAACGCGCTGAGCCGGTCGTCCTCGGCCAGCATGAAGATGTTCATCGCGGCGTGACGGCGGGTCATCTTGTCCACCTCGGCCAGGGTGAGCTCGATCGTCTCCGGGGCCGGCGGCCAGTCGAACCACGGCCGGCCGTCCCGCTGCAGGTGCGCGGTCGGCTCGCCGTCGGTCACGATCAGCACGACCGGCTCGTGGTCGGGATGCCGGTCCAGGTGGCGTCCGGCCAGCATCAGGGCATGATGCAGGTTGGTGCCCTGGACCATGTCCCAGCCCAGCCCGGCCAGTTCCGTCTCCACCAGCTCCCGGGCGTAGTTGGAGAAGCCGACGACCTGGATCGCGTCCTGCGGGTACTTGCTGCGCAGCAGGGCGTGCAGCGCGAGCGCGGTCTGCTTGGCCACGGCCCAGGTTCCGCGCAGCGCCATGGAGTACGACAGGTCGACCAGCAGCGACACGGCGGCGACGCTCTTGCGCTCGGTCTCGGCGACCTGGAAGTCGGACGGCGACAGCTTGACCCGGGTCCGGCCGCCGGCGGACTCGCCTCGCTCCACCGAGCGCAGGAGGGCCTTGCGGACGGTCGCGGGGACGTCGATGGGCTGCTCGTCGCCGAATTCCCAGTCCCTGGTCGCGCCGGTGAGGTCCCCGGCCTGGCCCGCGTCGGGACGGTCGTGGTCGCCGGAGCGGAGGCCGCCGGTCAGCCCGGCGAACACGCGGCGCAGGGCGGTGTCGCCGAGACGGCGGACGGCCTTCGGTGTCAGTTCGAGACGGCCGCCGTTGCGGGTGAGGTACCCCTGCCGCTGCAGTTCCTTCTCCAGCCGCCGCAGCGAGTCCAGGTCGTCCACGGCCTGCCGGCCGAGCGCCCGCCGCACCGCCTCCTCGTCGACGTCGTCCAGGCTGGCGCCGGCGTAGTCCTGCGACAGCTGGTCCTCCAGCCCGGACAGGTCGGCCAGGTCCGCGATGGCGCTGGTCGCGTCGCCGAGGCCCAGCGGCTGGTCGCCGGACATCCGCTCGCCGCGCTGCATCTCGCCCAGTTCCGGGCGGCGCTGCATGAGCGCGTCCGACAGCGCGGCCATCTCGGCCGCCAGCCCGGCGTCCTCCATGGTCTGGGCGATGAGGTCGGCCAGTTCCTCCCGCTGCTCGTCCGAGAGGGAGTTGAGCAGCCGCTGCGCGGCCATCATGCGGCGGACCAGGGAATCGACCAGCTCCTCCAGGTTCTGGGGATTCTCGGGGAACATCTCCCCGTACTTCTCCATGAACTGGTCGAAATCCTCTTGGGTGTGCTCGCCTCGGGAGTCGGCGTCCAGCATCTGGCGCAGGTCGGACATCATGTCTTTGACCTGCTGCATGGCCGCCGGGTCCGGGTTCTGCATCGCCTCCTTCATGCCGCGGAACTGGCTGTCCAGGACCTCGCGGCGCAGCAGGTCGCGGAGCTTGTCGAACGTCTCCCGCGCGGCGCCAGAACGCCAGTCGTAGTCCGACAGCTGCCGGATCGCCTGCGAGGTGTCCGACGGCAGCGTGTCCAGGTCGGCCTCGCGCAGCCGGGCCTCGTCGCTCGGGTCCGGGAACAGCTCGGCCCGCTCCTGGCCCACGGCGGTGTCCAGCAGCGCCCGGGCCTGTTCCAGCATGCCGTCGAGCCGTCCGCGGTTGCGCAGCTCCCGCTGCCGCTCCCGGACCTGGCGCAGCAGGTCGTCCAGGCCCCGCCGGTCCTCCCAGCCCCGGCGCAGCAGGTCGCGCAGGGCGTCCGACGGGGTGTCGCCGTCCAGCACGTCGTCGCCCATGTCGTCCAGCGCGCCGCGGACATCGAACGGCGCGGCCAGCGGATCCGGCCCGCCGTCATACTCGCCGTAGCGGTAATCGGCCATGAGGAGTAACCGCCAATCCGTTCCGTCGATGCGGTTTTCAGTTGCCGTAGATGGTCACGCCGCTGTCGGTTTCCTTGGACACGCGGCGCAGGAGGTACAGGCCCTCGAGGACGAACTCGACCGCGGCAGCGGCCTCGCCCAGCGACTCGCCGCCCTCCATGCCCAGCCGCTCCATGATCTTGGCCAGGCCCGGCACCTCCCCGGTGCGGCGCAGCAGCTCGCTCGCGGAGACCAGCTCGCCCGAGGTGATCGTGTCGCCCTCGGCGAACTTGTTCAGGATCCCGGTCAGGTCGGCGCCGCCGAGCCGGGTCCGGAACGTGGCGGCCGTGGCCTGGCGCAGCAGGTGGGCCAGGACCTCCTCCTCGCGCCCCTCCTCGCTGACCTCGAACTCGACCTTGCCGCGCAGGGTCGGCACGATGCCGGGCAGGTCGCAGACCCGGGCCACCGGCGTCTCGCCGGGAGCGTCTCCGGCCAGGGCGCTGCGCCGCACCGCCGCCGCGGCGGTGGACTCCGCGGCGGCGATGGCGAACCGGGCCGACACGCCGGACCGGGAGTCGGCCGCAGGGGACTCGCGGACCGCCCGGGTGAACCGGGCGATGATCTCGGTGAGGTGAACGGGGAGGACGGCGCCCGGGTCGGTGCCGCCCCAGGCGACCTCGGCCTCCTGGTTGATGAGGCTGAGCTCGTCGTCCAGGGTGACCGGGTAGTGAGTGCGGACCTCCGCGCCGAACCGGTCCTTGAGCGGGGTGATGATCCGGCCGCGGTTGGTGTAGTCCTCGGGGTTCGCGCTGGCCACGAGGACGACGTCCAGCGGCAGGCGCAGCGCGTAGCCGCGGACGCCGATGTCGCGCTCCTCGAGGACGTTGAGCAGCGCGACCTGGATCCGCTCGGCCAGGTCGGGCAGCTCGTTCAGGCAGAAGATGCCGCGGTTAGTCCGGGGCACCAGGCCGTAGTGGATGGTCTCCGGGTCGCCCAGGGTGCGGCCCTCGGCCACCTTGACCGGGTCGATGTCGCCGATCAGGTCGCCGACGCTGGTGTCGGGAGTGGCGAGTTTCTCGCCGTACCGGTCCTCGCGGTGCCGCCAGGTGACCGGAAGGCCGTCGCCGAGCTCGGCGGCGCGGCGCTTGCAGCTCGCGCAGGCCGGCTCATACGGATGGTCGTTGATCTCGCAGCCGTCCACGGCCGGGGTCCACTCGTCAAGGAGACCGCCGAGCGTGCGGATCAGCCGGGTCTTCCCCTGCCCGCGCTCGCCCAGCAGGATGACGTCGTGCCCGGCGACGAGCGCCCGCTCGACCTGGGGCAGGACGGTCTGGTCGAACCCGACGATGCCGGGGAAGCGGTCCTGGCCGCCGCGCATGCGCGCCAGCAGATTCTCCCTGAGCTCCTGCTTCACGCTTCGGTAGACGTGTCCGCTCGCGCGAAGTTCGCCGAGCGTAGTGGCCTTTGGCTGCTCGCGGTTGTGCTCCACACTTCCGACACTATGTCGCTCACGTGCGATTTCGCATCTTCCGCAGGTCAAGAACCTGTGACGACGGCGTTAGGGTTGCTTTACGTGACGACAACTTCCCCGCTGGTCCAGCCAGATGACGTGATCGCGGCCCGTGAACTGCTCCGGGACGTAATCTCGCCGACGCCGGTGATGTACTCCCGCGCGCTGTCGGAGCAGGTGGGCGGGCCGGTCTACCTGAAATGCGAGAACCTTCAGCGCACCGGGTCGTTCAAGGTGCGCGGCGCCTACACCCGGATCGCCCGGCTGACCGAGGAGGAACGGTCTCGCGGCGTGGTCGCGGCCAGTGCCGGCAACCACGCCCAGGGCGTGGCCCTCGCGGCCAGCCTCCTCGGGTCGAAGTCCACGGTGATCATGCCCGAGCGGGCGCCGATCCCGAAGGTGGAGGCCACCCGGGCCTACGGCGCCGACGTGGTGCTGCGCGGGACGTCGGTGGAGGACACGCTGGCCGAGGCGCTGGCGTTCGCCGAGCGGACCGGGAGCGTGTTCATCCACCCGTTCGACCACGCCGACATCGTCGCGGGCCAGGGCACCCTCGGCTACGAGATCATCGAGCAGTGCCCCCAGGTCAAGACGATCGTGGTCCCGGTGGGCGGCGGCGGACTCGCCGCCGGCCTCACGGTGGCGGCCAAGGGCCTGGACCCGGACGTGCGGGTCGTGGGCGTGCAGGCGGCGGCGGTCGCCCCGTACCCGGCGTCCCTGGCCGCGGGCCGGCCGCTTCCGGCCGCGGGCCGTCCCACCATGGCCGACGGCATCGCGGTGCAGCGCCCGGGAGACCTTCCGCTGAGCATCATGTCCGCGCTGGGGACCGGGGTCGTCACCGTGTCCGAGACCGCGCTGTCCCGGGCGATGCTGCTGTGCCTGGAACGGGCCAAGCAGGTCGTGGAGCCCGCCGGGGCCGCCGGGGTGGCGGCGCTGGTGTCGCTGGGGGACTCCGGCGCGGACCTGGTCACCACGCGGGGCTCGATCGGGGACATCCGCTCGAAGATCAAGCCGCCGGTCGTGGTGGTGCTGTCCGGAGGGAACATCGACCCGCTGCTGATGTCCAAGCTGCTGCGCAACGGGCTGTCGGCGGCCGGCCGGTACCTCAGCATCCGGTGCCGGGTGCCCGACCAGCCCGGGTCGCTGGCGGAACTGCTGGGCTACCTGGCCGGTCTCGGTGCCAACGTGCTCGAGGTCAGCCACCAGCGCCTGGCCCCCACCCTCCGCGTCGACGAGGCCGAAGTCGTCCTGCAGGTGGAGACCCGCGGCCCCGAGCACTGCGCCGACGTCAAGGCCAAGCTCCAGTCGGCCGGCTACGCCCCCGTTTTCCGCTGACTACCCGGGGACGCCGCGGACGATGTCGCCGGCCAGCTCGATGACGATTTTGCGGAGCTCCTCGAGGTCGGCGACGGGTTCGAAGGCGGCGAGGCAGTCCTCGCCGCCGGCGCTCGCGTCGGGCATGAAGAACATGCACGACACGCTGACCGCGAAGAACGCGGCGGTGGCCCGCACCCGGGAACGAGCGGGGGCGTCCGGGCCGATGATGGTCTCCACGAGCGCGTTCATCCGGGGGCGGAACTGCTCCAGGCGGTGGTGCTTGTCGGCGCCGCTGTCCGAGCCGGGGCTGTCCGAGCCGCCGCTGTCGGACCCGCCGCTGTCGGACCCGCGGACCATGGCCTGGTTCCGCTCCAGGAACCGGAAGACCTCCCGGCTGTCCATCACGATCCCGATGTAGCGGTCGAGGATCTCTTCCGCCGTGTCCGCGGTCCGGGGCTGCTCCTTCGCCCACCCGACGAGTTCGTCCAGCTGGGACAGGTAGTCCCCGGTGAAGCTGCCGACGATGTCTTCCTTGGACTTGAAGTGGTAGTACAGGGCGGCCTTGGTGACGCCGAGGCGCTCGGCGATCTCGCGCAGCGAGGTCCGTTCGTACCCCTGCTCGGCGAACAGTTCCAGCGCGATCTGCTGGATGCGCTGACGGGTGTCCCCGCGCCGTCCCCCGCCTTGTGCCTGTTCGCCGCGCGCCGCCGAGTCCAACTCTTGCCTCCGTGCCTTCCGGGATGAGTCCTGCCGCTGTGAGCCGTCAGTAACCGTAGTCCACGAAGGGTCACCGCAGCCCCGGTTGACCGAAAAGAAAATTACTTGACGGCCGGTTAGTTGGGAGAATAGCATCCTTCGGGGCGCTGAGCTAGCCGGTCGGCAAGTAAGCAAGGCGCCGTGGGTGGGTTCTTACGGGTAGGGAGCAAGTAGTGAGTGAGGAAACGGGCGCCTTCAATCTGTCGCACCGGCAGATCATGGTCGTCCTGCCCGGGCTGATGATGGCGATGCTGCTGGCCATGCTGGACCAGCTCATCGTGTCCACGGCCCTGCCCCGGATCGTCGGGGACCTGGGCGGGGTCACGCACCTGTCATGGGTGGTGACGGCCTACGTGCTGGCCTCGACGGTCACGACGCCGTTCTACGGCAAGCTGGGCGACATGTACGGGCGGAAGAAGTTCTTCATCGCCGCCATCATCATCTTCCTGGCCGGGTCGGCCCTGTCCGGGCTGGCGCAGAACATGGACCAGCTGATCACCTTCCGCGCGATCCAGGGCCTGGGCGCCGGCGGTCTCATGGTCGGCGCGATGGCGACCATCGGCGAGATCGTGCCGCCCCGCGAGCGCGGCAAGTACATGGGCTACATGATGGTGATCATGATGGTCGCGACCATCGGCGGGCCGCTGCTCGGCGGCTGGATCACCCAGTCGTTCTCGTGGCGGTGGATCTTCTACATCAACCTGCCGCTCGGCGGCGCGGCCCTGATCTACCTGTTCACCACCCTGCAGCTTCCGAAGCGGCGGGTGGAGCACCGGATCGACTACCTCGGCGGCGTCCTGCTCGCCGTCTTCTCGGCCGCGGTCATCCTCGTCGCGACCTGGGGCGGCACCCAGTACGCGTGGGGCTCGGCGCCGGTGCTCGGCCTGGCCGCGGTCGCGGTGGTCGCCCTCGTCGCCTTCGGCTACGTCGAGACGCGGGCCGAGGAGCCGATGCTGCCGCTGCACGTCTTCCGGAACCGGAACTTCTCGCTCACCATGGTGCTGACGTTCTTCGTCGGCCTCGGGATGTTCGGCGCGATGACGTTCCTGCCCTTCTACCAGCAGACGGTCCAGGGAGCGAGCCCGACGGCCAGCGGCCTTCTGCTGACCCCGATGATGGTCGCCTCCATGATCACCTCGGTCGTGGCCGGGCAGCTGGTGACCCGGACCGGCAGGTACAAGATGTTCCCGGTCATGGGCGGCGCGATCATGGCCGTCGGCATGTTCCTGCTGACGAACCTCGGCTCCCACACCAGCCGCCTGGACTCGGGCCTGTTCTACGTCGTCCTCGGCCTCGGCATGGGCTTCCTCATGCAGATGGTCTCGCTGATCTCGCAGAACAGCGTCGAGATGAAGGACATGGGGGTCGCCAGCAGCGCCCGCATGTACTTCCAGCAGATCGGCGGCTCGCTCGGGGTCGCGGCGTTCGGCGCCCTCTTCACCAACCGGATGACCGCCGCCATGGGCCCGCTGGCCAAGATGGGCGGCGCGAAGGCCGGAAGCGGGGCCAGCCTCGACCCGTCGACGATTACCACTCTGCCGCCGGCGATCAAGCAGGTCGCCTTCCACGCGATCGCGACCGGTGTGCAGGACGTGTTCTGGGCGGTGCTGCCGACCGCGGTCATCATCTTCGTCCTGGCCCTGTTCATCCGGCACGTGCCGCTCCGCGGCCGCGCCGCGCCCGGCGCTCCTGAGGAAGCGGCCCCGCCGGCGGCCGAGGTCGACTTCGTCGCCTGAACGGTGAGGAGGCGCCTGAACGGTGAGG
>WRBL01000234.1 GCA_009784565.1 Streptosporangiales bacterium | reverse complement strand
GACTGCTGGACCAGGAACACCCGCTGTCCGGCCTTGATCTCGCGGCCGGCGCGCTCGTGGTCTTCGTGGACCCAGCGAACGAGGATCTTGATCGGCCCCTCGAAGCGCAGGACCTCCTCCACCGCCCGGTTCGCGAGCGACGGGTCCGCGGTGATCATGTCCCGCTGTCCGGTGTGGCGGGACAGCATGACCATGGCGTTGCACAGCAGGTTGGTGGTGGTCTCGTGGCCGGCGAACAGGATCAGCGAGCACAGCGCCATCAGCTCGGCGTCGGCCAGGCGGTCCCCGTCTTCGCCGGCCGCCTCCAGGAGCAGGCTGACCATGTCGTCGCCCGGCTCTCGGCGGCGGCGCTCGATGAGGTCCGCCAGGTACCGCTGCATGTCCCGGACCCCGGCCAGGGCCCGGGCATGCCGGCCGGCCCGGTCCTTGCCGCCCGCGCTGAACGCCACGAGAGCCAGCTCGTCGGACCACTGCTGGAAGAGGTGCTGGTCCCCGCGCGGCGCGCCCATCATCCGGGCGATCACGGTCGCCGGCAGCGGGTAGGCGAAATCATGCAGGAAGTCGCCGCTGTCCGCCGTGCCGAACTCGCCGAGAAGCTCGTCGACGATCTCGCCGATCCAGTTTCCCATCATCGCGACGCGCTGCTGCCGGAATGCGTAGTTCGCGAGCTTGCGGAGCCTGGTGTGGGCGGGCGGGTCGGTGACCACCATCCAGCGGCTGATCGTCTCCAGCATGGGGCCCAGCTCGGCGCGGCGGCCGGCGGGCAGGACCTTCAGCAGCGGCCGGACCCGGTCCGACGACAGCAGCGGGTCGGTGTAGGCGGCGACCACGTCGTCGTACCGGGTGAGCAGCCATCCCTTGCTCGCGGGCGACCAGTGGACGGGATCCTCTTGCCGCAACTGCGCGTAGTAGGCGTGCGGGTCCGCGGTCAGTTCCGGCGACAGCAGGTCCTGGTCCTCGACGGCGCTCATGCCGGTTCTCCTTCCGCTGCCGGATCCTCGTCCGGGTCCGCGTCCGCCAGGAGCCTGGTCAGCTCATGGACGGCGAGCTCGGTGTGCCGCTCGACGAGCACGTCGTCGAGGCCCCCGATGTCACCGAAGCAGAACACGTCGGTGACGGGAAGACCCGTGCACAGCTCCCGGATATGGGCTGCGGCCCCCTCCGGTGTGAGCACCCGGAGCCGGGGGAACGCGGCCTGCTTCCCCGGCTTCTCCGCACCGGAGTAGCTGGCCCGGTTCCGGCGGCCCTGCTCGCGGATGACGGCCCGGGCCAGCTCGGGGTCGTCAGCGAGGAACACGTTGGCCAGCCCGCCCATCCGCGGCCGCGGCTCACCGGGAGGCGGCCCTCCGGATAGGGGCGGATCGCTCCGCGCGCGCCGCCGGATGCCTTCCGTGTACGGGCCGAGCAGGTCACGGTCGATCCACAGCAGTCCCGCACCGGTGCGCCCGGCGATCCGGGCGCCTCGCGGGCCGCGGGCACCGATCCAGACCGGCAGCGGGTCCTGTACCGGGGCGGGCGTGACCCGCCCGTCGCCCCACAGCCGCGGAAGCTCGCGGGCCCTCTCCTCCAGCGCCTCGTAACGACTGGCGTAGTCAGCGCCGAAGGCGGTGAACTCCTCAGGGCGCCAGCCCGCGCCCATCCCGAGTTCCAGTCGTCCTCCGCTCAGGATGTCGACGACCGCCGCCTGTTCGGCGAGCGCGACGGCGGGCATCAGCGGGCTGACGACGACCGCGGTGCCGATCCGGGCGCGGGACGTCCGGGCCGCGGCCGCGGCGCAGAAGGTCAGCGGCGCGGGAAGGTACCCGTCGGCGAACCCGTGATGCTCGGTCGCCCATATCGCGCCGATGCCTTCGGCGTCCGCCCAGGCGATGCGCTCGAGCGCGGCGGCGTACACGCGGTCCCACGGCCTGGCCGCGCCGGGATTGCGCAGGTCGTAGTAGAGCCCGAGCCTCATGCGCGCCCGCCGGCCCCGGGGGCCCCGGCGGGCGCGGCGAGCCGCCGGGCGAGACCGTGACGGTCCCGGATCACGCGTCCCCCGATGACCCGTCCGCCGGCGATGCTGACGACTCCCGCGAAGTGCAGGAGCACCTGCCCGCCCCCTGCGGCGGCGACCGCTTCGGGAGGAAAGGCGGGATCGTCTCCCGCGAGCGGCCCGTGCTGCACCGCGTGAAACGCGACCTTGCTCCCCGCTGAGAACAGGTCATCGATCTCGGTGCGCTCGGCGGCCACGATGCGATGCGCCGTGCGGCCGTCGTCGACGGTCACGCCGGTGATGTTTCCCGCCGCCAGCCAGTCGCGGGCCACGTTCTCCGCCTCCTGGTCGGGCGCGGCCGCCAGGGTGTCCCAGGGGGCGATCGCGGGAGGCTCGACAGGCTCCGGCGTGCCGTCTGCGAGCTGCCGGCGCCGGGAGAAGTAGTCCTGCTCGACGAAGTTCCCCGTGAGCCGCCGCCCGTCCCACTGATACAGGCCGATACCTCTCCAGGAGGCTTGCGCGCCCCCGTGGCGACTGGACGCGCCGTGCTCGCTGAACCGGAGGGCGAGGCGGTCGCCCGAGCAGATGATCTCATTGACGGTGAGGCACAGGCCCGGGAACTGACGGAACTGGGCCGCGGCGGCCGGCTTGTAGGCCTCGTCCCGCCCCGCGACGTGGTGCCCTCCCATGTGCAGGGTATATCCCGGCACCATGATGTCGTCGCAGACCGTCAGGTCGTGGCGGGCTGTGTAGTCGACGCAGTAGCGGCGCATCAGCGCGACGAACGGTTCCATCCGATCAGCGTCCCTCGAACCGGGCCTCGCGGCGCTCCGTGAACGCCCGGATCCCTTCGTCCGCGTCACGGGTGGCGTACAGTCCGGCAACCGTCTCGGCGGCGTAGCCGTACTCTCCCCGGTCCACGCCGCGGTTGATGATCCGCTTTCCGGCTTCCACCGCGAGCGGCGAGCGGGCGGCGATCCGTCCGCCAATCTCGATCGCCGCGGGCAGCAGGTCCGCGTCGCGCACGACGCGCTGCACCATGCCGAGCTCGAGCGCCTGCCAGGCGCTGATCCGTTCCCCTGCCATCACCATGAGCTTGGCCCACTGGCGGCCGATGACCGAGGGCGCGCGCAGCACGCCGAAGCCGGGCACGAGCCCGACCGACGCCTCGGGCATGCCGAAGACCGCACTCTCCGCGGCGAGCACGATGTCGCAGGCGAAGGTGAGCTCGCACCCCCCGCCGAGCGCCAGGCCGTTGACGGCTGCGATCACGGGCAGCGGGCACTCCTCCACCGCCGCGAACGCCGTGAGGCAGTCCGTCAGGAACGCCTTCCGCGCCGGGACGGTATCGAGGTCGCCGAAACCGGCGATGTCGCCGCCGGCGGAGAACGCGCGGTCTCCCTCGCCGGTGATCACCACGGCCCGTGTCTGCCCGTCGCGGGGCAGCTGGCCCAGCAGGCCGCGCAACTGCGGCCAGAATTCCGCCGTCAGCGCGTTGAGCTTCTCCGGCCGGCTGATCGCCGCCACGGTCACCGCCTCGTGGCGGGTCACGGCGAAGTGACCGAACTCCGCGAACTCCGCGCTCACCGGCTCCACGTCCTGACGACCCGGTGTTCCCGGCTCCCCCAGGCCAGTTCCAGCGCCCGGGCGATGATGTCGCGAGTCTGCCCTGGCTCGATCACGTCGTCGAGGGACAGGTGGGCGGCGGCCTCCCACGGCTCGGATTCCGCCTGCCATTCGTCCGTAAGCTCGGCGACCAGCTTGTCCCTGGCCTCGGGGCCCTGCTCGGCGGCGACCGCCTCCATCCTCCGCCTGTGCACTGTGCGGATCCCCGCCTCCGGCGCCATGAACCCGAGTTCGGCCGACGGCCAGGCGAACAGGAAGTCCGGCCGCGTCGGACGCCCGCCCATCGCGAAGTGGCCGCCGCCGTACGCCTTGCGCAGCACCACTCCGATCTTGGGAACCTTCGCCTCCGCGATGCGCGACACGGCGGCCTCATAGGCGTGCAGGATCCCGCTCCGCTCCGCCTGCGTGCCGATCATCAGCCCGGGCACGTCGTGCAGGAAGACCAGGGGGATGTTGAACGTGTCGCACAGCCCGGTGAACTTGACCTCCTTGGCCAGCGCCGCGGGGTCGAGGGCCCCGGCCCGGACGAGCGGCTGGCTGGCGATGATCCCGGCCGGCGCACCCTCGATCCGGGCGAGGACGGTCAGGAGGCTGTCCCCCCAGCCGGCGCCCCAGGGGAAGACCGAGTCCGCGTCGGCGATCGCCTCGATCACCCGGCGCATGTCGTAGGCGGTGCGGCTGTCAGCGGGAACGATGACTCCCAGGTCCGCGGGATCCGAGCGCGGCGCGGCGGCGGGCGCGACCGGGGCGGGGGACGCGGCACTGGACGGCACGTAGGACAGGAACGCGGAGATCGCGTTCAGGGCGTCCTCTTCCGAATCGACGACCATGTGCGCGTTGCCCGCCTCCTGCGCGGCCTCCGGGCCGCCCAGCTCGGCGTCGGTCACCTGCTCGCCGATGGCGGCGTCCACGACCGAGGGTCCCGACAGCGCGATGGCCCCGGACCCGACCATCACCACGAAGTCCGCGGTGGAGGCGTGCAGGGCCGAGTCCCCGTAGGACGGGCCGAGAACCGCGGCCGCGCGCGGCACCGGCGGCTGGCCGGCGGGAGTCTTCAGGAACGTCGTGAAGTCCAGCGGCAGGCCGCTGAACCGCCAGCCCATGACGTCGGGCATGCGGCCGCCATCGGCGTCGCACAGCAGCACCAGGGGATACCCGAACCGCTGGGCCTGCTCGATCAGGCGCCCCTGCTTGCGCATGCTGACCGGCGCGGTGGTCCCCGCGAGGACGCTCGCGTCGATGCCGATGACGCCGACGGAACGTCCGTCGATCCGGCCGAATCCGGTGACCACCCCGTCCCCGGGGACCTTCTTGACGATACGCCGCTCGGGCAGCGCGAGGGCCCCGGTCTCGAACCAGGAGCCCTCGTCGAGGATCTTCGCGACCCGCTCGCGAACCGGCAGCCTGCCGGAGGCCCTGTGCTTCTCAAGGGCCGCGGGACCGCCCATCTGGACCGCCTCGGCCTGCCGCCGTCGCAGCTCCTCGACGCTGGTGCCCATCGTGCGCGTCCTACCGGTCACGCCGACCGTCCTTCCCGTCGGGGGACCTGTCCCTCAACCCGTTACTCCCGTAAGCTACCATACGACCGGTAGATAAAGAGGGGATCGCATGTTCGATTCAGTCCTTGTCGCGAACCGGGGCGAGATCGCCGTCCGGCTGATCCGCGCCTACCGTGAACTCGGAGTGCGCGCGATCGCCGTCTACAGCGACGCGGACGCGGACGCGCTCCATGTCCGGCTCGCGGACGACGCGCGCCGGATCGGGCCGGCACCCGTCCGCGCCTCCTACCTCGACCAGGACGCGATCCTCGCCGTCGCCCGGGAATCGGGCGCCGCGGCGATCGACCCGGGCTACGGGCTGCTCAGCGAGAATCCGGGCTTCGCCCGGGCCGTCGCGGCCGCGGGACTGGCCTTCATCGGCCCCGGCCCCGATACCATCGCCGCCTTGGGCGACAAGGTAGCCGCCCGGGCGGCCGCCGCCCGGGCGGGCATACCGGTCGTTCCCGGATCCGGCGGCGTGATCACCAGTCATGGCGCCGCGCGCACGGCCGCCGAGACGATCGGTTTCCCCCTGGTCGTGAAAGCCTCGTCCGGCGGCGGAGGCCGGGGCATACGGATTGTCGAGCGGGAATCTCAGCTGAGCGCGGCGCTCGACGAGGCGGCGGCGGAGGCCGGGGCCTCGTTCGGCGGGCCGGAGACCTACCTGGAACGGCACGTGCGGGACGCCCGGCATATCGAGGTCCAGGTCCTCGCTGACTCCCACGGGAATGTCGTCCATCTCGGCGACCGCGACTGCTCGGCGCAGCGCCGCTACCAGAAGCTGGTCGAGGAAGCCCCGGCCCCCTTCCTCGACGACAGCATCCGGGCCGGGATGCGGGAGGCGGCGGTCCGCCTCACGGCTGCCGTCGGCTACCAGAGCGCCGGCACGGTCGAGTTCCTGTACGAACCGGCCGCCCGGCGGTTCTACTTCCTGGAAATGAACACCCGGCTGCAGGTCGAGCACGGTGTCACGGAGCTCGTCACCGGACTCGACCTCGTCGCCGGGCGCCTGGCCGTCGCAGCCGGGCACCCGCTGGCGATCGTCCAGGATGACGTGCGCATGCGCGGCCACGCCATCGAGGTCCGGCTGGCCGCCGAGGATCCGTGGCAGGGGTTCCGGCCGTGCCCGGGCACGATCGAGGAACTCCACATTCCGGCGGGCCCGTGGATCCGTGCCGATTTCGGGGTCGCCGCCGGGGACCGCGTGCCCGGCGAGTACGACTCCCTGTTCGGCAAGCTGATGGCGTGGGGCCCCGACCGCGAGTCGGCACGCCGCCGCCTGATCGCGGCCCTGGGGGAGCTCAGGGTGTCCGGTCCGCCGACGACCGCCCCGTACCTGCGTGACGTGCTCCGGCAGGTCGCCTTCGTCCAGGGCACGCACTCCACGACCTCGCTGGAGGCACGCTGGCTCCCGGACCCGGCCAGCCGCCCCCCTGTCGCTTTTCCCGAGGCGGACGACTATTCCGACGCGGTACGGATGCTTGAGGTGCACGCGGCCCAGGGCCCGTTCCGCGTCGCGGTCCGCTCCCGTCAGCTCCGCGGCCCGGCCGGCCTGGCGGCGGGGCGGTCCCCTGACTCCCGGCTCGCGCCGGGTTCCCCGGACTCCTCCGCACAGCCTTTCTCTCCCATGGACGGCGTCGTGGTGAAGGTCGAGGCGCGAGCAGGGGACCTCGTCGACCAGCACGCCGTAATCGCCGTGATCGAGGCGATGAAGATGCAGATCCCCGTCACCGCGTCACGGCCCGGCGAGGTCCACCGCGTACTCGTCAAGCCGGGAGACAGCGTCACGGCCGGTCAGCTGCTGGCCGAGTTCGCATCCACCGGCAGGGGCGACTGATGTGCCATTTCAAGATCATCTTCGAGGCCGGGCTCTTGCCCCGCATGGCGGATCAGGGCAGGGTGAACGTCCATGAAGGTAGACGCCATCCTGGACCTCTCGGACCTCAGCACGGTGCCGGACCAGATCCGGCACCTGGAGTCGTCCGGGTACGACTCCGCCTGGACCGCCGAGGTCGGCCATGACCCGTTTCTCCCGCACGCCGTCGCCGCGGTGTCCGCCTCCCGGATCGAGCTGGGCACGTCCATCGCCGTGGCGTTCGCCCGCAGCCCCATGACCACGGCCTACGCCGCGCACGATCTGCAGGTTGCCTCCCAGGGCCGGTTCATTCTCGGTCTCGGCAGCCAGATCAAGGCCCACGTCACCCGGCGGTTCTCCATGCCGTGGGGCCGCCCCGCGCCGCAGATGCGCGAGTACGTCCAGGCGCTGCGGGCGATCTGGGCGTCGTGGAACGAGGGGGAGCCGCTCCGGTTCGAAGGCGAGTACTACCGCCACACGCTGATGACGGCCATGTTCCGTCCGAAGCCGAGCCCGTTCGGCCCGCCCCGCGTGTTCCTGGCCGCGGTCGGGCCCGCCATGACCCGGGTGGCCGGCGAGGTCACCGACGGGCTCATCGTGCACGGGTTCACCACCGAGCGCTACCTGCGGGAGGTCACCCTCCCCGCGCTGGGCGAGGGAACCGCCCGCGCCGGCCGCGAGCGCGGGGACGTCGAAGTCACCTGCCCCGGCTTCGTGGTCCTGAAGGGCGGACCGCACACGGCCGAGCGCGTCACCGCGGTCCGGCGGCAGATCGCGTTCTACGGCAGCACCCCCGCCTACCGGCCGGTCCTGGCGCTGCACGGCTGGGATGACCTCGCCGGCCGGCTGCACGACCTGTCCGTGCGCAAGGACGAGGGACGCTGGGCGGAGATGGGCGAGCTCATCGACGACGAGGTGCTGAACACCTTCGCCGTGATCGGTCACCCGGCCGAGGCGGGCGCCGAGCTCAAGCGGCGCTTCGGCGACATCGTGGATCGCGTGACCGTCCCGGCCGCGTCCGGTCTCCCGGACGGCCAGCTCCGCGAGCTGATCGGGTCCCTGCGCTGATGCCGGCCGAACTCGCCGGGAAGGTCGCCCTGGTCACGGGCGGAAGCCGCGGCCTGGGCGCGGAGATGGTGCGGGCCTTCGCGGCCGAGGGCGCGCACGTGGCCATCGCGAGCCGGAAGCTCTCCAGCTGCGAGGAACTGGCCGCCGAGGTACGCGAACGCCACGGCGTGCGCGCTCTTCCGGTGGCCTGCAACGTGAGCCACTGGGACGAGTGCGACGCCCTGGCCGAGTCCGTCTACGCGGAATTCGGCCGGGTCGACGTCCTGGTCAACAACGCGGGCCTGTCCCCGCTGTACCCGAGCCTGGACCAGGTCAGCGAGGACCTGTTCGACAAGGTCATCGGCGTCAACCTGCGGGGGCCGTTCCGGCTCACCGCGCTCATCGGCACGCGCATGGCCTCCGGCGGCGGCGGGACGATCATCAACATCGGCTCGATCGAGGCCATCCGCCCGCAGCCCCACGCGCTGCCGTACGCGGCGGCGAAAGCCGGCCTGCATGTCCTGTCCGAGGGGTTCGCGAAGGCGTTCGGCCCGACGGTGCGGGTGAACACGATCCAGGCCGGCCCTTTCCTCACCGACATCTCCGCGCACTGGTCCGAGGGGGCCCGGGCCCGGCTTGAGTCATCGACGGCCCTGGAGCGGTGCGGAGACCCGTCCGAGGTCGTCGGGGCGGCGCTGTTCTTCGCCACGTCCGCGTCCTCCTACGCGTCCGGCGCGGTTCTCCGCCTCGACGGGGGCCACGCCTAGGGCCTCGGCCCGTTCCGCCGTCAGACGGCGGAACGGCGCAGCGCCCGCTCGAACAGGGCCAGCGCGTGGGCGTGCAGGCGGTCGCCGGTGGCGGTGTCGGCCATCCCGGCTTGCGCGCGGGCGTTGGTTCCCTCCAGGACGATCCCGAGCTTGAACGCGGCGAGGACGACGTACCAGTCCAGGTCCGACAGGTCACGGCCGGAATGGCGCGCGTACTCCGCGACCGCCTCCCGCTCGGAGGGAAGCCCGCCCGCCGCCGACAGCGCCGTGCCGATCAGGTCAGGGACACCGTCGGCTTCCGGCCAGACGGCCAGGAGCGCCCCCAGGTCGAGCAGCGGATCGCCGAGGGTGGACATCTCCCAGTCGACGATCGCGGCGATTTCCGGGCCGCCCGGGGTGAACATGACGTTGGCAAGGTGGTAATCGCCGTGAAGGATGCCCGTCCGGCCCTGCCGGGGCCGGCTGGCTTCCAGCCAGGACGCGAGCCGGCTGACGCCGGGCAGGTCCGGGCCCGTGTACCCGTCGAGGCCGGAAAAAGATTCCAGCTCGCCGGTCCAGCGGCTCACCTGGCGTTCCAGGAACCCGTCGGGCTTCCCGAAGCCGTCGAGCCCGGCGGCGGCCGGATCCACCTCGCCCAGGAGCGCCAGGGCCCTGACCGCGCGCAGGCCCATCGCATGGCGCTCGGCGGCGTCCGCCGCCACGCGGGGAGGCAGCTCCACGGCCGCGTTGTAGCCGTCGACCGGCTCCATGAGATAGAACACCGCGTCGCCCAGGACCGCCGGGTCCGTGCAGGCCGCGATCAGGCGGGCGTGCGGGATGTCCGTCGTTCCCAGGGCCGACACCACCGTGATTTCCCGGAGGATGTTCTGGTTGCTCCGGGGCCGCAGGTGCCGCGGGCCCCGGCGCAGGACGTAATCCCGGCCGCTGCGCCGGAAGCGCAGCATCACGTTCTGGGTGCCTCCGGGCAGGGGGCGCAGGTCCTCGAGCGGCCCGGCCCCGAGCCCGGTCTCGTCCATCCACGCGGCGACGGCGGCGGCGTCCACGGCGCCGGCAACGGGGTCAGAGGTCATGGCCGGCATTCTGCCAGACCGGTCAGAAGATGGAATACCCCCCGTCGATGACGAAGCTGTCGCCGGTGTGGAAACCGCCGGCGGGCTGGGAGGCCAGGTAGACGGCGAGGGGGCCGAAGTCGGAGGGGGCGCCCCACCGGCGTCCCGGCATCCGGGGCATCACGTTGGCCTCGAACTTCTCGTTGTGCAGCAGTTTCCCGGCCAGCGGCGTGTCGACCCAGCCCGCGGTGATCGCGTGCGCGCTGATGCCGTACCGGGCCAGTTCCACGGCCAGTCCCCGCATGATCGACGCCAGGCCGGCCTTGCTCGCGGAGTACGCCTCGTTGCGGGGCGCGCCGTGGATCGCCGAGACGCTGGAGGTGCCTACGAGGACGCCCCCGCCGCCGCGCTCGATCATGTGCGCGGCCGCGGTCCGCAGGGTCAGGAAGGCGCCGTCGAGGTTGACCCGGGTAACGCGCCGGAATTCCGCCAGCGACATCTGCGTGAACGGGACGCCGCGGCCGCTGACCCCGGCGTTGGCGAAGCAGGAGTCAACCCGGCCAAGGTTCCG
>WRBL01000233.1 GCA_009784565.1 Streptosporangiales bacterium | reverse complement strand
GGGCGCGGCCCATCACCGAACGGGCCGCGATCGTGAAGAAGGTCGCGGAGCTGTTCGAAGAACGGGCCAAGGACCTGGCCGCCCTCGCCAACAAGGAAATGGGCAAGCGGCCCGCCGAGGCGGCCGGCGAGGCCGAGTTCTCCGGCGAGATCTTCGGCTACTACGCCGGCAACGGCCCCGAGTTCCTGAAGGACAAGCCGCTGCCCGGCCACGAGACGGCCCGCGTGGAGTACCTGCCGATCGGGCCGGTGCTCGGCATCATGCCGTGGAACTACCCGTTCTACCAGGTCGCCCGGTTCGCCGCCCCGAACCTGGTGGCCGGCAACACCGTGATCCTCAAGCACGCGGAGAACTGCCCGACCTCGGCCCTGGCCATCGCGCAGATCATGAAGGACGCGGGCGTCCCCGAGGGTGTCTACGTCAACATCTTCGCCACCCACGAGCAGGCCGCGACGATGATCGCCGACCGGCGGCTGCGCGGGGTGTCCCTGACCGGATCCGAGCGGGCGGGCACGGCAGTCGCCGCGAACGCCGGCCGGAACCTGAAGAAGGTCGTCCTCGAACTCGGCGGGTCCGACCCCTACGTCATCCTCGACACCGACGACGTCGAGGGCGCCGCGAAGACCGCCTGGATCACCCGCATGGAGAACGTCGGCCAGGCGTGCAACTCCAACAAGCGGATGATCGTCATGGACGACGTCTACGAGGAATTCGTCGCCGCCCTGGTCAAGCGGGCCGCCGCCGCGACCCCGCGCCAGCCCGGCGACGACTCGCCCAAGTCCTACAGTCCGATGGTCTCCCGCAAGGCCGCCGAGAACCTCGTGGCCCAGATCCAGGACGCGGTCAGCAAGGGCGCCACCCTGCACGTCGGCGGCACCATCTCCGACGGCCCCGACGCCTACTTCGCGCCCGCCGTCCTCACCGGGGTCACCCCGGAGATGCGGGCCTACACGGAGGAACTGTTCGGCCCGGTCGCGGTCGTGTACCGGGTCACCAGCGACGACGAGGCCGTGAGGCTCGCCAACGTCGTGGACTACGGCCTGGGCGGCGCCGTCTTCTCCGCCGACGAGGCCCGGGCCGCCGCGGTCGCCTCCCAGCTCGAGGTCGGGATGGTGAACGTCAACACCCCGGCCGGAGAGGGCGCGGACCTCCCGTTCGGCGGCACGAAGCGCTCCGGCTTCGGCCGTGAGCTCGGACCGCTCGGCATCGACGAGTTCCTCAACAAGCGCCTCTTCTACGTGGAGAGGTAGCGGCCGTCGTCTCAGGCTGCTGGACGTGCCGTGCGAACCGGACACCGAACGCGGCGGCGACCAGCAGCCATGAGGCGACGGAGACCCAGAACATGACCCGGGCCAGCGGTGCCATGAACTCCAGGTGAGCCTCCTCGCCGAAGGTGAGCGTGCCCACGCTGTACATGCCGAGGGGGAACACCACGCTCCACAGGGTGGGCTCGTACGACAGCGGCCAGTGCCGGCGGGCGTGGCGCCAGACGCCGAGGATGATCAGCAGCGGCACCCACCACGTGCCGAACGCCCACAACGTGAACGTGAAGCCCTCGATGAAGCCGGCGGTGGCGCGGACCACGGGGATCCCCGGGGGCAGGCTGAGGACGCGGGCGCCGGCCAGCACCGAGATCGCTGTGGCGCCCATGAGGATGAAGTACGGCGGCCCGAGGGTGGCCGGCGTCATCGGGGCGGTCAGCCAGTGCAGCACGATCAGCGTGACGACCAGCAGGTACAGCACCAGTCCCACGGACCACAGCCCCACGGCGAACGGGGCCAGCAGCGACGACTGCGACGGCCACACCGGTTCCAGGATCGCCGCCACGAGGGACAGGGACTGGGTGGCCACGATCCACAGCAGCCAGGACCCGTTGACGCCGCCGAGGACAGAGTCGCGGGTGCGGGCGAGCAGCACGTCGGCCGGCACTCCGTAGGTGAGCAGCAGCCAGACGGCGGCGGCCAGCCCGCTCAGGACGGCCGTCACCACCGGGTGCCCGCCCATCGCGAACCGCACGCCGAGCATGTCCAGCCCCGCCGTGATCGTGAAGAAGCCGAACGCGCACTCCGGGTTCCTGACGTCGGCGGCGACGGCGGAACGGAACCGTATCACCCTGACGGTCAGCGCCGCGCTGAGCACGACGAGTCCCGCGCACGCAGCGGTCAGCAGCGCCAGCGACAGCCACGACGGCCCGAGCAGCCGCGCGCCGGTCGACACGATGCCGGTCGCCATCACGAACGCGAAATACCCCGGGTGCAGGTCCCGCACCGCTAGCGACAGCACAGTCATAGTCTTGAGATGAGACTACTCTCGCCCTTGAGGGAAGGGGGGACGGTCATGCATCACAGCCATAGTGTCCTCGCCACGGTGCCGCGGGCCGGCGCGCGGCTGGCGCGAACCCGGCCGGCCTGCCGCCTGCGCCACGAGGTCGGGCGGGCGACCCACGCCGTGATGGGAGAGCGGCAGGCCCCGATGGCCGTGGTCCTGCGGCAGCTGGCGGCGGAGCACGTGCCGCTGACAGCCGTGATCCCGGGGGAGGAGCACGCGGGCACGGTCGTGGAGTTCGCCGACGGCACCCGCCTTCTGCTCCGGATCCGCTACGGCGGCGACGACATGGGCCGGCTGGAACCGGCTGGTCACGGGCTTCTCGCGTGGCTCGCGGAGGCCCGGCCGTGCTTCGGGGGGCGCTCGTTCTGGCTCTGGTTCACCTCGGCCGGCTGCACGGTGTCCGCGGAGGTCCTGACGAGTGTCTCGCCGGTTCCGCCGGACGCCCCCCCCAAGATGACGTCCGCAGGCCCGCGGACCAGGGACAGTAGCCCATACCCGTTCGGTGTCAAAGGATTTCCCGGGCCAGGCGCGGCAAGCGGCGCACCACGCTGTAGCACGCCCCGAGCGCGGGGCGCGCGGCCTTCGACGCCCATCGCCCCCGGATTAGAGAATCTCGCGGGCCACGCTGGTGGGCGAGCCGAACCGGTGGGCGGTGACGCTGACCGCCTGCTCGCGCAGGAAGGGCAGGAGCTCGAGCCGGCCGGACTCGGTGACGGGCTGGGCGTACAGGGCGATGTCCGGGCGGCCGCCGGAGTCCTCGGCGAACCGGGCGCGGCTGCCGCCGATCAGCCGCACCCGGCCGTCGGCCAGGTCCGCGAGGACGCGGCGCCAGGCGTCGTCACCGTGGACGTGGACGGGGACCGCGCCCAGGCCCGGGACGGGTTCCGGCGCCGACACCCGGACCGGGGCGCCCGCCCGCAGCCCGGCGGCGACGACGCGGAGGAGATCGGCGAGGCTTCCGCCCTCGTACCGGATCCACACCGGGACGGGGAAGTAGCGCAGGACGTTGCGCTCGGCTTCGAGCCCGCTGACGTCGCGGGCCTGGCCGTACTCCCCGGCCCAGGCGCGGGCGTCGGAAGCGGCCGCCCGGTGCAGGCGGTCCTGCTCGGAGGTGCTCAGCCCGGCAGTCGCCGCGTGCTCGAGCAGCCGCCGCACGGGCGCGATCAGCGGCTCCGGCGGCGCTTCGGCCCGGGACGGGGCCGGGTGCCAGTCGGTGAGGCCGATGAGGTAGCTGGGGCCGCCGGCCTTGGTGCCCGCGCCGACGGAGGATTTCTTCCAGCCGCCGAACGGCTGCCTGCGCACGATCGCCCCGGTGATGTGCCGGTTCACGTACAGGTTGCCGGCCTGTACGCCGTCCAGCCACCGCGTGATCTCGTCGCGGTCCAGGGAGTGCAGCCCGGCGGTGAGGCCGTAGTCGGTCTCGTTCTGGATCGCGATGGCCTCGTCCAGGTCGCGGGCGGTGATGAGGCCCAGGACCGGGCCGAAGTACTCGGTGCGATGGAACGCCGACCCGCGCCGCACGCCGGTCTTCACGCCGGGGGACCAGAGGGTGTCGCTGATCCGCCGGGGCCGGACCAGCCAGCTCTCGCCGGGCTCCAGCGTGGTCAGTGCCGTGAGCAGCTTCCCGGACGGAGGTTCGATCAGCGGGCCGACCTGGGTGGACGGGTCGCCGGGGTCGCCGACCTTGAGGGAGGTCACGGCGTCGGTGAGCTGGTCGCGGAACCGGCGGGAGTCCGCGACGGACCCGACGAGGATGCCCAGCGACGCGGCGGAGCACTTCTGCCCGGCATGGCCGAACGCGGAGTACACCAGGTCCTTCACGGCCAGGTCAAGGTCGGCCTGCGGGGTGACGATGACGCCGTTCTTGCCGCTCGTCTCGGCCAGGAGGTTCAGGTCGGGACGGAACGTCCGGAACAGGGAGGCCGTCTCGAACGCGCCGGTCAGGATGACCCGGCCGACCGCGGGATGCTCGATCAGCTTCCGCCCCAGGTCGCCCTCGTCGGCGTGGACGAGGCGGAGGGCGTCCCTCGGGACGCCCGCGTCCCACAGGGCCTGGGCGATCAGGGACCCGCAGCGGCGGGCCTGCGGCGCCGGCTTGATGATCACCGCCGAGCCCGTGGCCAGCGCGGCGAGGGTCCCGCCCGCCGGGATGGCGACGGGGAAGTTCCACGGCGGGGTGACGACGGTGAGCGGGACCGGTTCGCAGGCGGCGCCGTCGACCTGGTCGAGTTCGGTGGCCAGGTGCGCGTAGTAGTTGGCGAAGTCGATGGCCTCGGAGACTTCCGGGTCCGACTGGTCGAGGGTCTTGCCGCATTCGGAGCCCATCACCTCGAGGAGGTCGCCGCGGCGTTCCTCGAGGACGACGGCGGCCCGGCGCAGTACCGCGGCCCGTTCGGCGGCGGTGCGCGCTCCCCATTCCTTGCCCGCGGTGACCGCGGCGTCGATCTCGCGGGCGAGGGCCCCGGCGTCGCTGACGGTGTGCTCGCGGACCAGGTCCTCGCCCTTGGTGCTGGTCTTCATGGCGCCGGCGGCGCGGGCGGCCCAGACCCGGTTGGCCGCGACGGACGGGTCGGTATCCTGAGTGTTCGCGAACGTCCCGGCCGGTTCCGGGCGGGCCTGGCGGGGCCGGCGCCGGGGGACCGGGACCTCGTCAGGGTCGAGGCCCTCCAGGGAGCGGCGGAACCGGTCGCGTTCCCGGGCGAACAGGGTCTCGTCGCTGCTCAGGTCCGACAGGGCGGACATGAAGTTGTCGGAGCTGGAGCCCTCTTCCAGACGGCGGACCAGGTAGGAGATGGCGACGTCGAACTCCCCGGGGTGGACGACGGGCGTGTACAGCAGCAGCCCGCCGACGGTTTCGCGGACCGCCGCCGCCTGCCCGGGCGCCATGCCCAGGAGCATCTCGAAGTCGATCCCCTCGCGGACGCCCCGCTCTCCGGCCAGCAGCCACGCGTAGGCGACGTCGAACAGGTTGTGGCCCGCGACGCCGAGCCGGACGTTGGCGGTCCGCTCGGGGGTCATGGCCCAGCGCAGCACCCGCTTGTAGTTGGTGTCCGTGTCCTGCTTGGACGGCCAGGTCGCCAGCGGCCAGCCGTGCAGTTCGGCCTCGACGTGCTCCATCGGCAGGTTGGCCCCCTTGACCAGCCGGACCTTGACCGGGGCGCCGCCCGCGGCGCGGCGCCGGGCCGCCCAGTCCTGCAGCCCGCTCATCGCCGACAGCGCGTCGGGAAGATAGGCCTGGAGCACGATCCCCGCCTCCAGGTTCGCGAACTCGGGCTGGTCCAGGATGCGGGTGAACACCTCAATGGTCAGGCCGAGGTCCCGGTACTCCTCCATGTCGAGGTTGATGAACTTGCCCCGCTCGAGAGCCGTCCGGTACAGGGGGATCAGGCGCTCGGTGACCCGGGCGACCGTCTCGGTGAACGCCCATTCCGGATGCGGCGGGACGGCGGCCGAGACCTTCATCGAGACGTAGTCGACGTCCGGCCGTTCCAGGAGCCTGCGCGTTCCGTCCAGGCGCCGCCTGGCCTCCTGCTCGCCGAGGACCGCCTCGCCGAGGAGGTTGATGTTGAGCCTCGTGCCGTCGGTCTTCAGCTTCGCGATGGCCTTGCCGAGCCGCGCGTCGGTCGCGTCGATCAGCAGGTGGCCGACCATCCGGCGCAGGGCCGCCCGCACGACCGGGATCACGGCCCGCGGGGCCCGCGGCGCGGCGAGCGCTCCGGCCTTCAGCGCCGCCCGCAGGTGGGGCGGCAGGAACCGGGGAGTGCCGGCGGCCAGTTCCCGCAGGGCCCGGGCCGCGACCCCGGGATCCTCCGGGCGGATGACCCGGTCGATGAACCCGACGGTGAACTCAAGGCCCTTCGGGTCCTTCAGCACGGCCGCCAGATGACGGGCGGCCGGATCGGCCGGGCGGGACGCCGCGTCGGCCAGCCACTGCCGGACGAGTCGCTCTACCTGCTGCTCTTCCACCATGGGTCGAGTATGGGACGCGACTATCGGTAAGGTAAAGCGATCTTTTCTTTTCAGTATTGGTAAGGAAATCCGAATGATTGACTGGGACCTGCGGCGCCTCCACCTGCTCCGGGAACTCAGCGTCCGGGGCACCCTCAGCCAGGTCGCCGAGGCCCTGCACCAGTCCCCGTCCTCGGTGTCCCAGCAGCTGGCCCAGCTGGAACGCGAGACCGGGGTGACGCTCCTGCGCAAGGCCGGGCGCGGCGTCCAGCTCACCGCGGCCGCCCATGTCCTGGTGGAGCACGCCGACGCCATCGTCGGCCGGCTCGAACAGGCCGAGGCCGACCTCACGGCGCTGCGCGACGAGGTCGCCGGCACGATCCGGGTCGCGGTGTTCCAGTCCGTCGCCCTGGCGTTCCTGCCGCAGGCCCTGGCCGACCTGGCCGCGCGGCACCCGATGCTGCGCACCACGCTGACCCAGCGGGTCCCGGAGCAGGCGCTGCACGAACTGTCGCTGCGCGAGTTCGACCTGGTCGTCGCCGAGCAGTATCCCGATCACGCCGCGCCCCGCTACGACGGCCTGGACCGGGTGCCGCTCACCGCCGATCGCCTGCGGCTCGCGGTCCCCCCGTCCTGGACCCACGTCCGGAGCCTGGAAGACGCGGCGGGAGCACCGTGGGCCATGGAACCGGTGAGCGCGGCCTCCCGGCACTGGGCGACCCAGCAGTGCCGCCGGGCCGGGTTCGAACCGGAGGTCCGCTACGAGACCGATGACGTCGAGGCCCACGTGGCGCTGGCCGAGTCCGGCAACGCTGTCGCCCTGCTGTCGGACCTGATGCGAGTCCGGCACCGGCCCTCGGTCCGGCTCGTGGACCTGCCCGGGTCGCCGCGGCGCGAGGTGTTCACCTCGGCCCGGACGGCGCTCGCCGGGACCCCCGCCATCCGGGCCTGGCGGGCCGCTCTGGCCCGGGTCGTCCCGGCCCGTCTCGACCTCGGGGACTGACCGCGCCCTGTGGCCAGTGTCACAGGAACCAGAGTGGCGGATGTGAGGATTGAGCCAGGCTGGGCATGGTGAGGGTACGTTCGCCCGTCGCCGGAGGGCGGGCCCCGATAACCTGGTACACGAGCGCCGCGCGGCATGCGCGGCATAGCGCGCACGACCCCCTGTGAACAGCAGCGTCGCTGGAGTGCGCGCAGGAGGGGATTTCCTGCAGTCCCCGGGGCGGGGGCGCCCGCGGGACGGGGATCCGCGGCTCGCCGGCAATGACCTTCCCGCCTCCAGGACAAGGAGAAGCACGAGAGGAGCGGGCATGAAGACTGCTCGATGGCAAACCGCGCGCGGCATAATCCGCCGTTTCCGGCCGGACCGCAACCCGTTGCGACGCACCGCGGACCGTATTGAGGCCGCCATCCTGGCGGGCCTGGTCCTGGTGCTGCTGGCGGCGGGCCCGCTGGCCGGGCACGCCGCCGCTGGGATGGCCGCCGCCTCCGGCGCCCGGACCACGCACGCGCAGGCGTCCTGGCGCCAGACCAGCGCCGTCCTGCTGCAGGACGCCCCAACCCAGGCCTACGTCATGGGGCAGGCTTCCTCGGCGCCCCTGGCGCTGGCCAGGTGGACCGCCCCGGACGGGACCCGGCACGAGGGCAAGGTCCCCGCGCCCGCCCACGCCCTGGCCGGCCGCACCGTCCCGGTGTGGACGAACCGGTCCGGCACCCTGGAAGCCGTCCCGGTGCAGCGGGCCGACGTGGTCCTCTGGGAAGTACTCGCCGCGGGAGCCGCCGTCACCGGCGTCATCGTCGCGTCCGCGATCGTGTTCTTCCTCGCCCGGATCCTCCTGGACCGCCGCCGGCTCGCCGCCTGGGACGCCGCGTGGCCGGTCGCCCACCGGCGGTGGAGCGGCAGGCCGTAAGCGGCCCCGGCCACCGGGACGTCCGGCCCGGTCCCGGACCGGACGTGGGAAGATGGCCGTTATGGGATCTGTGGCTGTCGGCGCGGTCGACGGACTGAGACGTTATCCGGTCAAGTCCATGCTGGGCGAGGAACTGACCTCCTGCGGCGTCACCGAACGCGGCCTGGACGGCGACCGCCGGCTCGCCCTGATCGACCCGGAGACGGGGAAAGTCGGCAGCGCCAAGAACCCGCGGCTGTGGCGACGGACGCTGAAACTCGCGGCGGTCTCCGGCCCAGGCACGGGCCCGGTGACGATTTCCTTCCCCGACGGCGCCGTCCGGGGCGCCGACGACCCGGACATCGACGCGGCGCTGTCGGAATTCCTCGGACGCCCGGTCACCCTGTCCGCCGAGCGCCCGTCGGGCGCCGAACTCGACCGCGCCGTACCCGAAGAGGTCCTGCGTTCCGGCGTCGAGGCCACGGTGCGGTCCATGATCCTCGAAATCGGCGCCGCCGCCCCCGCGGGGACCTTCTTCGACTTCGCGCCGGTTCACCTGCTGACCACCTCGACCCTGGACGCCATCGCCGGGGCCAGCCCGCGCGGCGCCGTCGAAGCGGAGCGCTACCGGCCGAACCTCATCATCCGCACCTCCTCGGGGCCCGGATTCGCCGAGAACGACTGGGCCGGACGGGAACTGCGCATCGGCGACGAGGTGATCCTCCAGGTCGAGGCCCGCTCACCGCGCTGCGCCATCCCCACCCTGGAACACGGGGATCTCCCGCGCGACACCGACGCGCTCCGCGTGCCCGCCGCCCGCAACCGGATCCGCCCCGCGGACGGCCTCGACCCCGAACCGTGCGCGGGTGTCTACGCCCGGGTGATCCGCCCCGGCCAGGTGCGCGCCGGAGACCAGGTGTCCCTTCACTAACGCTGCGGCGGCCCCGTCGTCTGCGGGATACTGGTCTCCCGATATGTCGCTATAGGGGAGGCAAGTCGTTGCCGGACCTGGTCCTCGGGCCGATGCTGCGCTACGTCGACGAGAACACCGCCACGATCTGGGTGGAGACCAGCGGCCCCTGCGAGGTCGTGCTGCACGGGACTCCCGGGATCGACGGCGCCACCGCCCGGACCTTCGAGGTGCGGGGCCAGCATTACGCGCTCGTCGTCGCGTCCGGGCTCATGCCCGGCACGGAATACGAGTACCAGGTCACCCTCGACGGGGCGTCGTGCTGGCCGCTGCCGACGCCGTCCGGGGACCCGCTCCCGCCGAGCGCCTTCGTGACGCCGGACGGCGACCGGGAACCGCGCATCGTCTTCGGCTCGTGCCGGAACTCCAACGCGCCCGACGACACCTCCTACGGACCCGACGCGGTCGCGACGCTGGCGGAGTCCCTGCTCCCATCCTCGCCGGGAGACCGGCCCGACGTCCTGCTGATGCTGGGCGACCAGGTCTACGCCGACTCCCTCAGCGAGCCGATGAAAGACCTCGTCGCCGCCCGGCGCTCGGACCCCGACTCCGAAGGGCCAATGACCGAGGCCGTCACCTTCGCCGAGTACAGCGCCCTGTACCGGGAAGCGTGGACGCCGCCGGAGGTCCGCTGGCTGCTGTCCGTCGTCCCCACCGTGATGATCTTCGACGACCATGACGTCCACGACGACTGGAATACTTCGGCCGCCTGGCGGGCGCAGTTCCAGTCCCGGCCGTGGTGGAAGGACCGGGTGACCGGGGCCTACGGCAGCTACTGGCTCTACCAGCATCTCGGGAACCTGTCCCCGGCTCAGCTGGACGCCGACCAGACCTGGCAGCGGGTACACAACGCGGACGGGGACGCCGGAGACGTGCTCGACGACCTCGCGCTGCGCGCGGACCGCCGGGACCCGGAGGTGCGCTGGAGCGTCCGGCGGGACATCGGCGGGGTCCGCGTCGTCGTGGTCGACTCCCGGAGCCGCCGGGTGGTCGATGACGACTCCGGTCGCCGCATGACCGACGAATCCGAATGGGCCTGGGTGACCAAGTCTGTCACCGGCGACTTCGACCACGTTGTCCTGGCGACGTCGGTCCCGCCGCTGCTGCCGCGCGGCATCCACGCGCTGGAGACCTGGAGCGAGAAGGTCTGCGCCGGGGCCTGGGGGAAGCGGTTCGCCCGCTTCGCGGAAGGACTGCGGCAGGAAGTGGACCTGGAACACTGGCCCTCGTTCGGCGCGTCCTTCGCCGAGCTTGAGGACCTGCTGTCCGGACTGGCCGCCGGCGCCTACGGCGCTCCGCCCGCCACGGTTACGGTG
>WRBL01000232.1 GCA_009784565.1 Streptosporangiales bacterium | reverse complement strand
TATCGGGATGCGTGTGCGCGCACAGCAGCGCGTAGTCGTGAGAGTCGAAATCCTCCCCGGTCCAGATCACCGTGCCGCCCTGCGCCGTGTCGATCATGTCCATCGACCGGGCCCAGGCCCTGCTGTGGGCCCGTGCCCGGTCCAGGTGCGGACTGCACCGCGCGGGGTACGGCGTGTAGAACTCGGGAAGGTCGTACGACGAGTTCGTCGAGGCCATGACCGGAGCCCCTACCGGCCCAGTTCCGCGTTCTCCAGCATGCCGATCGCGTCGGGCACGAGCACGGCGGCGGAGAAGTAGGCCGACACCAGGTAGGAGATGACCGCTGTGGAGTCGATCCCCATGAACCGGACGTTCAGCCCTGGCTCGTACTCGTCGGGGATTCCGGTCTGGCGCAGCCCGACGACGCCCTGGTTGTCCTCCCCGGTCCGGAGCACCAGGATCGAGGACGTGTTGTGCTCGGTAACCGGGATCACCGGGCAGGGCAGGACCGGCACGCCGCGCCACGCGGGCACCTGCCGGTCGCCCATCGGCACGGTCGACGGGTAGAGCCCGCGCTTGCTGCATTCGCGGCCGAACGCGGCGATGGCCCGGGGATGGGCCAGGATGTACTGGGAGTCCCGGCGGCGGGTCAGGAGCTCGTCCAGGTCGTCCGGCGTGGGCGGGCCCTCATGCGGCTGGACCCGCTGCCCGTAGTCGACGTTGTGCAGCAGCCCGAAGTCGGGATTGTTGATGAGCTCGTGTTCCTGGCGCTCCCGCAGTTCGGCGATGGTCAGCTTGAGCTGGTGCTCGACCTGGTTCATCGGCTCGTTGAACAGGTCGGCCACGCGCGAGTGCACGCGCAGCACGGTCTGCGCTACCTGCAGTTCGTATTCGCGCGGCGCGGCCTCGTAGTCCACGAACGTGGACGGCAGCGCCGGCTCGCCCGAGTGCCCGGCGAGCAGTTCCAGCGCCGCCTCGCCGCCCCGGGTGCGGGGCCTGCCCGCCAGGTCGGCGAAGCCGCGCAGGTGGTCCCGGAGCGAACCGGACCGGTCGGCCACGGCCATGAAATCGGCCCGGCCGAGCACCAGGAGGGTGCAGGCGGTCTCGGCGGTGACCGTCTCATCCCACGTCGCCTCGTCGCTGGTCAGCGCGGTGTCACCGAAGTAATGGCCGTCGGCGAGCACGCCCGCCGTCTTGTGCTGCCCGTAGCGGTTTCCCTTCGAGCGGCTCACCCGGCCGTGCGCGATGACGAACACCGTGTCCACGGGGGTACCCGTCTCGGCGACGACCGTGCCCGGGTCCACCTCGCGCTGGGTGAACCGCGCCGCCAGGGCCGCCAGCACCTCCTCGTCGTCGTAGCCGCGCAGCGCGGGAAACTCCCCGAGATCGCCGGGCACCACGCTGGCCTGGTCCGCTGTCTGCACCATCTCGATCCGGCCGTCCCCCACCGAGTACGACACCCGCCGGTTCACCCGGTAGGTGCCGCCCTTCACTTCGGCCCACGGCAGGATGCGCTGGACCCACCGGTTGGTGATGCCCTGCATCTGCGGCGGGGTTTTCGTCGTGGTGGCCAGCGTGCGCGCGGCCGCGCTGTCCAGGCTTGTCTTGTGACCGTTGAGCTCCTGCGGCCCGGCCTGCGCGCCAGTGTCGACCGACATCCGTGTTCCCCCAGAGGTTGCGTGTCTGGTCCCGTTCCCCGACGTGACGCTACAGAAAGCAACGACGCAATTGCAATACGCACTTGTACCTACGCATGGCCCGCGATCCGGGAAGCCCGATCCCCTCATCCGAGGGAAGGGAACAGCCCGAAAGTAGCCGATTCGCGCCGTGTCGCGTCATACCTGCATGACAACCGCCACGGTTAACAGGAAACGCAAGCGCAAGGGCCCGCTCAAGGGGTTCGCATCGGGACTGAAGTGGCTCGCCGGGATCGCCAGCTCCGTCGCCGCGATCATGACGGCCGCGACGACGGTGCTCGGACTCGTCGTGCATCACCAGGACACGCAGCTGCGGCACGCGAACGCGCGGACCAGCACGCAGAACCGCCAGATCAGCCAGCAACAGCAGCAGATCCAGCGGCTTCAGTCGAAGCTGGCCACGGCGAGCCGGTCACCGAAGGGAAGCGGCCCCGCCGGCGGCAACGCCGCGCCGTCCGGCGTCGCGCACTTCCTGAGCAGCCTGTCTCCGACGGTCGACAACGATGGCGTGAACAGCGGCCAGCAGGTCATCGCCGCGAAGTCCTATCCGGACACGGTCACGTGGGGCTGCGGGGACTCGTCCGCGCCCAACGAGGCGTACGACGTGGCCGGAAACAGCGTGTTCACCGCCGAGGTCGGCATTCCCGATAACACGCAGTACGTGACCGGCGTGGTCGCCACCGTGACTTTCAGCAACGAGTCGGGGCAGCAGATCGGACAGCCCGTCCAGGTGTCGCTGGGACATCCGGCCAGCGTCCGGCTGAACATCAAGGGCGTGACCCAGCTCGGGATGACCTGCACCGGCCGGAACCGCCAGACCAGCCAGCCCACGGACACCACGTTCTCCGTGGCACTCGGCAACGGGGGAGTCTCCTGAGCGCCTGAGCGCCCTTGCGTTCGCGGATTCCGTCGCTACCGCAGCAGAATCCGCGAACATAGCAGGGTGAACGCCGACGCTCCGTAGGCGGCGGCCGGCTGGTTGGTTTTCTTCTCTCCCTTGCGTCACATGCGTGATATTCCGCCCCAGTAGGATCGTTTCCCCTTGCCAGCGGGCCCGATGAAAGTACCATTCTCATAAAACGAAGTCAGGTTTCCGGGATCGGGTAACGGGCGTCATGGAGGACCGCGTGAGCAGCAACGGCGACGACACCGCACGCAAGAAGAACCGCTACCACTTCGACCGGCACACCCCGGACTACCGCCACAAGTTCGAGGACATCGCCGCCGAGATGCACAGCACGTGCCCGGTCGCGTGGAGCGACACCTACGACGGGCACTGGGTCGCCGCCTCGCACGAGAAGGTCTTCGAGCTGGCCCGCTCGGCGGAGTACCTGTCCAACGACCACGACGTGCGGAACGAGCGCCGGGGCTACCACGGCATCACCATCCCGTCGCAGAAGGGGCAGCAGCAGATCCAGGGCGGCTTCCTGGAGATGGACCCGCCCGAGCAGCGCCACTACCGGCAGGCGCTCAACGCCTACCTCTCCCCCGCGGCCATTCAGCGCTGGCTGCCGGTCGTCGACGAGGTGACCCGGGCCTGCCTGGACGAGAAGATCGAGACCGGCCGCATCGACTTCGTCGACGACCTGGCCAACATCGTCCCCGCCGTGATGACGCTGGGCCTGATGGGCATCCCGCTGAAGGAGTGGGAGATCTACTGCGAGCCCGCGCACGCCGGCGTTTACACTCCTGCGGACTCCCCCGACCGCCAGCGCGTCACCGAGATGGGCATGAAGAGCTTCATGAGCCTCATGGGCCACCTCCAGCAGATCCGGGAGAACCCCCGGCCCGGCCTGGTCGACGCGCTCGCCACCGCCACCATCAACGACGGAAAGCCCGACGACCTCGAGCTGACCGGCGTCCTGATGCTGCTGATCGGCGGCGGCTTCGACACGACCACGGCACTGACCGCGCACTCCCTGGAGTGGCTGGGCGAGCACCCGGCCGAGCGGGAGCGCCTGTCCGCCGGGCGGGACACGCTGCTGGACTCGGCGACCGAGGAGTTCCTCCGCTTCTACACCCCGGCGCCGGGGGACGCCCGCACGATCAGCCAGGACTGCCTGATCGCGGGGCAGGAGTTCAGGGAGGGCGAGCGGCTGTGGCTGTCGTGGGCCATGGCCAACCGCGACCCGGAGGTCTTCCCGAACCCGAACGAGATCGACCTGGCCCGGCCGGGGAACCGGCACATGGGCTTCGGCATCGGCATTCACCGGTGCATCGGCTCCAACGTGGCCCGCACCGTGTTCAAGCGGATGCTCCTCGCGGTCCTGGACCGCATCCCGGACTACCAGTGCGACCCCTCCGGCGCCGTGCACTACGAGACGATCGGCGTCATCCAGGGCATGCAGCACCTCCCCGCGACCTTCACCCCCGGCAAGCGCCTGGGCGCGGGTCTGGAGGAGACCCTCGAGACCCTGCAGCGCAAGGTCGACGAGGAGCGGCTGGCCGAGCCCGTGGCCCGCAAGTCCAGGGCCGAGTAGCCCGGGCCGGTCATGGCGGCCGTGTCGTCACCGCGCCTCCACCCCCCGCAGGACGGTCGCGGTGAAGCCGTCGATCACCCCCGCCCGGGCGGCCCGGGTCTGCTCATGGCTGGTGATCAGCAGGGCGTACAGGCCGAGCATGAAGAAGCCGGCGGTCTGCACCGTGTCGGCCCCGGCGTAGACCTCCCCGGCCGCCTTGGCGCGCTCGATGGCGCCGATCAGCAGGGTGATGGCCGGGTAGGCGGCCGGCTCGTCGGATCCGGGCAGGGTCTCGGGCCGGCGGGGCGAGAAGTGCAGGGCGAGCAGTTCCCGGAACAGCGGCTTGCCCACCCGCCGCTCCATCAGCAGGAACAGGCGGACGACCTCCGCGAAGACGGCGTCCAGGGTGGGCTCCGCCGCCAGGAACTTCTCCAGGCGCCCGGCCAGCCGGGTCTCCTCCCGGCGCTCGAGCTCGGCCAGCACGTGCTCCTTGGTGGGGAAATGGAAGTAGAACGTTCCCCGCGCGACCCCGGCCGCCGCGGCGATCTTCCCGACGTCCGCGGCGGCCATCCCCGACCGCCTGAACTCCTCCAGAGCGGCCTCGTAGACCCGTTCCCGGGTCTCCTCCCGGCGCTCGCCCCTGCCTTTTTTACTGACACTAGTCACTGACACATGTCAATGATACGTTGCTCGTGACCCCGACGATGGGAGGCACGCGTGGCCGTTGAAGAAACCCTCTACTGGGACCCCTACGACCCGACTCTGGTGGCCGACCCGTGGCCGCTGTTCAAGCGGCTCCGCGAGGAGAAGCCGCTGTACTACAACGACCAGCACGACTTCTACATGGTCTTCAGCGCGGCCGACGCCGAGCGCGTGCTGACCGACTGGGAGACGTTCACCTCCACTCACGGCGGCATCCTGGAGCTGATCAAGTCCGGCATCGAGATGCCGCCGGGCACCCTGATCTTCGAGGACCCGCCGGCCCACGACATCCACCGCAAGCTGCTGGCCCCGATCTTCTCCCCGCGCCGGATCAAGGAACTGGAGCCGAAGGTCCGCGAGTATGCCGCCCGCTGCCTGGACCCCCTCGTCGGCAAGTCCGAGTTCGACCTCATCGACGCCCTCGGCCGCGAGATGCCGATGCGGGTCATCGGGATGCTGCTCGGCATCCCCGAAGAGGACCAGGCCGCCATCCGCGACCAGGCCGACGCCAAGCTGACCACCGAAGCAGGCCAGAAGATGGACCTCGGCGACGGAGCGCTGATCTCCGTCGAGGGGTTCGGCGACTACCTCGACTGGCGGGTCAACAACCCGTCCGACGACGTCATGACGGAGCTGATCAACGCCGAGTTCGAGGAAAACGGCGAACGGCGTACCCTCACCCGTGACGAGATCGTCACCTACCTCACGGTCCTGGCCGGCGCGGGCAACGAGACCACCGGCCGGCTCATCGGCTGGATGGGATCGACGCTCGCCAAGTACCCGGAGGTCCGGGCCGAGCTGGCCGCCGACCCGTCCCTGATCCCGGCGGCGGTCGAGGAAATCCTCCGCCTGGAGCCCGCCGGCCCGTTCACCGCGCGCTACGTCACCAAGGACGTCGAACTGCACGGCCAGACCGTGCCCGCCGGCAGCGCGCTGCTGGTCTGCCTGGGCGCGGCCAACCGGGATCCGGCCAAGTATCCCGACCCAGACCGCCTCGACATCCACCGCAAGGCCGGCCTGCACCTGACGTTCCTCATCGGCCCGCACTACTGCCTCGGCTCCGCCCTGGCCCGGCTGGAGGGGCGGATCGCCCTGGAAGAGCTGCTCAAGCGCTGGCCGACCTGGGACGTCGACTGGGACGGCGCGAAAATGGCCGTGACCTCGTCGGTCCGGGGCTGGGAGAAGCTGCCGCTACGGGTAGGCGGGAGCGCGACCGCATGAGCGGACCAGCGGTCGGCGGGGCCGCCCGCTACGCGGGCACCCGGGTACACCGAGTCGAGGACACCCGGCTGCTGACCGGGACGGGTACCTTCGCCGACGATGTCACCCGGGCGGGGCTGCTGCACGCCTTCTTCGTGCGCAGCCCCCACGCCCGCGCGGCCATTCTGTCCGTCGACGCCACCGAAGCCCTCGCGCTGCCGGGGGTCATCGCGGTCTTCACCGCCGCGGACCTGAACGGCGATATCCGCGAGCAGTGGTACACCATCGACGGGCCCGACATCCCCGACACCCCCCGGCCGCCGCTGGCGGACGGCATGGTCCGCTACGTGGGGGACCCCGTCGCCCTGGTGGTGGCGGAGGACCGCTACATCGCCGAGGACGCCGCCGAACTGGTCATGGTCGACTACGACCCGCTGGATCCGGTCGTCGACTACGCGACCGCGCGGGAGTCTGAGGTCCTGGTGCATGATGCCTACCCGGGCAACGTCGCCGGGGAGATCCCGGGCGCACCGTTCGAGACCCTCGATGAGGTCTGCGACGGCGCGGCGCACGTGCTCACCGAGACCATCCGGGAGCAGGGGCAGGCCGCGGTGCCGATGGAGGGCCGCGGCCTGACCGCCGAGTGGTCCGGCGGGGAGCTGACCCTCTGGTCCGCCAGCCAGGCGCCGCACGAGGTCCGGCTGTTCGCCTCGCGGCTGCTCGGCGTGCCCGAGCACAAGGTCCGGACCATCACCAGGGACGTCGGCGGCGGCTTCGGCCAGAAGGTCGTGCCGCAGCGCGAGGAGATGTGCGTCCTGCTGGCGGTGCGCAAGGTGCCGGGGCCGCTGAAGTGGACCGAGGACCGGCAGGAGAACCTGCTGTCGGCCGGGCAGGCCCGGCACGAGCACGGCGACGTCCGGATGGCGTTCGCCGACGACGGCACCATGCTGGCCACGTCCATCGATCACACCGACGACGTCGGCTCCTACCCGACGCCGTGGCCGGTCGGCCCCGGCATCGCCGTCGGCATGATGTTCCCCGGCCCGTACCGGGTAGCCGCCGGCACGTTCAAGCACACGTCGATGTTCTCCAACACCGTCGGCCGGACCGCTTACCGGGGGCCGTGGGCGTTCGAGACGCTCGCCCGCGAGCTGTGCCTGGACATCGCCGCCCGGCGGATGGGGATCGACCCGGCGGAACTGCGCCGCCGCAACATCCTGCGCCGCGACGAGATGCCGTACTCCAACCCGGTCGGCATGCCGTACGACCACATGTCGCCGAACGAGACGTTCGAGCAGGCACTGTCGATCCTCGGCTACGAGGAGTTCCGGAAGGAGCAGGCCGCGGCGCGCGCCGAGGGACGGTATCTCGGCGTCGGAATCTCCACCTACGTGGAGCCGACGGCGTCGGCGATGCCGTACTACGGGAGCGAGGGCGCGACGATCCGGGTCGAGCCGTCGGGGAAGATCAACGTGTACATGGCGGGCGGGTCGACCGGCAACAGCCTGGAGACCACCGCCGTGATGCTGACGGCGGACGCCCTCGGCGCCCGCATCGAGGACGTGTCCACGATCCAGGGCGACACGGCGGTCACGCCGTTCGGCCCCGGGACCGGCGGCAGCCGCAGCGGGCCGATGATCGCCGGGGCGGTCGGGGAGACCGCCTCGATCCTGCGCGAACGGCTGCTCGCGATCGCGGCGGGCAAGCTCGAGGCTGACGTTGCCGACGTGGAGCTGTCGGAGTCGAGCGCCTCCGTGAAGGGCGACCCCGACGCGTCGGTGACGTTCGCGGAGATCGCCAACCTGGCCTACTTCCAGCCGGCGGCGCTGCCGCCCGGCGTGCCGGCCGGGCTGGAAGCCAGCGCCCGGTACGCGGCGCAGGCGATGATGCTGTGGGCCAACGCCACCCACGTGTGCACCTGCGAGGTGGACACCGTGACCGGCGCGGTGAAGCTGCTGCGGTACATCGTCAGCGAGGACTGCGGGCCGATGATCAACCCGAACCTCGTGGAAGGCCAGATCGCCGGCGGCGTGGTGCAGGGCATCGGCGGCGCGCTGATGGAGCACCTCGCCTACGACGAGGACGGCAACCCGGTCTCCACCACGTTCATGGACTACATGCTGCCGACCTCGACGGAGGTGCCGGTGATCGAATACGGGCACGTCGAAACGCCGGGGCCCAACCCCGGCGGGTACAAGGGCGTCGGCGAGGGCGGCGCGATCGGCGCCCCGGCCGCGGTGGCGAACGCGGTGGCCGACGCGCTGTCCCCGTTCGGGGTGACGGTGACGCAACTGCCGCTGACCCCGGACGCGATCGTGGGGCTGATCTCCTCGGCCGGGGGTGCCTCGTGAAGCCGACCGCGTTCGACTACCACGCGCCCGCGTCCCCGGAGGAGGCGGTCTCGCTGCTGGGCTCCCTCGGCGACGGGGCGAAGATCATCGCGGGCGGGCAGTCGCTCACGCCGATGCTGGCGCTGCGGCTGGCGGTCTTCGAGCACCTGGTGGACATCCGGCGGATCGAGTCGCTGCGCGGCGTGTCGCGCTCGAACGGGACCGTCCGGGTCGGGGCCGGCACGACCGAGGCCGCGGTCGGGCGATCCGACGTCGTCGCGGCGGACGTTCCGCTGCTGGCCCGGGCCACCCCGTTCATCGGGCACTTGGCGATCCGCAACCGCGGCACGATCGGCGGCTGCGTCGCGCACGCCGACGCGGCGGCGGAGTACCCGGCGGTCGCCCTGGCCCTGGACGCCACCATCGAGACGCTGTCGCCGCGCGGGACGCGGTCCATCCCGGCGGCGGAGTTCTTCACCGGAATCTGGTCCACCGCCCTGGAACCGGACGAGCTGATCACCGCACTGGAGTTCGGTGTGTGGTCCGGCCGGACCGGATTCGCCGTGGAGGAGTTCGCCGTCCGGAGCGGGGACTTCGCGATCGCGGGGGCCACGGTCGCGGTCGAGCTGTCGTCATCGGGTTCGGTGGACCGGTGCGCGATCGGGCTGTTCGGGCTCGGGCCCACGGCGGTGCGGGCGACGGCGGCCGAGGAATCGGCGGCCGGCACCGCGGTCCCGGACCTGAACCCGGACGAGATCGGACAGGCGGCTCTGGCGGGACAGGACGTCCCGTCCGACAGCCACGGATCGGCCGCCTACCGCACCCGGGTCGGGGCAGCCATGGTGGCCACGGCCTGGCGGCGAGCGGTTAAGGAGGCATCTGGTGAGTGACGACATCGCCGACGTGAAGGTGACGGTCACGGTCAACGGCCGCCCCCGGCGGGCTGCCGTGCCGCCCCGGCTGACCCTCGCCGACTTCCTGCGGGAACGGTGCCAGCTCACCGGCACGCACCTCGGCTGCGAGCACGGCGTCTGCGGCGCGTGCAGCGTGCTGCTGGACGGCGAGGCGGTCTGCGCCTGCCTGATGTTCGCGGTCCAGGCCGACGGTGCCGAGGTCACCACCGTCGAAGGCCTGTCGCCCGGCGACGGGGAGCTGTCGCCGGTCCAGGCCGCGTTCCGCGACCATCACGGGCTGCAGTGCGGGTTCTGCACGCCGGGGTTCGTCGTGTCGGTGACCGCGTTCCTGCGCGACAACCCGGACCCCAGTGACGACCAGATCCGCGAGGCCCTGTCGGGCAACCTGTGCCGGTGCACCGGCTATCAGGGCATCTTCAAGGCCGTCCGCGCGGCGGCCGAATCCTCTTCAGCAAGCGCAACCCCCAGCGAAACGAGGTAGCACACATGGCCGGAAGACTCGAAGGCAAAGTCGCCTTCATCAGCGGCGCCGGTCGCGGCCAGGGCCGCAGCCACGCCATCAAGCTGGCTAGCGAGGGCGCCGACATCATCGCCGTCGACATCCTCGAGGACGTGCCCGGCGGGCTGCCGATGTCCACGGCGGAAGACCTGGCCGAGACGGTCAAGGCGGTCGAGGCCCTGGACCGGCGCATCGTCTCCGCGAAGGCCGACGTCCGTGACGTCGACGCGCTGAAGGCCGCCGTGGACGACGGGGTGGCGCAGCTCGGGCGGCTGGACTTCATCGTCGCCAACGCCGGCATCGCGTCCATGGGCGGCAACGTCGACAAGATCGACCTCGACAACTGGAAGCACACCATCGACATCAACCTGTCCGGCGTGTTCAACACCGCCCGGGCTGGTGTCCCGCACATCGTCGACGGAGGCCGGGGCGGCTCCATCGTGCTGACCAGTTCCGTCGGCGGCATGAAGGCCCTGCCGGGCATGAGCCACTACGTGTCGGCCAAGCACGGCGTCGTCGGCCTGATGCGCGCCCTCGCCGTCGAGCTGGGCCCGCAGAACATCCGGGTCAACTCCGTCCACCCGACGAACGTGAAGACCCCGATGTTCTTCAACGAGGGCACGTTCAAGATGTTCCGCCCCGACATCGAGAACCCCGGGCCGGACGACATCCTCCCCGTGGCCCAGATGATG
>WRBL01000231.1 GCA_009784565.1 Streptosporangiales bacterium | reverse complement strand
GCGATCCGCGCACTCGGCGGGAAGATCGCGGCCCTGGAGCCGATGCTGGAGAGGGCGTCGTCCTCCCTGAAGAACGCGAACATCGGATCGAGCTCCTTCTCCAGCAGCGGAATCGCCCTGGCTAACGTCTACCCGGAGGCCCTGGCCTTCGGCACGAACGACATCACGTCCAAGATCACCCAGCTGGACCGGATGGCCGAGAAGCTGAGGTCGACGGCGATGACCTGGGAACGGGCCGAGCAGGCCAGCACCGTCCACCCCCAGAAGTGACCGAGCGGAGTGCCGGCAATGGGCAGCATCAATTCGTCAACCCTGTGCACCGTGGCCACGGACATGTTCTACGCGTCCACGCTCTTCATCCCGGAGGCGTTTTTCTGCGCTCAGCAGGTCGGTAACGGAAACGGGAACTCCGAGGAGGTGAACAAGGGGGCCGAGGCGTGGGAGAAGGCGAGCAAGCAGCTGCGCGAGTTCCACGACGAGCTCGCGGGAGTCGTCCACAGCATCCCCGACTCCGAGTGGCAGGCCGCCGACCGGGAGGCATACGAGCAGGAGGCGAACAAGTACCTGGAGCAGGTGACGACCTCGGCCACGGCCGCCGAAACGGCGGGCGTCCTGCTGTACGCCGTCGAGGCCGCGCTCTACGTGTTCGCCGCCTTCGCGGTGGCCACGGCCACCGTCGTCGCGGTCAACGCCGCGGCCATCGCCGTCGCCGACTGCACAATTGTCGGTGCCCCCGAGGCCGAGACGGAGGGGGTCGCGGCCGGGGCCGAGGCGTACGAGGCCCTGGAGTCCGCTGCCAAGATCTTGCTCGGGGCGCTCAGCGGGGTCGCCGCCGCCATGCAAGCTGGCGTTTTCGTCGACACCGGCGTCCAGATGGGCCAGGGCGACAGTTCCGCTCTCGGCGACTTCGGCCACGCGCTGCTCACGGGTGCTGCGGCCGACGTCAAACTGGTGCCCGGCGAGGTCGAAAGCTACGTTCAGGGCAAGGTCACCGACAAGATCCACGGGGGCTTGTTCCCCAAGCACACTCATGCGGGCGGGGCCGGCGGTGAAAGCGGGAGCAGCGGGTCGGATGGCGGCTCGCACGCCTCGGACGGGGACTCAGGTCAGCACATCCCCGGCGAGTAGAAGCCGCTGCCGCCGCCTGGTCTACGGGCCGGGCGGCGGCCCGCCCTGCGAGCGCCGCAGTTCCTCCTGCACCTCGTTGGCGTGCTCCCGCATCCGCACCGCGATGTTCTTACTGAACCGCTGCCTCCGCAGGGCGAACCATCCGGGCAGGACAATGAAGAGGGCTGTGGAGACGATGGCCATTCCAGCCAATTCCAGCCATTGCATGATGGTGTTCCTCCCGGTCAGGGGCGCAGGGCCTGTTCCATGGCCCGGCGGGCCTGGTCCACTCGTGCGTTTACTTCGCTCATCTGGCTGTTGAAGGCGTCCTGCAGGTCCTGGATCGCGGCGGTGCTGTTGCCCGCGTCCACTCCGGCCTCTTCCTTCATGACCTCGGCCGTTTTGCGGCGAAGATCGGTCATCGCGGCGGTGATCGCCTGCTTGATGGCCGCGGCCAGTTCCTGCGACGGCATCCGCATGGCCCGCGGGTCGAGGTGAAGCTGGTCGAGGCCGGTGGCGGCGGCCCAGGTTACCCGCACCTTGTCGTCGGCGGCGGTTCCGACGCCGGCCAGGGCGGCGATCCGTTCCTGGGCCGCCCGCATGCCGTCGGCCGCCTTCTTCAGATCTCTCGCTCGCCCGTCGAGATTCATGGCATCACGGGCCCGGCCGATCGAGCCCGTGTCCGTGGCCAGACCGGGTCCGGAACCGCCCGGCCCGGGGCGCGACGCGGGCGGCGCCGACGGCACCGGACGCGAGGGGACGTCTGGTGCACCCGGCCCGGGGCCCGGTGTCCCCTGGCCGAAGGGGTTCGGCCCGGCGGAGCCTTTCTCGAAGGGGTTCGTCATGACGTCTCAGCCTTCCTGACCGCGAGCACCGTCTAGGGCGTCTCTTGCTACGTCCATGATTACGGACCGGCCGCCTGTTTTGTTCATGTTGCCAGGACTTTGATGATTCCGCGGTCGCCGAAGGTCTCGATCCGTATCGATGCCTGTTTCTGTGAGCGATGGCTGGAACGTGATCGGGTAGCCACGTAGAGAAGTGGTCGGTGATGTTTCGCTGCCGTGTCTTTCGTCCGGGATTCCTGTGACAAGAGTGATGACACGCTAGTAAAGGGGCAAGTGAATAACAGCTTTGTCATTTACGGCGAATGACACTGAAGTGACGCAGGATGCAATTGCGGAACAAGATCGTTGTGCCGTCACGACAGGAGTGATCGCTCGTACTGAAGGGTAAGACCCAGCTGTCCTGAAATTTCCGGGGATAACGGTACCTGTGGCCCGCGACAAGGTACTTCCCGGGAAACTGTGACGACTGGGTCTACTGATAAAGGATGTTCTTCGTTATCATCCCTATTAGATAGTAAACGAATCAGCAAAGTGACGCTTCACGTTCCGGAATAAGCGGCGTAGACTCCCGCCCACGCTGCCTTCCGGCTCCGGGAACCCCTTAGTAACGGGTTAGACCGCGAATCGGGAACCCCCCGGCATAGATAGATGGAAAGAGTGTTTGTGGCCACACGCCTGTATTAGCGGCGCTCACAGCGGAGCCCGCTTACCGGACGTCCAAGGGAGACCGAATGCTAAAGCACACGCCCGCCCTCGCGGCGGGCGGACCGGTCAGTGTCAGCGGATCCAACCTCACGTGGGTTGTCATCGTCGCTGTCATTGCCCTGCTAGCCCTCGCCGTAGCGGGCGCGCTGGTCCGCGAAGTGCTCGCGGCGAGCCAGGGAACCAAGCGAATGCAGGAAATCGCGACCGCGGTACAGGAAGGAGCGGCCGCCTACCTGCGACGTCAGTTCAGGACGCTGGGGATCTTCGTCGTCGTCATCTTCTTCGTCCTGCTCGCGCTGCCGGCCGACGGGCCCGGCGTGATGTGGGGACGCAGCATCTTCTTCCTCGTCGGCGCCATCTTCTCCGCGACAACCGGGTTCACCGGCATGTCCCTGTGCGTCCGCGGCAACGTCCGGGTGGCCGCCGCCGCCCGCGAGGGCGGAGAGCACAACGCCATGCGGATCGCCTTCCGCACCGGCGGCGTCGCGGGAATGTTCACCGTCGGCCTCGGCCTGTTCGGTGCCGCGGTCGTGGTCCTCCTCTACCGGGGCAACGCCCCGGACGTCCTGGAGGGCTTCGGCTTCGGCGCGGCCCTGCTCGCGATGTTCATGCGAGTCGGAGGCGGCATCTACACCAAGGCGGCGGACGTCGGCGCCGACCTCGTCGGCAAGGTCGAGCAGAACATCCCCGAGGACGACCCCCGCAACGCCGCGACGATCGCCGACAACGTCGGGGACAACGTCGGCGACTGCGCCGGCATGGCGGCCGACCTGTTCGAGTCCTACGCCGTGATGCTGGTGGCGAGCCTGATCCTCGGCAAGGCCGCGTTCGGCAACTACGGCCTCATCTTCCCGCTGATCGTTCCCATGATCGGCGTCGTCACCGCGGTCATCGGCATCTTCGTGGTCCGGCCCCGGGCCGGTGACCGCAGCGGAATGTCCGCGATCAACCGCGGCTTCTTCGTCTCCGCCGTGATCTCCGCCATCCTCGTGGCGATCGCCACCTTCACGTACCTGCCCAACAGCTACAGCGGCCTTACCGGAGTCACCGACCACGGCATTCTCGGCCACGCCGGCAACCCGCGGGTGCTGGCCATCGGCGCGGTGCTGATCGGCCTGGTGCTGGCCAGCGCCATCCAGCTGCTGACCGGCTACTTCACCGAGACCAACCGGCGCCCGGTCAAGGACATCGGCGAATCGTCCCGGACCGGCGCCGCCACGGTGATCCTGTCCGGCATCTCCTCCGGCATGGAATCCGGCGTCTACTCCGCCCTGCTGATCGGCGCGGCGGTCTACGGCGCCTTCCTCCTCGGCACGGGCAACGCCACCCTGGCCCTGTTCGCGGTCGCCCTGGCCGGCACCGGCCTGCTGACCACGGTCGGCGTCATCGTGTCGATGGACTCCTTCGGCCCGGTCACCGACAACGCCCAGGGCATCGCGGAGATGTCCGGCGACGTCGAGGGCGACGGCGCGCAGGCGCTCACCCACCTGGACGCGATCGGCAACACCACCAAGGCGATCACCAAGGGCATCGCCATCGCCACCGCGGTGCTGGCCGCGACCGCCCTGTTCGGCTCGTTCCGCACGACGGTGGAGGCGGCGCTCGGGAGCGCGGCCGGCAGCTTCAGCCTGTCGGTCGACCACCCGAACGTCCTGGTCGGCGTCATCGTCGGCGCGTCCGTCGTGTTCCTGTTCTCCAGTCTCCTGATCATGGCCGTCGGCCGCGCCGCCCAGCGGGTGGTCGTCGAGGTGCGCAACCAGTTCCGCACCCATCCCGGCATCATGACCTATGACGAGAAGCCGGAGTACAGCAAGGTCGTCGACATCTGCACCGCCGACTCCCTGCGTGAGCTGGCGACACCCGGGATCCTCGCGGTCCTGACCCCGATCGCGGTCGGCTTCGCCTTCGGCTACGCGCCGCTCGGGTCGTTCCTGGCCGGCGCGATCGCCGGGGGCGTGCTGATGGCGGTGTTCCTGTCGAACGCCGGCGGCGCCTGGGACAACGCGAAGAAGCTGGTCGAGGACGGCCACCACGGCGGCAAGGGCTCCGATGCCCACGAGGCGACGATCATCGGCGACACCGTCGGCGACCCGTTCAAGGACACCGCGGGCCCGGCGATCAACCCGCTGCTCAAGGTGATGAACCTGGTTTCGCTGCTCATCGCCACGTCCGTGGTGAAGTACGAGCACAACCTGGGAATCCGGATCGGGGCCGCGGTCATCGCCCTGGCCATCGTGGTGGCCGCGATCGTGGTCTCCAAGCGCCGCGCGCACGGCCTGGGAGACGAGCCCCCGGCCAGCGCGGAGACCGGTTCCGCGACCGCCCCGGCGGCCGTTCCCGAGCAGAGCACGTCCAGTGCGCCCACCGTGCAGTCCGGGGCGGGCGCCGTCGGCACCGTTCCGTCGGCCCGCCCGCACGACGAGTCCGCGTCCAACGGCGTCCGCTCGGGCTCAGGCCCGGGTGAAACCCAGAACGAATAACCGTCCGGCAACCGCTGGCCCGCCCGATCACCGTCGGCGCGGGCCAGCGCTCTTTTCATACCGAACGGGCCTTCGCTTTCTCCCCATACCCGGTGCCTGATCGCCCCCCGAACGCGTCGCGTGGTCCACAGTGGTGCAAGAAGCACCACGATCGTCCGCACAAGCGCCGACGGGGCGCGAAGCGGGCTAGGCGCCGGCCCGGTCGGCGGCCTCGACGGCGTCGCGGGAGATACCGAGGAGGTAGAGGATGGCGTCCAGGTAGGGGACGTTGAGGGCCGTGTCGGCGGCGTCCCGGACGACCGGCTTGGCGTTGAAGGCCACGCCCAGGCCGGCGGCCCCGATCATGCCGAGGTCGTTGGCCCCGTCGCCGACGGCGACCGTCTGGGACAGCGGCACGCCGGCGCGGGCGGCGAAGTCGCGCAGCGTCTCCGTCTTGCCTTCCCGGTCGATGATCGGGTCCAGGACCCGGCCGGTCAGCTTCCCGTCCACGATCTCCAGCGTGTTCGCCGCGATGTAGTCGATGCCCAGGCCCGCGGCCAGCGGCTCGATCACCCGGGTGAAGCCGCCGCTGACGATCCCGCACTTGTACCCGAGCCGCTTCAGCGTCCGGATCAGGGTCTCGGCCCCCGGCGTCAGGCGGATCTCGCCGCGGACCTCGTCCAGCATCGTGGCGTCCAGCCCGGCCAGCAGCGCGGCCCGCTCCCGCAGGGAGCCGGCGAAGTCGAGTTCGCCGCGCATCGCGGCCTCGGTGACCTTGGCGACCTCGGCGGCGCAGCCGGCCCGGTTGGCGAGCAGGTCGATGACCTCGTCCTGGATCAGCGTGGAATCGACGTCCATGACGATCAGCCGCATGGCCCGCCGGTACAGGCCGCCGCGCTGCACCGCCACGTCCACGCTGAGTTCGACGGCCTCGCGGGCCAGCGCGGTGCGCAGCGGCCCGGGCTCGGCCCCGGAGACGTCCAGTTCCAGGCAGGTGACCGGATCGCTGGCCAGCCGGGAGATGCGGTCGATGTTGGCCCCGCTGGCGGCGATCCGCCCGGCCACGGCGCCGACCGCGTCCGGCCGCAGCGGGCTGCCCAGGAGGGTCACGTGCAGCTTGTCGTGCGCCGCGCCGTTCCCGCCGGGCTCGGCCGAGCCGGTGGTGATCTCCGAGTCGAGGCCGAAGCTGGCCGCGAGGGAACTGACCTCACGGTGGATGGACGTCAGGTCGGGCGGCGTGTCGCAGCCAACGAGGACGCCGAGCACAAGCCGGCCGCGGATGACGACCTGCTCAATGTCCATGACAGTGAGGGGGTGCCGGGCCAGCACACCGAAAAGCCGCGAGGTCACCCCGGGCCGGTCCCGGCCGGTAAGGGTGATCAGCAGCGTGGTCCGTGAGCCATTCATCGCCTGCACAGACTACCGTTGTGACAAACCCCTGCCGGCCGTTCTGCCCGCTCACTGTGCCGAAGGGCCCTGGGTGGAATAGGTTCAAGTTGGTGGCATAGCGAGTCCGGTCGAGAGGGGCAGGCGTTGTCTGACGAGGTGCTGAAGCTGCGCGGCGTATCGGTGCGGCGGGACACATCACTGCTGCTGCGGAACATCGACTGGACCGCGCACGAGGACGAGCGGTGGATCGTGATCGGCCCCAACGGGGCCGGGAAGACCACGCTGCTTCAGGTCGCGGCCACGCTGCTGTTCCCGACCGACGGGACCGTCGAGGTGCTCGGCGAGACCCTGGGCGAGGTTGACGTGTTCGACCTGCGGCCCCGGATCGGGATCACGAGCGCGTCGCTGGCCGAGAAGGTGCCGGCCGGCGAGAAGGTCATCGACCTGGTGCTGACCGCCTCCTACGCCATACTGGGCCGCTGGAAGGAGGAGTACGACTCCTCCGACGTGACCCGGGCCGTGGAACTGCTGGACGCGCTCGGCTGCGCCCACCTGATCCGGCGCCGGTTCGCGACGCTGTCGGAGGGCGAGCGCAAGCGCGTGCAGATCGCCCGGGCGATGATGCCGGACCCGGAGATGCTCCTGCTGGACGAGCCCGCCGCCGGACTGGACCTGGGCGGCCGCGAGGACCTGCTCCGCCGCCTGTCGTACCTGGCCCGGGACTCCAGGGCGCCGATGATGGTCCAGGTGACGCACCACGTGGAAGAGGTCCCGGACGGGTTCACCCACGCCATGCTGCTGCGCCGGGGATCGGTACTCGCTCAGGGGCCGATCGACGAGGTGTTCACGACCCGCAATCTCTCCCGGTGCTTCGGCGTCCCGCTGGAGATCGAGTACCGCAACAACCGCTGGTCCGCCTGGGCGGCTCGCTAGACCCCATTAGGCGGCCTCGTGGCGGGCGCCGGCGCCCAGGCGGGGACGGACCTGGACGGTTCCGTCGCCGGTGATCCTGGATTCGAAGGCGGGCTGGCGCGCTGTCGCCGGGCCGTGGACCACGGCGCCGTCGGACAGGCGGAAGGTCGATCCGTGCCACGGGCAGGACACGCAGGACTCGCCCTTCTCGGCGATGACCCGGCCCTGGTGCAGTGGGCCGCCCAGGTGGGCGCAGTGGTCCGACAGCACGGACACCGTCTCGTCGTGGCGCACCGCCAGCAGGCTCAGGTAGCCCAGCTGCCGGCGGACCGGGTGACCGTCCGGAAGATCCCGTAGCCGGCACAGGTCGTGCCAGCCCAGGTCGGCCAGGTGACCGACCGCTTCGGCATGGCTGGCGCCGGCGCCGAGCCGGAGGGCCAGGTGGCCGCCGAGGTAGGCTCCCGCGGTGGCCGCGACGACTCCGGCGGCCGCCAGGACCCTTCCGTCGGTGCCCCAGCCGGCCGTCCGGGCCAGCAGGGACATTCCGAACAGCGACACCGCTCCCAGCTGCCACGCGGCATGCACGATGCCCACCCGCTGCTGGTGCCGGTGAAGCGCCGACCAGTCGGCCAGGCCGGTGGCCGCTGACGGCAGCGAGGTGAGCAGGCCCGCGGTGATGAGGGTCGTCGAGGCCCGCCGTGCGGACGGAAAGAAGTCCAGCAGTACCGCGGACGTCCAGCATCCGAGAGGCAGCCGGACCAGCGCCGGGTGGGCGGGCTGCCCGAACGGGACCCCGTGCAGCGCGTCGGTGCGCCGACCCGTCGGCAGCGCCCGCACCGCCGCGTCGGACAGGGATCTGACCGCGCGGTCGAGCGAGGGCGCCCGCTCGATGCGCTCGGCCACGGCCGCCGGGGCGAACGCGGCCAGATTAGGCTGGGGACGCCCGGCGGAACCGTCATCGTCGGTGGGAAACGACCCGTGACGGGGGGCGGCGTGCCGGGGGCGCGGACGACGTGCGTCCGCATGCAGCAACCAGGACAGGGAACGCCTCATAAACTTCTGCCTACCCCGCCCAGCCCCACCCCTATCGTCACGCGCTGCCTCCGCCGTTACCAAGGTGTTTGCGTGCTCCCGGTAGAATCGTTGTCTTGAATGATTCAGCTTTAGGGTGGGAAGGCGTGGAAGAGGCCAAGAGGACGGGCGCGGAGCGGCTCCGGGCTGCCGGGATGCGCGTGACATCCGCCCGGCTGGCCATCCTGGACGTGATCCGTGACGGTGAGCACCTGGGGGCCGACGAGGTTGCCCGGGGAGTCCGGGAAAAGGTCGGGCACGTGACCCTCCAGGCCGTCTACGACGCCCTGGGCGCGTTCACCGCCGCCGGACTGCTCCGCAAGATTGACCTCGGGACCGGTGCCGCCCGGTACGAGACCCGGGTCGGCGACAACCATCATCATCTCGCCTGCCGCCGCTGCGGGTCGGTCGCCGACGTCGACTGCGTCGTGGGCGCCGCGCCCTGCCTGGAGCCCGCCGCCGAGCTGGGTTTCGCGATCGATGAGGCGCAAGTTACCTTCTGGGGCCTCTGCGCCCGCTGCCAGGCGGACCCGGCCCTCTGATCCGGCCACATTCGATGATCGCGAATGGTAGCTAGCCCATTACGCGGGTATGTAGCTACTGAGGCTGAAGTGACCTCTGGGGATCATGTGCCGCTGACCCTGACCGGCGGCCGGTCCCTGAGCCGCGGCGATCGCCGGCAAGACCGCCGCGGGCGCGGCTCCCGGCACGCTCCCCGCCCGTGCCGGGCGCCGCAGGCCACGTCAGCCTCTTCGCGTTCCCGGCGCGGCGGTAGGCCCGCGGGCCTACCGCTGAGGCGGCGGATACTGCCCGGGCGGCGCCGGATACTGCTGGCCGGGCGGGTACGGCCCCGGTGGATACTGCTGGCCACCGGGCGGCGCGTACGGGCCTGGCCGCGGGTACTGGCCGGGCGGATACTGGGGCCCGCCCGGGGCGCCGTAGCCGTTCGGAGGGAAGCCGCCGCCGGGATCGCGGGGGCCGCGACGGGAACGGCCGCGGGTCACCAGGACGATGACGAGCACGGCGACGATGATCAGGACGACGACCACGATGCCGGCGATCAGCCAGATGCCGACGCCGCCGCCGGACTTCCCGGACGAGGCCTGAGCCCCGGACGAGCCGGCCGGGGCGGACTGGCCCGTGCTCTTGAGCCAGTTCTGGTAGCGGGCGTAGGTCGGGTTGGGCGCCGAGGAACTGACCGGGTATCTCGAGGCGTGCATCGCCTTGCTGATGTCGATGATCCCGAACCCGACGCCGCTGTTCGGCACCTGGCCGACCGGGATCGCCGTGGCGGCCAGTCGCTGGTCAACCGTGTACCAGGGCATCGACGGGTTCGCCGCCCGGATCAGCGCCACCGCCCCGGATGCCAGGGCCGAGGCGAAGCTGGTCCCGTAGCCCCGGTACGTGTACTCCTGCCCATTGGCGCTGACGTTGTAGACCTGTGCACCAGGCGCGGCTACTGAGACGTCAAGCCCCTGGGTGCTATCCGGCCAGAGCGAATTGCTGGGCTCCACGCCGCCGACTGCGAGGACCCCGGCGCAACTGGCCGGTTCCTGGGGGGCAGTGCCCGTCTTGTTGGTATCGCCGGAACCGGCCACTACGACCACGTTGTGCGAGAGCGCGTAGGAAACGGCCTGCTGTACTTGCGGATCACACGTTGTCGCGGAGGGCGCGTCCGCGGAGAGGGACATGTTGATAACTTGCGCGCCGTGGTCGACGGCATATTTGATGCCGTTGGCGACAGGCCCCATTCCGTTACTGGGATTAATGACGTGGACGGGAAGGATCTTGGCCTGCGGAGCGAGGCCGACCGGGTCGCCGTTGGCGCCCTGCCCGGCGATGAGGGAGGCAACCTCGGTTCCGTGGCCGCCGTCCGGCCCGTAGTCCCGTTCGCCGTTACCCGAGTCGCCGAGCATGTCCGCGCCCGGCTTCACGACGCCCTGGAGGTCGGCGTTGCCGGCCTGGACGCCGCTGTCCAGGACGGCGACGGTGATCCCGGAACCCTGG